>JBEBTD010000104.1:0-8109 GCA_040393965.1 Leucobacter soli | reverse complement strand
GCGCTCATCGGCATGCTCGTCATCGACCCGATGCTGTTCGGCATCACCTTCGCGGTGGTCGCGGTCGCGCTCGTGATCGTCGTCGCGGTGTCGTCGCGCATCCGCCCGGCTGTCACCCGCGCCCAACAGAAGGTCGGCGATCTGGCCGCGCAAGTGGAGCGCTCGATCTCGTCGATCCGCACGATCCGGGCGGCGGGAGCGACGCAACGGGAGCAGCTCGCGACCGAGGCGGAGGCCGAGGAAGCCTACCGGCTCGGCCTCAAGGTCGCGAAGATCTCAGCGCTCATCGTGCCGATCTCGTTCCTCGCGCTGCAGCTGTCGTTCCTCGTCGTGCTCGGACTCGGCGGCTATCGCGTGGCGACGGGGGCGATCGGCATCGCGCAGCTCGTCATGTTCATCGTCTTCCTCTTCCTGATGGTCGCCCCGCTCGGCCAAGCCTTCGGCGCCATCGCGGCCGTCAACCAGGCGCTCGGCGCGCTGGGCCGCATCCAGGAGATCGCCGCGAGCCCCACCGAGACCGAGCACGACGCCGAGCTCTCGCCCACGGGCCACCTTGCGCCGCTCGCAGAGCTCTCCCGAGAGCACGCGCCCGCGATCAGCTTCGAGCACGTCGACTTCACCTATCGCTCAGCCGCCCCCACTCGGGTGGACGCGCGCGAGCTGGTGACCGCTCGCGGCGGCAGGGGCTCGTGGCGCGATGTCGAGGCGGCTCCGGCCGAGATCGTGGAGACCCCCGTGCTGCACGACGTCAGCTTCGAGGTTCCACGAGGATCGCGCATCGCGCTCGTGGGCCCCTCCGGCGCGGGCAAGTCAACGATTCTCGCCCTGATCGAGCGCTTCTACGACCCCGATGCAGGCTCCGTCTCGCTGCACGGAGCCGATCTGCGAAATCTGGATCGCGCTGAACTGCGCGCTCAGCTCGGCTACGTGGAGCAGGACGCCCCGGTACTCGCCGGCAGCCTTCGGGAGAACCTGCTGCTCGGCGCCCCCGATGCGAGCGATGCGGCGTGCGAGCGGGTGCTGCGCGCGGTGAACCTGGGCGGGCTTCTCGATCGATCGATTGCGAACTCGGGCATCGGCGCTCCTCTCGGTGATGCGGCCAGCCTGTCATCGACCACCGACATTTCAGCCGAGCAGCTCGCCCGGGCCCTCGACACCGAGGTTGGTGAGCGGGGCATCATGCTCTCGGGGGGAGAGAAGCAGCGCCTCGCGATCGCGCGCACGCTGCTGAGCGCGCCCTCGATCCTGCTGCTCGACGAGTCGACGGCGAGCCTCGACGGCGTGAACGAACGGCTCATGCGCGACGCCCTCGACTCGGTCGCGACGGGCCGCACCCTCGTCGTCATCGCGCACCGGCTCTCGACCGTCGTGGACAGCGACCGCATCGTCGTGCTCGATCAGGGCCGCGTGGTCGGAGAGGGTACCCATGAGGAGCTCGTCGACTCCGTACCGCTCTACCGGGAGCTCGCGAAGCACCAGCTGCTCGTGCCCGAGAACGGCTGAGACCCGGCTCGTCTTCGCCGGGCGCGCTCTCGCCGGTACACGATCCCAGACCCTCGCGTTCCTGCCCCCTTCGCCGGCTCCCGCAGCTTGGCAGTAGATGCGACCTGCAAGCGCTCGAAGCCGCATCTAATGCCAAGCTGCGAGTTGGTGCGGTTCGGATTCGCGCAAGATCCGGACGCCCGAGGCTCGAGGGCCCGAGATCCAGGCGCCCGAGCTCCGGATTCGCGCGAGCCGGCCAGGCAGCCGGCCAGGCATACGTACGGGCGTCCGCCCGGCATCCCCGTATGGGCAGCCGGCCCGGAATCCGTGCGGGCCCATGGAATCAGCCCGCATGCCCACCGGCCGGGGCCAACGCGCTCAGCGCCGGTCAGCGGAGCCGACCCCGAGCAGGAGTTGGGCGAGCGCGGTGCGGTAGTCGGCGAGCACGGCCCCCTCCGAGACCGTGGCGCGCACGAGCACTTCCCCCTCGACGCCTTCCGGGGCGAGCGCGGCTGCGAACCCGTCCTCGTCGGTGAGGTGTCTGACCCGCGCCCCGTTCTCGAGGGTCTCTTCGAGCACGACTCCGTCGTCCACCGCGGCGAGCGCGGCGACGTCGTGCTCGCTCATCACTACCTCGAGCTTCCTATCCGGAGAGCGCAACAGCACACTGCCCTCGTCGGCGGACTGTACCGACCATCCCGGTGAAAGGCGCACCGATGTTCGTTCGCCGATGGAAAAGGCCCGATCCTCGTCGACGCCGGCCTGCCCGACGATCTCGCCCGCCGACGCGCGCTGCAGCGGAGGCAGCAGCATCGCCGTGAGCGCGCCGAGGCTCAGCAGCGAGACGAGCACCGAGGCCGAGAGCAGCAGGAAGAACCAGGCACGGGGCCTGCTCCGATCCTCGCCCGCCACCGGCGTCGCCGCCTCGCACGCCAGGGGCGCGGCCCCGCTCTGCACGCCTTCCCTCGCGCCGGTCATCGAATGCTCACCCGCCCTTCGGGAACCCGTCCGTCGAAGAGCTGCGTCACGGTGACCGCCTCGAAGCCGCGGTCGCGCATACCCCGCAGGATCTTCGGCGCCGCCTCCACCGTCTCGAGGTGGGTGTCGTGGAAGAGGATGATGTCGCCCGGGTCGGCCGCCGTTACGGCCCGCTCGAACAGCGCTTCGGCGCCGGGCGCCTGCCAGTCGTTCGTGTCGATGCTCCAGAGGATCGCGGGCATCTGCACGGCCTCAATCACCTCGGCGTTCACGGCGCCGTAGGGCGGACGGAACATTCGCACGCTCGTGCCGGAGACCCGGGCGAGCTCCTTCGCCGCATCGAGCACCTGCGCAGTGGCCTCGGGCAGCGGCAGCGAGGTGAGGTCGGGATGGTTCATGCTGTGGCTGCCGATCTCGTGCCCTTCCGTCACGACTCGGCCGATGGTCGCCGTGTACGTCTCGGCCTTGCGCCCGAGCATGAAGAAGGTGGCGCGGGACTGCTCCGCGCTCAGCGCATCGAGCAGCTGCCGCGTGAAGTCGCTCGGGCCGTCGTCGTAGGTAAGGGCGACGCAGGGGATCAGCGCGCAGTCGATCGCCACCGTGTGCACCGGGTCGACCTGAGCGGTGAACGGCGCGCCCAGATTGCCGTGCAGCTGACGATAGTCGTCGTTCGACCAGCTGAGCGCGACCGCGGGCTCGACGAGCACCTCCACGGGCTGCTCCGTTCGCTCCATGCCGAGGCCGGCCAGCTCGGGCGAGGCGAGACCCTCGGGCATCGTCACGAGCAGCCCGCCGCCCTCGGTGTCGCGGGCGCCCTCGAGGGCGGTGCGGGCGAGGGCGAGCTGATCCTCGCCGGGCTCGGCGAGCGGAGCGGTGCTGAGCGCGCCCGCCTCGCGGCGCAGCAGCTCGACGGCGGCGCGCCACAGCTCACCGGGAGCCGCGTCCGTCCACTCGTCGACGATCTCGACCGCGTCGCCGTTCGCGACGTCGGCGTAGAGCACACTCGTGCTGTCGCTCTCGATCTTCTTGCCCTCGCCGGTCACGATGCGCATCCGCACTTCGATCAGGCTGCCGAACGCGCCCGTCACCTCGCAGGTCACCGCCGTGCCCTTGCCGCCGGCCGGGCCGGTCTCGGGGCGCGCGAGCACTCGGGCCGCGGCCCACGAGGTCGAGCCGTTCACGCAGCCCCGCGCCGAGAGGCCCGCCTCGACCGGATGCGCCTGCGGGGCGTATCCGCCGCCGGCAGCGCCGATGCCCTCCCGCAGCTTGCCGTCGACCCAGGCGTTGAACTCCGGCACCCCGGGCACGTACACGAAGCGCGCGGCGAAGCCGATGTCGTCGTTGCGCAGACGGCCCGTGTAGAGACCGAGCTCGCGCTGACTCGGGCGCGGTTGCGCGACGGGCGACGAGGATCCGCCGCCGGCGCCCGCGCCGCCGGCTTCGCCCGGACGGCCGCCCGGATCGCCCGCGGGCTCGACGGCCTGCTCCCCCGATCGTCCGGAATCTTCCGGTTCGAGGTGCTGGGGCTGCACGTCTTCTCCGAGTTCGTCCTCTCCGCTCTCGTCGATCGCCCTGATGAGCTCGACGCCGGCCACGGGCTCGCGAACCGGCGGCTGCCAGCCGGCCACCGGCTCAGGGGCGCACGCCGGAAGCGCGAGCAGCGAGACGAGCGCGGCGGCGAGAACGGCGAACGCCCTGCGTCGCCCTGCCGCCTTCACCGCGCCCATCCGACCTCCTGAGTTTCGAAGGGCTCTCGCCCCGATCACCTCGAGGCTACCGCCGACGGGTGGCATTCGGAGCCGAGTGCTACCCGCGGGTCGGAGCCGGTTCGGTGTCGCGCGCGAAGAACGCTTCGAGCCTCGGCTCGATCACGGGCCGGAACAGCTTCGCCACCCAGCCGAGCGAGAGCACGAGCGTGATCGCGACGCCGACCCCGATGAGCATGAGCACCCCGGCGGCGCCGAAGCCGCCGAACCATTCGACCGCGCCCGAGGCCCGCAGGTAGGCCACGATCGGCCCGTGCAACAGGTAGACGTAGAGGGTGCGCGTGCCCCAGACGGTGATGATGCTGTGCCCGCGGGGCACGAGCAGCAGCAGGGCGAGCGTCATGGCGGCCGCGATCGCGAGGAAGCCGAGGCGCATGCCGGCTCCGCCGAGGGCGATCGCCCACCACTCGCCCGGCGCCCAGCGGAGCACGGGGGCATGGTCGAAGAGCCATGCGTAGTCGTCGCGCCACACGAGCCAGGTGTCGATGCGCCATTCCTTGCGCAGGGGTGCGAGAATCGCCACGGCCGCTGCGAGCACGGCCAGCAGCGCGGCTGCGGCGATCCTCGTGCCAGCCTTCGGCCGCGCGAACCAGTCGCCCTTGAACCAGCCGCGGTTCATCGCGAGCCAGCCCGCCACGAAGAACGGCATGAAGCACAGCGTGCGCGAAGCCGAGAATTGGGTGCCCACGACGGGGCTGAGCCCGGCGGCGAGCGCGAGCAGGATCGAGAACAGCAGCGGGTGCCTCAGCCGCACGAAGTAGGGCAGCAGGATGCGCATGGTCGCGAGCGTGACGAGGAACCACAGCGTCCAGGCAGGCGCGACGAGCCAGCTCTCAGGCAGGCCACGCCCACTCGCGAAGAAGTGGATGAGCGCCCAGACCGTCTCCCACGTCACCCAGGTGACGAGCAGCTGCAGGGTCGACCTCGCCGCGCGGGGAGAGGCGTCGGCTTTCGAGAAGAGTCCCGACAGCGCGATCATCGCCGGCATGTGGAAGAGGTAGATGAAGGTGTACAGCCCGTAGCCGAGGTCGGTCTGCGTGCGCACGGTCGATACGACGTGCGCGACTACGACGAGCAGGATGAGCACGAAGCGCGCGTTGTCCCAGACGGCGATGCGCACCTTGGGCGCCTTGGGCGTCGCCGCAGCCGGTGCCGGGCTTTTCGCAGGGGTGTTCACGGGGTACAGCCTAGGCGCTGCGCGCACCCCGGCCGCAACCGGAGCAGGCTGCGTAACCCTAGGCAGCGACGGCCCCGCGCCTCGCCTCCATGTCGATGAACACCTCGGTGTTGAAACGGTATGCCGCGCGCACCTCTTCGATCATGCGCGCACGCTCGGCCTCGTCGAGGCCCTTGCCGAGCTCGTCGAGCACGGCGCGGTAGGCCTGCTTGAATTCGGCGATGTCGCCCAGCTCGCTGAAGTCGTAGAAGGCGATGCCGGCGCGGTCGAAGCCGTGCTGCTTCTTGACGCGCTTCGCGATCATCTGGCCACCCGAGAGATCCCCGAGGTAGCGCGTGTAATGGTGGGCGATGAGGCCGGGCAGCCAGCCCTCGGCCGCGACCTGGCGGATGCGTTCGGCGTAGGCGGCCGTCGCGGGAACCGGCTCGATGCGCTCGCGCCAGTCCTCGCCGATCAGCAGCGTCAGGTCTTCGTCGATCGCCTGCTCCCGCACGAGGGCGGCGGGGTGCAGCGAGGAGAAGCGGTCATCGGCCGCGAGCAGCTCCGACGCCTGTTCGAGCGCCTCGTACATGTAGTAGTGCTGCACAACGAGCGCGGTGTAGTCATCGAGGCTCGCGCGCATGCGCATGATGTCTTCCATGAGGCTCGAGCCCTCGCTGTCGCCGTGATCACCCCAGGTGGCGGTGCGGATCGCGTACGAGAAGGTGCCGTCGTCTTCCGGCTTCGCGTGCGGGTGCGCGCCGTGCGGGGCTCCGCCGTGATCGCCGGGGGCGGCGTGCGCGCCGTGATCGGCGTGAGGGGCGGGCGCAGCATGCTCCTCGCGCGGCGTCACGCCGAGGCGCTCGCAGGCGGTCTTGTACAGCGCGACGACCTCGCGGCGGATCTCGGGGCGCTCCTCGATGGGACCTGCGGGCCATTCGACGCGCAGTTCGTGCTCGCCCTCGGGGTCGACGACCCGCCAGAGGCCGGCTGCGCCGTCGAGCCCGATCATCTCGCTCGCCGTTGCCTCCGGGCGGCCGAAGGCCCGGGCGATCAGCAGGTTGTCATCGGCATGGTCGCCGTTCATGTGCGCGGTCACCGCGTCGATCACGTTCGCGTCAAAAGTCTTCACGTTGATCATGCTAGTAAGGTTCCCCTCACCTCACTTGATTCATCTGATGAGCTACGAGGATCGCGCCCCGCCGGGCCCGCCCGGTCGCAATGCCGCAGCGAGCCGCCAACTCCCAGTCGTGCCGGGGTAGACTCGCTACGTTCTATGCCTAATCGCTAATCGAGAGATCGGGGTTCCGTGGCAGCCAAACGCACCCGACGCGCGGGCGTCGCCGCCCTCTCTCTGCTCGCCGCGCTGAGCCTTGGCCTCAGCGCCTGCACGGAGACCCCTTTCATCGGCGGTTCCGACGAGGCGAACACGATCGATGGTGGGCTCGCGGGCAGCATCGACGAGGCCATCGCGAGCGCCATGCAGCTCAGCGGCTCGACCGCCGCGGTGATCGGAGTGTGGACGGGCTCGGGCGAGTACGTGCGCGGCTACGGGGAGGGCGTCGAGGCGTCGTCGCCCATACGCGGCGCCCAGGCTTCGCAGCCCGTCATGTGCGCCCTGCTGCTCGATCTCGTCGCCGAGGGCAAGGTCTCGCTCGATCGCGCCGTCGCCGAAGACCTGCCCCGCCAGGTCGGCCTCGAGGGCATCACCTACGGCCAGCTCTGCTCGGCCACCTCGGGCCTCGCCGACTTCAAGTCGCCCGCGCTCATCGACATCTTCACGAACAACCCGACCCGCCCCTGGTCCGACCGGGAACTGCTCACCCAGGCGCTCGCGCACTCCCCGCTCGCCGAGCCCGGCACCGAGTTGCACGTCTCCGACACCGGCGCGCTGCTGCTCGCCCGCGCGCTGCGCCAGGTGACGGGCTCCTCGGTCAGCTCGATGCTCGAGGAGCGGGTCTTCGGCCCCGCCGGCATGCACAGCAGCACGTACCCCGTCGACCCGCTCGCGACGAACACCCTGCCCGGCGACGGCATGACCGGCCTCACCTACCCCTCGTCCGGCGGCGCCCCCGTGTGCAGCGTGCCCGGCGAAGCAGAGGGCGAGACCGTCCCCGTCGAGCCCGTCTCGGTGGATCAGCTCTCCCCCTCGATGCTCGGCGGCGCAGGCGCGGCCGTCACCACGGCCGGCGACCTCAAGCGTTTCTACGAGAGCTACCTGTCGGGCGCTTTCGGCGAGGGCAGTGCCGAGCTCGTGACCGCGCTCTCGACGCCCGAGCCCGCCGCGGCGGAGGGCGAAGAGGCTGCGGCCGAGGCCCCCGCCGAGGGCGAGGAGCCGTCGGCAGAGCAGGCCGCTCCCGTCGACGGCTGGGCCTTCGGCCTCGAGAAGGTGGGGCCCCTCTACGGCATGAGCGGCGCCATGACCGGCAGCATCACGGCCGCCTACCACGATCCGGCCGGCGGCTTCACGGTCGTCGTCGCGCTCAACAACTCGAGCGCGGGCGCCGCGTTCGCGAAGGCGCTCGCCTTCGAGCTCGCCGCTATCGCGGGGCTCGAGGTCGGCTGGACGGCCGAGGATCAGGCCGCTGCTCTCGCGGAGCGCGCCGTCTGCCAGCCCGCGCCCGAGGCCGCTGCCGAGGAGGCTCCCGCCGAGTAGCGTCGACCGAGCGGCAGGGCGTGCGAGGGCGCCGTTCTGCTAGGGTTGAACAGTTGAGATCGAGCATCTCT
>JBEBTD010000103.1:0-8136 GCA_040393965.1 Leucobacter soli | reverse complement strand
CCGGCCCGAAGTCGGGCAGGCCGAGCGCGACCATCTTCTCGCGCTGCCAGTTCTCTTTGAACCAGCCACGGTTGTCGCCGTGCACGGGCAGATCGATGAGCACCATGCCGGGGATCGTCGTCTCGCGGATCGCGAGCGCCTTCGGGCCGGCCGGCCCCCCGGTCGGCTCCCCGGTCTGCTCTCCGCCGCGCTCGCCGCTCGCCATGCTCACTGCCCCTGCTCGCGGTACTTGGCCTCGGTCGCATCCTTCTGGGGCCGCCACCAGGCCTCGTTCTCGCGGTACCAGTCGATCGTCGCGGCGAGGCCGCGCTCGAAGTCCTGGAAGGCCGGGCGCCAGCCGAGCTCCTCGCGCAGCTTCGTCGAGTCGATGGCGTAGCGCAGGTCGTGGCCGGGCCGGTCGACGACGTGGTCGTAGGCGTCGGCGGGCTGTCCCATCGAGGTGAGGATCAGTTCGAGCACGTCCTTGTTGTTCTTCTCGCCGTCGGCGCCGATGAGGTAGGTCTCGCCGATGCGGCCCGCCTCGACGATGCGGAGCACGGCCGACGAGTGGTCGTCGGCGTGGATCCAGTCGCGCACGTTGAGGCCCTCGCCGTAGAGCTTGGGGCGGTCGCCGACGAGGATGTTCGTGATCTGGCGCGGGATGAACTTCTCGACGTGCTGGCGCGGGCCGTAGTTGTTCGAGCAGTTCGAGATGGTGGCCTGCACGCCGAAGGAGCGCACCCAGGCGCGCACGAGCAGATCACTGCCTGCCTTCGTCGACGAGTAGGGCGATGAAGGGTTGTAGGGGGTCGTCTCGGTGAAGCGCTCGGGGTCGTCGAGCTCGAGGTCGCCGTAGACCTCGTCGGTCGAGATGTGGTGGAAGCGCTTCCCGTGGCGGCGCACTGCCTCCAGCAGGGTGTAGGTGCCGACGATGTTGGTGTCGAGGAAGGGGCGAGGATCGTGCAGCGAGTTGTCGTTGTGGGACTCGGCGGCGTAGTGGACCACGACATCGCTGGCCGCGACGAGCTCGTCGACGAGGGGGGCGTCGCAGATGTCTCCGCGCACGACCGCGACGCGGTCGGCGGGGAGCCCGGCGAGCGAGGCCTCGTTGCCGGCGTAGGTGAACTTGTCGAGCACGGTCACGACGTCGTCGGTGTTCGCGACGAGGTAGTGCACGAAGTTCGAGCCGATGAAGCCGGCGGCGCCGGTCACGAGCAGCTTGCGAGCCACGGATCCTCCTAGGTGTCGCCCCCAGCGTTGGCGCGCGAGGGCAGAACGCGCTCAGACAAGCCTACCCGCGCGCATCCTGGAGCGGACTCAGCCTCGGGAGCGCAGCGCGCCGCGCAGGCGCAGTCCGGCGATGATCGCCCAGCGCAGCGGCGCCCGCCAGGCGCCGGAGTAGCGCTTGGACATGAAGCGGATCGCGCTCTGCGTCATCGCCCGCTCGGCGACCGCGCTGTGCTTCTTGAGGGAGTGACCGCCCGAGTGCACGATCGTGACGGAGGGCTCGAAGACGTTCGACCAGCCGGCGAGGCCGATGCGGTAGCCGAGGTCGATGTCCTCGAAGTGCAGGAAGTAGGCCTCGTCCCAGCCGTCGATCGCCTCGTACACCTCTCGCCGCACCATCACGGCGGCGCCCGAGAGCCAGCCCGCGGCTCGCCGTTCGTCGTAGTCCGCTGCGTTCTTGTAGGCGCGCGACCAGGGGTTGCCCGGCCAGACGCGACCGAAGAGGGCATGGCCGATCCCCGTGCCGACGGATGGGATGTTGCGTGCCGACGGGTAGACGGTGCCGTCATCGTTCAAGGTGCGCGGTCCGACGCTGCCCGCCCGAGGATCGCCCAGCAGCGAGGCGGCGAGCTGGCCGATCGCGGGCTCGGTGAAGACGACATCTGGGTTGCAGAAGAAGTAGGCGTCGAAGGGCGCGTCGGCGGTCTGGAGGAGCGCCCGCACACCCGCGTTCATGCCGGCCCCGTAGCCCGGGTTCGAAGGCAGCGGCACGTAGATCGCGCCACCACGCTCCGCGATCCTCGTCACCCCGTCCTCGCCGGGCTTGTTGTCGACCACCGCCACCGTGACGCGGTCGCCGTGGTGCTCGCGGAGGCTCGCGAGGAACGGTTCTAGCGCCTCGCCGGAGCCGTAGCTCACCGTGACGACGCCGATGCGGGGCGCGGCGGCGGGGCCGGCGGAGGCGTGCGGGGCGGCGGGTTCGGACATGCGCCCCATTCTATTGACGCGGCCCGGGCCGGTAGCCGGGGCACCGCGATCATGTCGGCGGCTCGCGATAGACTTGCCGCTAGTTTCCAGGGCCGAGAGGCCGTACGATCGACAGGCCGGAAGGCGGGCTCATGAAGGGCATCATCCTCGCAGGCGGCTCGGGCACCCGCCTGTGGCCGATCACCAAGGGCATCTCGAAGCAGCTCATGCCCATCTTCGACAAGCCCATGATCTACTACCCGCTGTCGACGCTCATGATGGCGGGCATCCGCGAGGTGCTCATCATCACCACGCCCGAGCACAGCGAGCAGTTCAAGGCGCTGCTCGGCGACGGCTCGCACCTCGGCATGGCGATCGAGTACACGGTGCAGCCCTCGCCCGACGGGCTCGCGCAGGCGTTCGTCCTCGGCGAGCAGTTCATCGGCGACGACAGCGTCGCGCTCGTGCTCGGCGACAACATCTTCCACGGCACGGGCCTCGGCACGAACCTGCGCAAGCACACCGAGATCGACGGCGCCGTCGTCTTCGCCTACCATGTCGCGAACCCGCGCGCCTACGGCGTGGTGGAGTTCGACGAGCAGATGAAGGCCCTCTCGATCGAGGAGAAGCCCGAGCGCCCGAAGAGCAACTACGCGGTGCCGGGTCTCTACTTCTACGACAACGATGTGGTGCGCATCGCGAAGTCGATCGAGCCGAGCGCCAGAGGCGAGCTCGAGATCTCGAGCGTCAACGAGCAGTACCTGAGCGAGGGGCGCCTCAACGTGCAGGTGCTCGAGCGCGGCACGGCTTGGCTCGACACCGGCACCTTCGAGTCGATGATGCAGGCCTCGGAGTACGTGCGCGTGATCGAGGAGCGGCAGGGCTTCAAGATCGGCTGCATCGAGGAGATCGCCTGGCGCAACGGCTGGATCGGCGACGCTGAGCTCGCCGAGCTCGCCGCCCCGCTCGTGAAGAGCGGCTACGGCGAATACCTGGAGCGGCTCACCTCGTAGCGCTTCGAGAAGGAGCGACGAGGATCGGCCCCGGCGGCTACAGGCTCGACGTCGCGGGGCGGCGCCTCTCCCGCGCCCGCCACTCGGCGATGTCGGAGGCGAGCAGGCCCCGCCATTCGTGCCCGCCGAGGGTCGGATCGCCGAGTGCGCCCTCGAGCAGCAGGTCGCCACTGGCGTAGGCGGCCTGCAGGGCCGCGATCTGATCCTCGTCGATGCCGTGCCGCTGCATGCCGACGCTGTTGAGGCCGTGGATGCGGGCGGGGGAACCGTAGGCCTTCACGTAGGGGGGCAGGTCTCGCGCGAGCGGCGTGCCCATGCCGACCATGCAGCCGCCGCCGATGAAAGTGCGCTGATGCACGACCGCGTTCATCCCGATGTTGACGCGGCCCCCGATCTCGCAGTGGCCGCCGATGCTCACCCCCGCGCTCACGGTGCTGCCCTCGCCGAGCAGCACGTCGTGGGCGAGGTAGGCCCGGTTCAGCAGCCACGAACCGGCGCCGACCGTCGTCGCGCGGTAGCTGCCCTGGTGCACGACGACGCCCTCGCGGATCACCGCGCCCCGCCCGATGCGCACGCCCGCGTGGGCGAGCTCGCCCGCCCACGCCGCGTTCTGCGGCCGGTCGGTCATCTCTGGAGGGGCGCCGATCTGCGCACCCGCGCCGATATAGACGTCGTCCTCGACGATGCACGGGCCGAGCAGCACGGCGCCGGGGCCGATCGCCGCGCGCTCGCCGAGTTCGACGCCCTCGCCGATGAACGCCGCCGGGCTGATCCGGTCACTCACCGGCGGCACCGGCCTCGGCGACGAGCTTCACGCTCCGCCCGTTCTTCGCCGACTCGATCGACGCCTCGCACACGCGCAGCACATCGAGCCCCTCGGCGAGGGTGACCGCCTCGCTGGGCTTGCCGAGGATGCGGTCGCGGAAGGCCTCGTGCTCGCTCTTGAGGGGCTCGCGCTTGTCGAGGGCGAACCGTGTGACGGTGCCCTCGCTGACCCCCCTGAAGGTCGTGACCGCGTCCCAGTCGGAGTCGATCGTGCCGTTCTCGTAGAACGTGAGATCCGCGGTGAGGGTGTCCGCGATGAAGGCGCCGCGCTCGCCGGTGACGAGGGTCAGGCGCTCCTTGAACGGGGTCAGCCAGTTGACGAGGTGGCTCGTGATGGTGCCGTTGGAGAGCTTCGCCGAGATCGTGACCATGTCCTCGTGCTGACGGCCGCTGCGGAACGCGGTCTGCGCGGCGACCTCGGTGTAGCTCGACTTCGCGAGCCAGGCGGTCAGATCGATGTCGTGGCTGCCGAGATCCTTGACCACTCCGACGTCGGCGATGCGCGCCGGAAACGGGCCCTGGCGTCGGGTGTGGATCTGGTAGACCTCGCCGAGTTCGCCCTGTTCGAGACGCTTGCGCAGCTCGATGAGCGCCGGGTTGAAGCGTTCCACATGCCCGACGGTGCCGGTGAGGCCGCGGCTCTCGAAGGCTTCGACGAGGCGCTCGCCCGCCTCGATGGAGTGTGCGATGGGCTTCTCGATGAGCGCGTGCACGCCGGCCTCGGCGAGCGTGACGCCGACCTCTTCGTGGAACTGCGTCGGCACGACCACGACTGCGGCGTCGATCCCGTGCCCGATCAGCCCCTCGACGGAGTCGTAGAAGGGCAGTCCGCCGGCGACGCCGTGGGGGTCGCCCATCGCATCGGCCACGGCGACGAGCTCCACGCCTTCGATCTCTCGTGCCACGCGGGCGTGGTGGCGGCCCATCATGCCGAGCCCGATGATGCCCATCCTGATTGTCATGCTGATTCTCCGCTTCTGTCAGAGCCGGCTGAGTCGTGGCCGCCATCGTCCGAGGGCGACGGCTTCTGCGCTTGCTGCTCGGCGAGGCGCGCCTCCATGAGCGCGACCGCGCGGGCGAGCTGGGTGACCCTGGTGTCGGCGCGGGCCTTCGACCGCACGATCGAGACGGCGAACAGCAGGCCGCCCATGATCGAGACGTAGAGCAGCAGATCGGCGCCCCTGCCGATGCCGAAGAAATTGGCGATCGCGGTGAGCACCTCGGGGAAGAGGATCGCGAGCACGGCGGCGCCCGCGCCGAGCAGGGCGAAGATGCGCTTGATCGCGAGCGACCGCTCGCCGCGCAGGAAGCGGGTCGCGAGCACGGCGGCGATGACGATGCCGGCGATGAGCAGGAACTGGAAGAGCGTCATGCGTGCCTACCGGATGATGAGGTCGATCAGGATGTTGACGGAGTTGAGCAGCGACTGGCCCTTGGCCTTCGAATAGTCGGTGTAGAGCACCTCGACGGGCTGCTCGGCGTAGGGCAGCCCGCTGCGGCCGAGCTGCACGATGATCTCGGTGCCGTGCGCCATGCGGTCCTGCTTCAGGTTGACGGTGCGCAGCGCGTCCTCGCGGATCACGCGCAAGCCGTTGTGCGCGTCCGTGAGCTTCGTGTGCGTCGTCCAGTTGGTGAACGCGACCGCCGTCTTGAGCACGATCTTCTTCATGAGACCGGGGTCGGTCCGGTCGTCGAGGAAGCGCGATCCGAAGACGATCGCGAGATCCTCGTCGCGGGCGCGATCGACCATCGCCCGGGCGTCCTCCACCCGGTGCTGGCCGTCCGCATCGAAGGTGACGACGTAGTGGGCGCCCCGCTCGAGGGCGTACTCGAACCCGGTCTGCAGCGCCGCGCCCTGGCCGAGATTGATGGGATGAGTGACGAGCTTCGCCCCCGCCCGCTTGGCGAGCGCGCCACTGCCGTCACGCGAGCCGTCGTCGATGCAGACCACGTTCGGGAAGCTCGGCAGCAGGCCCTCGATGACCTGCGAGATGACCGTGGCCTCGTTGTAGAGGGGGATCACCACCCACACGTCGCCGTTCGCGATCGGGGCATCGCTTCGGGGCGCCCCCTGCGCGGCGAAGTCGGCCGGTGTCTCGGTCATTCCCCTATTCTCTCAGACTCCGCGGCCTCGCCGGTGTGCTTCCGCCTCCGTCGTTGACGTTCTCTCGCGTCCCCGACCGCCTCCCGACGCAGACCCGGCGGCCGGTCTCTTCTGCGGGCCTTCCGCTCACCCTCGGCCGGGCACTTGTCGCCTCCGTCGGGTTTGCAAGAGGGTGCTTTCTGTCCGGCCGCGCCGGGTACGGAAGGGAACGCGCGAATGGGCCCTTCCGATTTCCGGAAGGACCCATTCGGGGCTGTCGGGTCAGCGCTTCGAAGCCCGATACCCGGCTGCGCGGGCGGCGGCTTCGTTTGCGAAGCACTCTTCGGGATCCGTGGCGTTGTAGTACTGACCACCGGGAACGTGATAGATCCAGTCCCCGTATCGGCTGTGGTTGCCCTTGATGGGGTATCCGGCAGGGCAACTACCGTCGTAGTTTGGAGCAGCTCTCTGCGGCTTCGGAGTCGGTTTCGGTTTCGGCGCCACGCACTTGGTGCCCTTGGCGGAGGAGTCGCCGACCGCCCCCGTGCCGCCGAACACGACCCTCTGCTTGGGGGAGAGGGCGCCGACCGCGTCGGCCACCGCGCTCGGCATGCACGTCGGAGTGGTCGTGTAGAGCGGGGCGCCGATCCGACCGGCGAGGGCTGCGCCCGAGAGGGCATCCGGGAAGCTCGCACCCGTCGCGATGAACGCGATGTCGGCCGATCCGCTCGGGAAGTAGGCCGCATTGATCAGCGCCGCGGTGGCGTAGCGATCGGCGCCGCCCTTGCGGTCGACGCGCAGCCCTGCGTTCTTGAGCTGATTCTCGATGCCGACGGAGACCGCGCCCGCGCCGCCTGCGATCAGCACCGTCTTGGTGCCCAGCTTCGTGAGCTGGGAGATGACGGAGGCCGGCACGCTGCCCTTCGCGCCATCGACGAGGATCACCGGTGCCTGCTTGGCCCCGGCCACGCCGCTCGCTGCGAGCGCATCCGCGAAGCCGCTACCGGTAGCGATGACCGCGAAGTCGGCACGAGTGAAGAAGCGATCGACGAGCCTCTGCGAGGTGCTGTACCTATTGCCGCCCTCGACCCGGGACGCCTTTACACCCGCTGCGGCGGTGGCCTGCTGCTCGACCTTCTTGCTCACCGCTCCGGTACCGCCGACGATGTAGACGGCCTTCGGACGGAGGCGCTTGATCTCGGAGACCGTTGCGCCGCTCAGTCCTTCGGGTGCGCTCAGGATCAGGGGAGCGCCCAGGCCGGCTGCTGCGGCGGCTGCGGAGAGGGCGTCGGGGAAGTTCGCGCCGGTGGAGATGAACACTGCGGGCACTCCGGCCTCGTAGCGCTGGGAGATCTTGATCGATGTCGAGTAGCGGTTGGCGCCCGCGAGCCGAGTGAAAGCGCCCGAGAACGGGGATACGCTGCCGATCTCGTTCGCATCCGGCTGCGGTGTCTCGGCCGATTGCGCTGCAGAAGCGGTGGCAGAGGTCTCGGCCCCAAACTGCTGCGGCGTCTGCTCCGCGTCCTCCGACTCGGAATCGTGATCCGCGGGCGCTGCCGGCTGCTCTGCTGTCGGCTCCCCGGATTCTGAGAGGTTCGCGCCTTCGGTCGATTCCGGCTCCAAGGCTTCGGAAGCTTCCGGTTCGAGGATCTCCTGACCGGTGTCCATCGTGCCCGGTGTTACATCGGTCAGTTCCAGGGCGGGCGGATCCGCGGGATCCGCGACAGCCGTCGCCGGCGCGACGACGATACCTGAGAACGCCAGGGCGAACGCGGTCACGGCGCCCGCCGCGGCGGGCAGTCCGAAAGCTCTGCGCAACTCGATACTCCTTCGTAGGGGTTGGATCTTCGGGCCATGCTACCTTCGCGGACTCTCGTCTCAAAAACTTCCCGCAGGGGGACAATCGCAACGGATGTTCCGGACATGCGAAAGACATGACCGGCGTTCGTGCGCGACCCCAGAGCCTTGGGACGCGGCCGCAGGGTAGTCGGCGCGTTGCCCGCCGGAGCTTGCCGCGAGGTGGTCGAGCCGGTACCGTTATCT
>JBEBTD010000102.1:0-8223 GCA_040393965.1 Leucobacter soli | reverse complement strand
TGGTACTGCACTCGGGAGGGTGTGGGAGAGTAGGACACCGCCGGACTCTTTTTCAAAAGGGGTCGACCGCAAGGTCGGCCCCTTTTTTCGTTTCGCGCGCTCTTCGTTTTCGGACACGTTCCCGTCACGAGGCGAGTTCTGCGGGATCCGCTCCGATAGACTGGTCGGGATAGTTTTACAGGTCGGAACGGAGGACGCGGATGGGGATGCTCGCGACGCTCCTGCTCGCGCTCTCCATCTCGGCTCTCCTGATCTACCCCGTACTCCGGCGAATGGGCCGCAACGGCTTCCTCGTCGCCGCAGCCGCACCTGCGGCCGCCTTCTTCGTGCTGCTTCCGCTCGGCTTCGACCAGCCGCCCGTGACCGAACGCCTCAGCTGGCTGCCGCAACTTGGCCTCGAACTGACGCTGCGCATGGATCAGATCGGCTGGCTCTTCGCACTTCTGGTCACAGGGGCAGGCGCCCTGGTGCTCGTCTACTGCAGAAACTACTTCGACGACGGCGAAGAAGGCATCGAGCGCTTCGGCGCCGTGTTCCTGGGCTTCAGCGCCAGCATGCTCGGCCTCGTCCTCGCCGACAACGTCTACCTGCTCTTCATCTTCTGGGAGGCGACCACCGTCTTCTCCTTCCTCCTGATCGCGCACGCCTTCAAGCAGCGCACGAGCCGCGCCTCCGCACTGCAAGCCCTCATGGTCACCACCGCCGGCGGGCTGGTGATGCTCGTCGGCCTGGTGATCCTCGCGACCGTCGGAGGCACCCCGGAGCTCTCGGAGCTGCTCGCCGATCCGCCGCAGGGCGTGCTCGCCCAGGTGTCCGTCTACCTCGTGCTCGTCGGCGCGCTCTCGAAGTCGGCGATATTCCCGTTCCACTTCTGGTTGCCGGGAGCCATGGCCGCTCCCACGCCGGTGAGCGCCTATCTGCATGCAGCCGCGATGGTGAAGGCGGGCGTGTACCTGATCGCACGCCTCGGCACCGGCTTCGCCGAGGTGCCCGGCTACCGCGAGATCCTCGTCGTGCTCGGTGCGATCACCATGCTGAACGGCGGTATCCGCGCACTCCGTCAGCACGACATCAAGCTCATCGTGGCGCACGGCACCGTCAGTCAGCTGGGTCTGCTGGTCATGGTGTTCGGCGTCGCCGAGCCGAGAGCCGAGTTCGCAGGCTTCGCCCTGCTCTTCGCGCACGCTCTTGCGAAGGCCCCTCTCTTCCTCGTGGTGGGCATCATCGATCACAGCACGGGAACCCGAGACCTGCGCAAGCTGAGCGGCCTCGGCAGGCAGGTCCCCGTGCTCGCAGTCATCGCGACACTCGCCTCCCTCAGCATGATGGGGCTGCCGCCGCTGATCGGCTTCGTGGCGAAGGAGTCAGCCTTCACCGAGCTGCTCGAGCTGGGGCAACAGCTGCCGATCGCCGTGCTCGCCTTCGCCGTGGCGATCGTCGGCAGCGTGCTCACGGTCGCCTATATGCTCCGCTTTCTCTGGGGCGCCTTCGCCACCAAGCGCGAGCTGCGGGAGTGCACCCTCGTGCACCGTGACTCGCCAGCGATCCTCATCGCCCCGGCGGCGTTCGTGGTGCTCACGCTCGGCGGCGGCCTCGCCGCCGGGGGAGTCGACGCTCTGCTCCAGCGCGCGGTTCCCGGGAGCGGTGCCGAGCACCTCGCCCTCTGGCACGGTTTCACTCCCGCGCTCGGCGCCTCGGCCCTGGTCTTCGCGCTCGGCGCTCTGCTCGCGATCGTGCTGATCCGTCGACGCGGCGCACTGCCCGGCGTCTCCGAGCGCTTCTCGGCCTCGCACGTCTACTGGTTGCTCACCCACTGGATCGACTTGCTCGCCGTGCGCCTCACCGCACTCACTCAGCGCGGTTCCCTCCCGTTCTACCTCGCCGTGATCCTCACGGTGATGGTGGGCGCCCTCGGCGGCACGCTGCTCCTCACCGGTCAGTGGCCGGGCGAGTGGGTGTTCGCCAGCTCTCCCGTGCAGGTGCCTATCGCGATCGTGATGATCATCGCCGCCCTCTTCGCCATGCGCGCGCGCACCCGCTTCCAGGCCGTGGTGCTCGTCGGGGTCACCGGTTACGGCATGGCCGCAATCTTCGCCCTGCACGGCGCCCCCGACCTCGCGCTGACGCAGGCCCTCGTCGAGACGGTGACCCTGATCGCCTTCGTGCTGGTCATCCGCCGCCTGCCCCAGAGGATCGGCGTGCGCACGAAGCGCAGCCACCTCTGGATCCGTGTCGTCATCGGCAGCAGCGTCGGCCTCGTGCTCGGCGGGCTCGCCCTCGTTTCGCTCGGAGCCCGAGTCTCCGATCCGATCTCGCTGCTGATGCCCGAGCTCGCCTACTCCGGCGGCCACGGCAGCAACGTCGTGAACGTGATGCTCGTCGACATCCGCGGCTGGGACACCCTCGGGGAGCTCTCGGTGATCCTCGCCGCCGCTACAGGGGTCGCCTCGCTCGTCTTCATCAGCACGCGCGTCGACAGCCTGCCGAAGCTCAGCCGTCGCGACGCACGCATGCGGGTGCAGGAGCACCTGCGGCGAGTCGAGGATCCGAACGATCCAGCGGATCGCCGCACCTGGCTGCTCGCCGGCCGCAACCTCGACCCCTCCCGCCGCTCGATCCTGCTCGAAGTGGTCGTGCGCCTGATCTTCCACGCGCTCATCCTGCTCTCCTTCTACCTGCTGCTCACCGGGCACAACACTCCGGGCGGCGGCTTCGCCGGCGGGCTCGTCGCGGGACTCGCGCTCGTCGCCCGCTACCTCACCGGAGGTCGTGACGAGCTCGGCGCGACCGTGCCGATCGACGCCGGGCGCATCCTCGGCGCGGGCCTCGCCCTCGCCTCGACGATGGCGCTGCTGCCGCTGTTCTTCGGGCAGTCAGCGCTCGCGTCCTCGTGGATCGACCTCGACCTCGGGCCCCTCGGCACGATCCCGCTCGTCTCGTCGACGCTGTTCGATATCGGCGTCTATCTCGTCGTCTTCGGCCTCATCCTCGACGTGCTCCGCAGCCTCGGCGCCGAGGTCGACAAGCAGGAGGAGAAGGAGCACGAGACCGCTCTGCACGAGTCCGCCGACGAACGAGGGGGTGCGCGATGACGCTCCCGATGCCGCTCGTGCTGGTCGCAGTGATGGTGGTGCTCTACGCGGCGGGCGTGTACCTGCTGCTCGATCGCAGCCTCACCAGAGTGCTGCTGGGCTTCCTGCTCGTCGGAAACGCGACGAATCTGCTGCTCTTCCTCACCTCGGGGGCATTCGGCGCCGCCCCCATCTACGGTACGGCGGAGCCCGGCGAGATGAGCGATCCACTGCCGCAGGCCTTCATCCTCACCTCGATCGTCATCACCTTCAGCGTCAGCGCGTTCATGCTGGCCCTGATCTACCGCAGCTGGCGGCTGGCGCGCGAAGACGAGGACGCCGTGCACGACGACGCGCACGACCTCGAACTGGCCGAGGCCGACTCGCTCACGACCGAGGAGGTCACGGACGAGGAGCTCGCGCAGTCGCAGGAATTCGACGAGGACGAAACCGAAGAGAGCGAGGCGAAGCCATGATCGCGCTCATCCCGCTCGTCGTGCTCATCCCGCTCGGCAGCGCAGCCCTCGCGCTCGCGCTGCCCGGTCGACGTCGCGCGCAGCAGCTCATCACCGTCGCGGCGCTGACCGCGGTGCTCGCTCTGAGCGGCGCCTTCATGTGGATGGTGGACCAGCAGGGCACGATCGTCATGCAGGTCGGCGGCTGGGCGGCCCCCTTCGGCATCTCGCTCGTCGTCGACCGCTTGAGCGCACTGATGCTGACGGTCTCGGCGGTCGTGCTGCTCGGAGTGCTGCTCTTCTCGCTCGGCCAGGGTCTCGCAGACGGCGATGACGAGACGCCGGTCTCGATCTACTACCCGACCTATCTCGTGCTGGGCGCTGGCGTCTGCAACGCGTTCATCGCGGGCGATCTCTTCAATCTCTACGTCGGCTTCGAGATCCTGCTGGTCGCGAGCTACGTGCTGATCACCCTCGGCGGCACCGGACCCCGCATCCGCGCGGGAGTCACCTACGTCGTGGTCTCGCTCGTCTCCTCGATCCTGTTCCTCGCCTCGATCGGCCTCGTCTACGCGGCGACCGGGACGGTGAACATGGCGCAGCTCACGCTGCGCATCGCCGAACTTCCCTCGAGCATGCAGCTCCTGCTGAACCTCGCGCTGCTCATCGCCTTCGGCATCAAAGCGGCCGTGTTCCCGCTCGCCTTCTGGCTGCCCGACTCGTACCCGACCGCACCTGCGCCCGTGACCGCGGTCTTCGCGGGCCTGCTCACCAAGGTGGGCGTCTACGCGATCATCCGCAGCCAGACCCAGCTCTTCCCCTTCTCGAGCGTCGACAAGCTGCTGCTCGTGATCGCCGCGCTGACCCTGCTCGTCGGCATCCTCGGCGCAGTCTCGCAGCTCGACATCAAGCGCCTGCTCTCGTTCACCCTCATCAGCCATATCGGCTACCTGATCTTCGGCATCGGCATGGCCTCGAGCGCCGGTTACGCCGCGACGATCTTCTACATCGCCCACCACATCATCGTGCAGACCACCCTCTTCCTCGCAGTCGGACTCGTCGAGCGCCACGGCGGCAGCACCTCGCTGACCTCGCTCGGCGGCATGCTCCGCGCGGCACCCGTGGTCGCGGTGCTCTTCTTCATCCCGATGCTGAACCTCGGC
This sequence comes from Leucobacter soli, assembly GCA_040393965.1. Taxonomy (GTDB): domain Bacteria; phylum Actinomycetota; class Actinomycetes; order Actinomycetales; family Microbacteriaceae; genus Leucobacter; species Leucobacter soli_C. The sequence continues at coordinate 3,534 of JBEBTD010000102.1, read as the reverse complement.
GGCATCCCGCCGTTCTCCGGCTTCATCGGCAAGCTCGGCCTCTTCACCGCCGCAGCGGAATCGGGCACTGCCGGCGCCTACTGGCTCATGGGCATCGGGGCGCTCGTCTCACTGCTCACGCTCTACGCGCTCGCGCGCGCGTGGAGCCTCGCCTTCTGGCGCACCCGAGATGCAGCGCTCGGCGGGACGAACGTGCCGAAGCCCCAGACCTCCGAGGGCGCGATGCTTCTCGGCCGCGAGGCCGCGCTGCTCGAGCGCCTGCACGACGCACCCGACGCCCAGCCCTTGCAGGAGCAGCGGGAGACGCCGCGCCTCATGGTCACGGCCACGACGGGCATGGTCGCCGTGAGCGTGCTGCTCACGATCTTCGCCGGCCCCCTCTACGAGTATTCGTCGCGGGCGGGGGAGCGTCTCACCGATCCCGCGCTGATGGTCGAGGAGGTGTTCGACGGGCCGGCTGCGAACGGAGCGCTCGGCGGCGGCAGCGGTGACACGGGAATCGGCCGGTACGAACAGCTCGACTCGGACGGGGGTGAGGGCCGATGACTGCCCGGAAGCGGAGCGAGAAGGCGCTGCTGCGCTTGCACGAGCTGCCCCTGCTGCTGGGGCTCGTGGTGACGTGGATGCTGCTGTGGCGCGAGATCTCGTGGCTCAGTCTGTTGAGCGGCGTGGTCGTCTCGATCGTCGCGATGCGACTGTTCTACCTGCCGCCCGTCGTGCTCGCCGGGCGCTTCAACCTCTGGTGGGCGCTGCGATACCTCGTCTTCTTCCTCTGGCACCTCATGGTGGCCTCGGTGCAGGTGGCCTGGTTGGCGATACGTCCGGGCCCGCCGCCGCGGACGGCGATCGTCGCGATGCGGCTGCGCACCCGCTCCGACTTCATCCTCACGATGGTGGGGCTCACCGTATCGCTGATTCCTGGTTCCCTCGTAGTCGAGGTCGATCGTTTCGGCTCGACCCTCTACCTGCATGTGCTCAATACGCCGACGCAGCGCGAGATCCGCGAGATGCGCGAGCAGACGCTGCACATCGAGCGGCTGCTGATCCGAGCCGTGGGCTCGAAGGCCGAGATGGAGGCCGTCGCATGAGTACCTTCCACATCGTGGCCGCCGCGATCGTCGTGACAGCGCTGGCGCTGACGGCAATCGCCGCGCTCGTGCGCATCGTCCGCGGCCCGACCATCCTCGACCGCATGGTGGCCTCGGACGTGCTGCTGACGACGCTGATGCTCGCGGTGGGGGCCGATATGGCGCTGCGAGGGCATACCGAGGGCATTCCGATCATGGTAGCCATCGCTGCGACGGCGGTGCTCGCGACGATCGTCGTGGCGCGGTACGTCCGGCGCCGGGCTGCGTTGCCCGGCGAGCAGTCTCAGCGGACGAAGGGAACCGGTCATGTTTGACGCGATCCTCGATGCGCTCTCGCTGCTGTGCCTCATCGCAGCCGCGGGATTCTCGGTGGCGGCGGGCATCGGTCTGCTGCGCTTTCCCGATGCGCTGAGCCGACTGCACGCCGCGACGAAGCCGCAGATCTTCGGTCTGCTGCTCGTGATCGCAGCGATCGCCCTGCACCAGCATTCCTGGCTGACGCTGCTTGCCCTGCTGCCGGTCTTCGTCTTCCAGTCGCTCACGGCGCCGATCGCGGCGCACATGGTGGGCCGTGCGGCGTACCGCACGGGTCAGCTCGACGGGGAGTCGCTGCTGGTCGACGAGCTCGCTCCCGCGGTCGAGCGGGCGAGCAAGACCCAGTAGTCTCGTCCGGCTCCCGGCTGGGGCTCGCGGCCCGTCATTCAGAGCTGCGCGACAACCTCTTCCGCTCGTTCCTCCCGCCCCGTGCTGCGAAGCAGCTCGATCAGCTCGCCGGCTGCGCGAACACGGTTCTCGCGGTCGCCGGCGGCGGTGAAGCCCTCGAACGCGGACTCGAGCGACCAGAGCGCGGTCTCGGCATCGCCGTTCTCGCGCTGAATCCGCCCGGCGAGCCAGAAGGCGTGGGCCGCGTCGTCGATCCGGCCGATGCCTGCGAACTCCTCGCCCGCCTTTATCGCCTCGCCTGCCGCGCGATCGACACCGAGGCCATGCGGTCGCTGCTGAGAGGGGGCGGAGGCGAGCGACCGGGCGAGGGTGTCCCGCAGCCCGGCACGGTGCTGGAGCCAGGCTCGGCGCAGTCGCGCGTCGACCTCCTCGCTGAGCCCGATCCTTCATTCCTGGAGGATAAGCCAACCGGACATTTCAAGCAATTGTCGTTATATATTCGCTATCGCATGCATGTCTGAGAAATCCAGTTGTGCGGAATTTTTCGTCCCTCGGGTTCGAAAGCTGCTCGGAAGCCGCAGATCTCAAGGCAGTCGCCGGGTAGAAGTCGGGGATGCGAAGATCTCGAGTGCGGTGAAGCGGTCGCGCTCGGCTTCGGCTTCCGTCTACTTCGGCAGGGTCGGGAGCCGGAAGGCCGTTCGTACTCTGCGGGCCGGCCGGATAGCCGTTCGACTTGGGGGCCGTTCGGACGGTTTCGCGGAGGCTGAAGCAGGCCGAACCGTCCCCCGGATCGTCGCAGGCCTGTTCCCCCGACCCTTCGACAAGCTCCAGGGCCAGGGGAACAAAGGTCAGGGATCGGGGGAACAGGCTGGAACGCGAGGATCCCCGGAGCATGGCGGCTGCCGCAGTCCGAGGATCCTTCTCGCTCGATCGGCTCAGCGATCGATGAGGTAGCGGCTGTACGCCGGAACAGTCAGGAAGGTCGGGAAGTCGTCGCCCAGAGCGACGTCTTCGAAGAGCTCGAGCGCGTCTTCGTATCGGTCGCCCTCGAAGCGCTCGAAGCCCGCCACCGCCTCGCGGGTGAGACCGCGCACCCAGTCGCGCGTGATCCTCGTGCCCTCCGCGGTCGACTGATCCTGGTGGATCCACTGCCAGATCTGCGAACGGCTGATCTCGGCGGTCGCCGCGTCCTCCATCAGGTTGTCGATCGCGACCGCGCCGAGCCCGCGCAGCCACGCCTCGATGTAGCGGATCGCGACCGAGACGTTGTCGCGCACACCAGCCTCGGTGACATCGCGGCCGATGCGCACATCGAGCAGCTGGGCCGCCGTCACTTCGACCTCGTCGCGCTGGCGATCCACCTGGTTCGGCCGCTCTCCGAGCACCGCGTCGAACTCCGCCTGCGCGATGGGGATCAGATCGGGGTGCGCCACCCAGGTGCCGTCGAAGCCGTCGTTCGCCTCGCGATGCTTGTCCGCGCGGACCTTCTCCTCGGCGCGCGCCGTGACCTCGGGGTCGCGGCGGTTCGGAATGAAGGCGCTCATGCCTCCGATCGCGTGCGCCCCGCGCTTGTGGCAGGTCTTCACGAGCAGGTCGGTGTAGGCCCGCATGAAGGGCACCGTCATGGTGACCTCGCTGCGATCGGGGAGCACGAAGCGCGCGCCTCGACCGCGATAGTTCTTGATAATCGAGAAGATGTAGTCCCACCGGCCGGCGTTGAGGCCGGCTATGTGATCGCGCATCACGTAGAGGATCTCCTCCATCTCGAATGCTGCGGGCAGCG
>JBEBTD010000101.1:0-8336 GCA_040393965.1 Leucobacter soli | reverse complement strand
TTGCCGACGAAGAGCTGGATGCGCGGGCGGGGCTCGCCCTCGGGCAGCAGCAGCGATCCGGCGTCGTGCAGCAGGGCGAGATCGCCGATGAGCACCCGCGTCGTGCCGGCCGCCCGCGCGGGATCGTCGTGCCCCTGGCTCGCGGCGGCGATGCCGAGGGCGGTCGCGACCGTGCCGTCGATGCCGGCGAGGCCGCGGTTCGCCCGCACCTCGACGCGACGCGGGGCGGCGATGCCGTCGAGCACGCGCACGATGCGCGACGCCGCCAGCACGAGACGGTCGTGCGGCCAGCTCGCGCGCCATACGCTCTCCGCCAGCAGCCCGCGGCTCACCGGTTCGCGCAGCACGGCCACCTCGGCGCGGGCGAAGGAGTTGCGCTCCTTGTAACCGGTGGCGCGCGCCGCCTCGAGATCGAGCTCGTGCACGGTCGTCCGCGCGGCCCGCAGCTCGCGGTCGGCGACCACCCAGGCGCCGAGCCAGCGCCGCAGCAGCTTCGGCTCGTAGCTCTCGGCGATGCGCGCCGAGCGCACGAGACGTGCGCGGCCGCTCGGATCGTAGTGGTCGACCCCTTCGCCGGCGTGCGGATCGACGACGACGACCTCGACATCGTCGCGTCTCAGGAGCGCCGGGATCTGGCGGGTGAGCGTGGGGTGCCCGAAGACGATCGCGCGTTCGACGAGGCCGCCGATCGCTGGATCCTCGAGCAGCGTCGCGTAGCCGGTGATCGCCTCCCGACCGAAACGCACCCCGCTGACGATCTCTGCGAGCAGGGGCAGCCCGGCCTCGCGGGCGAACGCCTCGGCTTCGAGCCCGGCGCCCTCGCCGGCGACGACCACGGAGAGCGCGTCGTCCTCGTGCAGGTAGACGTCGGGGCTTCCCGCCACCCGTGTTCGCGGGCCGGAGGTTTCGCGCTCGACGCCGGTCGCGGCGGCGTAGCCGTCTGCGGTACCGGATGCGGCACCGATCCCTGGTGCGGCGTCAGCACCGGCTGCGAGCCGGGCACCGGCTGCGCCGTCTCGCACCTCGGCCGCTCCCGCGAAATCGAACACGGCCTCCGCCGGCCAACCCGAGAGCGGCTCGCGGAACTGCAGGTTGAGCTGCACCGGCCCCGCCGGCCCGGCCCCCCGCTCGCCGAATGCGAGCTGCAGGGCCCGCGCCGCCACCGGTTCGGGATCGTGCACGCCGGGCGATCCTCGTCGGGAGCCCGTATGCAGCGCCTCGTCGACATCGATGTCGAGTGCGAGCCGCGCGACCTCGGCGAAGAGGCCCGCCTGACGCGTGGTCTGGTTGCTGCGCGTGCCGCGCAGCTCGGCCGGACGGTCGGCGGTGAGCAGCAGCATGGGCACGCGCCCCTCGTGCGCCTCGAGCGCGGCGGGCAGCAGGTTGGCGACTGCGCTGCCGCTCGTCACGACGACGGGCGCCGGCATACCGGTCTCGCGGGCGAGGCCGAGGGCGAAGAAGGCCGCGGAACGCTCGTCGGTGCGCACGTGCAGGCAGATCGCCTCGGCCCGCTCCGCCTCGGCCGCTGCGAGCGCGAGCGCCTGCGAACGGGAGCCCGGGCACACCACGACATCGCGCACGCCCGCCCGGATCAGCGCACCGAGCAGCGCCGTCGCATACCGCGAAGACGGGGCGGGCGCCTCGCTCAACGCGGTTCGCCCGCGGCGTCGCCGTCGGCTCGGCCTGCCTCGTCGTCGGAGGCCTCCGCCGCGCCCGAGTCCGTGCGCCCCTCGGGGGCGGGCTGTGCGTCGTCCACCCCGGGGAAGACCTCCTCGTCGAGCTCGCGCAGTCGCGCCTCGAGCTCTTCGACGTGGGCGTCGATCTCGGCCGGCGAGAGGCGGGTGCCGCTGAAGCGCGGGTCGTCGTCGGGCGCCTTCGTCGGAGCCGGGGCCGGGCCGCGGCCCTTGCCGATCGCGAACCACAGGATCGCGCCGATCACGGGCAGCACGACGACGAGCACAACCCAGACGGGTTTCGAGACGCCGCGGGCACGCGCGGGGTCGCTCATCGCGGCGTCGACGAGAGCGTAGAGGATGAACGCGACCGCGACGATCACTCCGATGATCGCTAGACGAACCATGCCTCCATGCTACCCGGGGCGCCTGACAGCGGGCCGCGCGAGAAGGTGCGGATGGGCGGGCGGCCGGGTGCAGGCAGGCGGGGCGGAGGGTGCGGCAGGGGCGGTTCGGAGGCCGCTCAGCAAGCCTCGGCTAGACTCCCCTGCGTGAACACACGCACCGCCTGGATCGTCTACATCTTGCTTCGACTCCTCTTTCTCGCGGTGCCGTTCGCGGCGCTCATGCTCATCGGCTGGCCGTGGTGGCTGTCGCTCGCCGTGGCGACGCTCGTCGGCGTCTCGCTCTCGGTGATCTTCCTCACGAAGCAGCGCAGCGCCGCATCGACGAGCATCTACGAGTGGCGCCACCGCGACCGCACCCACGACGACATCGTCGAGGACGAGGCGGTCGACAGCGCGATCCGGCAGGGTGAGGGCGAGGACTCCGTCGCGGGGGACGGCGACGAAGCGGGCAGCACCGGCATCGGTGAAGGCGGCGAGCTCGACGAGGATCGCCCCGCGCGGTAGCCGCCGATCCTCGTCCGGGCAGAGCCCCTCGGCGCGCGCTGCGCACGGTCCGAGGGCGCCCCGCCTCAGTCGTCGATGGTGGTGTAGTGCTTGCGCAGCGTCTCGTGCACGTGCCAGACGCCCTTCCACCCGGAGGGCATCACGAAGACGTCGCCCGCCTGCAGGCGCTCGGGCTGCTGCCCCTCGACCTCGAGGGTGACGCTGCCCGAGAGGATGGTGCAGATCTCGGTGTAACCGTTGCGCTCGGCGGTGAAGCTGCCGGGCGTGCACTCCCAGATGCCGGTGTCGATGCGCTCGTGCGCCCAGAGCGTGAGCGCGGCCTCGGTCTGGCCCTCGGTGATCGAGGTGGGCTTCGGCGTGTGCGGACCAATCGCGGCCGAGGCCGCGTCGTGGATGGAATAGGTGCGGATCATGGTCTCTTCTCCGGGTTCGTTGCTCGGGCGCGCGGTTAGTGGCGGCCGGTGATGACGTCGGCGATGCGGGCGATGGGCGAGGTGGTCTCGCGACCCTTGAGCTCCGCGCGGTCGGCGATGCCGTACGCCGTGTAGAGACCCTTGGTCGCGATCCAGCGGAGGGGCTCCGGCTCCCACTTGCGCACTCGGTGGTTCACCCAGGGCAGGCTCACGAGTTCGCTGTCTTCGCCGAGGATCAGATCGGCGATCGTGCGCCCGGCGAGGTTCGTCGAGGTGACGCCGGTGCCGACGTAGCCGCCGCCCCAGGCGATTCCGGTCTCGCGGTCGAGGCCCACCGTCGCGGCCCAGTCCCGGGGCACGCCGAGCACGCCCGACCAGACGTGGTCGATGGCGGCGCCCCGGGTGGCGGGGAAGAAGCGATGCATGATCTCGCTCAGCGTCTCGACCGTCACGGCCGGGGTCTGCCCGTCTGTGTCGGTGCGGGAACCGTACCTGTAGGGCACGCCTCGCCCGCCGATGGCGATGCGATCGTCCGCGGTGCGCTGGGCGTACATGTAGACGTGGGCGAAGTCGCCGAGCACCTCTCCCTCGCTCCAGTGCAGCTCGTCCCAGACGTGCTGCGGGAGCGGCTCGGTCGCGATGAGGGAGGAGTTCATGGGCAGCCAGAGCCGGCGCAGCCCCTTGAGCCCCGCGGTGAAGCCCTCGGTGGCGCGCACGATGTACTCGGCGGACACGGTGCCGTGATCGGTGTGCAGGCGATGCGGCGCGATCTCGACGACCCGCGTGCCCTCGTAGATCTCGACGCCCGATCGCTCCACGGCATCGGCGAGGCCCGCGGCGAGCTTCGCCGGCTGGATGCGGGCGCTGTGAGGGTGCCACACTGCCGCACGGGTGCCGGCGACGTTGATCTTGGCCTTCGCCTCATCGGCCTCGAGCAGTTGCAGATCGGTGTGCTTCGACCGTTGCTCGGATGCGGCGAAGGCGCGGATCCTCGCCTCCTGCGCCGGCGTGTAGGCGACGTTGAACTCGCCGCCCTTCTTGATGTCGGCGTCGATGCCCTCGCGCTCCGCGACCCGGATCACCTCGTCGACGGTCTCGTTCATCGCCCGCTGGAAGCGTTCTGCGGCTTCGAAGCCGTGCGACTCGATGTACTGCTCGCGGCCGCCGGTGATGGCGTTCGTCAGCCAGCCGCCGTTGCGGCCCGAAGCGCCGTAGCCCGCGTGCCGGGCCTCGATCACCGCGATCCGCAGCTCGGGTCGTGCGCGCTTCAGGTAGTAGGCCGTCCAGAGCCCGGTGTAGCCGGCGCCGACGATCGCGACGTCGACGCTCAGGTCGCCGGGCAGGGCGGGACGCTGTTCGGGGGCGCCGATCTGCTGCCACCAGTGGGAGACGTTGCCGTTGATCATTTCGTTCCTTTCGGGGCGTGCACGGTCTCGTCTGGGGTGGGCGGGCTGTTCACCCAGAGCACCTCTGCGGGAGCGGACGATTCGTTGACGACACGATGGGGCACCGAGCTCAGGAACTCGATGGAGTCGTTGCGGTGCATGACGTAGCGATCATCGCCGAGCTCGAGCGTGACCGTGCCCTCGGTCACGATGAAGACCTCCTGCGAGTTGCCGTGGGAGTAGAGCTGGTCGCCCGTGCTGCCGCCGGGCTCGAAGCGGCCGGCGAAGACCTCGAGGTTCATGAGCGGAGGCAGCGCGACGACGTACTTCTCGGCGCCTTCGAGCTGCTGGGTCGGGCGGTCGGCTGCGCGAAGCACGCCTCGCGTGTGCGGCGCCGAGTCGTCGAGCAGCTGGGCCGGCGACACCCCGAGCGCGGTGCCGATGCGGCGCAGGGAGGCGACGCTGGCGTTGGTGCGGCCGTTCTCGAGCTGGCTGAGGAAGCTGGAGCTGACGTCGGCCGCGGCGGCGAGGGCGCGCAGGCTCATGCCGCGCATCTCGCGGAAGGCGGCGACTCTGGCGCCGAGAGTCGACTCGGGCCTTCGCGCCGTTCGACCCGGTTCGGCCTCCGCGGCTTCGACACGACTGCTGGGCTGCATCCGGTGCTCCTTCGCACGCACACATCGTCACTGAACACTGTGTTCAGTAATACTGAAGCTACCGTATAGCGAGCACGAGGGCAAGGGCTTCGCGCGGAGGAACCGAGACGAACGTCAGAAGGCGAAAGCGACGCCGAGCAGCGCCCCGTAGGCAAGGGCCGAGAGGCTCGTGATCGCGAGCGCAGCGATCATCTCACGGGCGGAGCGGGCCCACAGCATGATGACCGCCGCCGGGATCGCGCCGAAGAGCACGAGCAGTGCGAGCCACATGCCGGGGTACACCGAGACGTAGACCACCGGCACCGCGAAGGGCAGCAGCACGCACAGGGTGAAGAGGATGCGCGAGGCCCGATCCCCGATGCGCACCGAGAGCGTGTGCTTGCCGACGAGCCGGTCGGTGCCGATGTCACGGGTGTTGTTGGCGACGAGCACCGCCACCGCGAAGAGGCCGACGCCGGCCCCCGCGATCCACGCCTCTTGCGGCACGATCTCGCTCTGCAGCCACACCGTGCCCGCCGTCGCAACGAGACCGAAGAAGACGAACACCGCCACCTCGCCGAGACCGGCGTAGCCGTACGGCCGCTTGCCGCCGGTGTAGAACCAGGCAGCGACGATCGCCGCTGCGCCGACCGCCAGGAACCACCAGCGCCCGCTCAGCACGACCGCTGCAAGGCCCGCGATCGCGGCCAGCGCGAAGAAGGTCAGTGCGGTGGCCAGCACGGCCCGGGGCTTGACCAGGCCCGAAGCGGTGAGGCGAGCGGGACCGACGCGATGCTCGTCCGTGCCCCGCACCCCGTCGCTGTAGTCGTTCGCGAAGTTGACACCGATCTGCAGCAGCACCGCTACGGCGAGCGCGAGCAGCGAGAGCGTCCACGAGAACGACTGCAGCATGTGCGCGATGCCCGCGCCGGCGGCGACCGGGGCCACCGCGAGCGGCAGGGTGCGCAGCCGGGCCCCGCGGATCCAGTCGATCCAGGTGATGCGGCTGCGGCCGTCCTCGTGCTGGTGCCGCTCTGCCGCGGCGCGCCGGGCGGGGTTGCCCGAACGGCTGGGGTTCTTCGAAGCGCTCATGGGTCGATCCTACTGATCGGGCTGCGAGGCGCCGGCGCCTCCGAGGCGGCGGAAGCTGCTGCGCAGATCGCCGATCCAGCGCTCGATCGCGGGCAGATCGGGCTTTCCGCCCGCCAGCCGCGGCAGCGCCTCGGTCTCGGTCGCCCAGTCGGGCGCCGCCGCCGCGCCGAGCTGCTGCCGGATCGCGGCGCGCACCTCGTCGAAGGCGACCGCGCCGGCGGCGGCGTCCAGCTCGCGCACGAGCGAGACCCGCTCGCCCCACTCGGGATGAGGCACCCGGATCGCCACCGCGCTCGACCAGCCGGGATGCTCACGGGCGACGCGCTCCACCTCGTCGAGCGAGACGTTCACCCCGCCCGAGACGATCACCCGGTCGAGGCGCCCCTTCACCGTGAGCATGCCGCCCAGCAGCTCGCCTGCGTCGCCGGTCCGGTACCAGCGGGTGCCGCGATCCTCGACGAAGCGTTCGGCGGTGAGCCCCTCGTCGCCGACATAGCCGAGCGCGAGGCACGAGCCAGCGAGCTGTACCTCGCCCTCGCGGATGCGCACCAGCGTGTCGCCGATCTCGACGCCGTCGTAGACGCACCCGCCCGAGGTCTCCGTCATGCCGTAGCTGCGGCGCAGGGTCACGCCGAGCTCATGGGCGCGCTGCCGCATCTCCAGCGGCACGGCCTGGCCCCCGACCAGGATCGCCGCGAACCCGCGCAGCACATCGGCCGCGGCCTCGTCTCGCTCGGCCAGATCGAGCAGGCGCGAGAACTGCACGGGCACGAGGGAGACGTAGCGGCGCGGATGCTCCATGCGCTCGGCCGCACCGAGCAGCGCCCCCGCGTCGGAGGAACCGTCGAAGAAGACCGGGTCGACACCGGAGAGCTGGCTGCGCACGAGCATCTGCAGCCCGGAGATCAGATGGCCGGGCAGCGTGACGAGCCATTGCCCCTCCCCGCCGAGCGCCTCGTGCGCCGCCCGCGCGCTCGCGGAGAGCGCCTCCGCCGAGAGCGCGACGGCCTTCGGCACCCCGCTCGAGCCGGAGGTGCGCACGAGCACCGCGGTGCCCTCGGGCAGCTCCGCGCTTTGCAGGCGGTGCAGCTCCTCCTCGCCGAGTCCCGGACCGACTGGCAGCACGGGCGCCCCGCCTCGGAGCGCATCCGCCAGTCCGGCGAGAAGCCAGGCGCGGTCATCGACGGGAATGGGCCGAAGCGTCGCTCGAATGCTCACCCGACCAGGGTACTCGGATGAACGGCGGGGCGACCCTCGCCCCGGGCTCTACGAGGGGGAAGCGCGGTGATCACGCGATCTCGTACCCCGCGTCGAGCAGCGCTCGCCGCGCCTCATCCCGGGCCGGGTACGGCAGCCGCACCCCCGCCACGTCCCGTCCCGGAGGCGCTCGAGCACGGCGAGGCCGTCGAGATCGGGGAGCATGACGTCGAGCACGACGGCGTGCGGCCTGAACGCCCCGGCGACGCCGAGCGCCTGCTCGCCCGAGGCGGCGGAACGCACCGCCCACCCCTCGTAGCGCAGTGCCATCGTGAGCAGCTCGGTGAGCCGAGGCTCGTCGTCGACGACGAGCACGCGGATGTCGCCGCCGTCTGCGGCGCGCATCGTCTCCCGCGGCAGCTGCGGAGCGGGCTCGTGCGAGGTCATGCCTCCATGGTGGGAGAAGACCTTGTGCGTTTCCTATGCATACGGCGCGCATGGCGACGCATGGGTGCTTCGGCGGCCTCCCCGCACTAGGATTATGAGGCGTGAGCACTACCCCTCTTTCCCAGAAGATCGGCGCTATCGCCGAGTCCGCCACCCTCAAGGTCGACGCCAAGGCGAAGGCCCTCCAGGCCGAGGGCCGCCCGGTCATCAGCTACGCCGCAGGCGAGCCCGACTTCGCGACGCCCGAGCACATCGTCGATGTCGCGCGCGCCGCACTCGACGACCCGAAGAACTTCCGCTACACGGCGGCCGCCGGCCTGCCCGTGCTCAAGCAGGCGATCGCCGAGAAGACCGCCCGAGATTCGGGCTGGGCGATCGACCCGTCGCAGGTGATCGTCACCAACGGCGGCAAGCAGGCGGTCTACCAGGCCTTCCAGGTGCTGCTCAACCCCGGCGACGAGGTGCTGCTGCCCGCGCCGTACTGGACCAGCTACCCCGAGAGCATCCAGCTCGCCGACGGCGTGCCCGTCGAGGTCTTCGCCGGCGCCGACCAGGGCTACAAGGTCACCGTCGAGCAGCTCGA
>JBEBTD010000100.1:0-8444 GCA_040393965.1 Leucobacter soli | reverse complement strand
CGATGTAGGCCGCCCGGGCCGCCGCCACCGCGCTGTGCTCGCCGGTGCGCCGAGAGCCCATCTCGGCCAGCGGGCGGCCGTTCGCCGCCTGTGCCATGCGACTCGCCGCCGTCGCCACGGCGGAGTCCGCGTTCAGGATGCTGAGCGCCAGGGTCTCGAGCAGCACCCCCTCGGCGAAGCTCGATTCGACGGTGATGAGGGGTGAGCCGGGGAAGAAGACCTCTCCCTCCGGGTAACCCCAGATGTCGCCCGAGAAGCGGTACTCCGCCAGCCAGTCGAGGGTCGCGGGGCGGAGGAATGCCTGCGATTCGAGCCAGGCGAGCTCCTCGTCACCGAAGCGGAAGCGCTCGATGGCCTCCAGGAGGCGACCCGTGCCTGCGACCACCCCGTATCGCCGGGCCCCCGAGAGCCGGCGGGCGAAGAGCTCGAACACGCTGCGCCGATCCGCCGTGCCCGCGGCGAGCGCCGCATCGACCATGGTCAGCTCGTAGCGGTCGGTGAGGAGTGCAGTCGATGTGCTCACGCCGCAAGCCTACTCGGCGCGAGCCTACTCGCGCCGGATCGTGCTCACTGGAAGTCTCGGGAGGAGACGCCGACGGGAGCGGGGATCGATTCGAAGCCGCCCGCGATCACGTTCGGCAGGCCCTCGGCGCTGCGCTCGAGGGTGCCGGTGATCAGCAGCGCGGGTGACCCTCGTGCGATGCGCTGGAAGCGCTGCCACACGGCGGCCCAGATGACCACGTTCGCGGTGCCGCTCTCGTCTTCGAGCGTCAGGAAGGTGACCCCGCTCGCCGTGCTCGGACGCTGCCGGTGGGTGACGAGGCCTGCGACGCGCACGAGCGAGCCGTGCCGAACTCGGCGCAGCGCGTCGGATCGACACACACCGCGTCGGTCGAGGTCTTCTCGCACCATGGCCATCGGATGCCTGCCGGAGACGATGCCGGTGCTCCAGAGATCGAGGTCGCTCTGCTCCTTCTCGCTGAGCAGGGGGAGCAGCGGGGGCTGCACGTGCACGGCGATGCCGGGCAGGAAGCGTTCGCGGTTGTCGGCGGCCGGTGCGGCGTTCCAGAGCGCCTCGCGGCGGTTCACGGCGAGGCTCTCGCAGGCCCCCGCGGTCGCGAGCGCCTCGAGCTGCCCGCGGTCGAGATCGGCCCGTCGCGCGAGATCGGCGAGGTCGGCGAACGAGCCGGTGGCGCGCGCGTCCACGATGCGCTGCGCAGTGGCTTCGTCGACTCCGCGGATGCTCGAGAGCCCGAGGCGCACCGCGTAGGCGCCATCCCGCCGGTGCGAGGCGGAGCGGTCTGGTGCATCGGGGTCGAAGGGGCCGGGAGGGGGCTGCTCCGGCTGCACGCAGGCGTCTCGGCCTGTGGGTGCGGGGCGATCCTCGCCGGGGTTGTTGTTGTTGTTGTTGCTGCTGCTGTCGCTTGGGCTCGTTCTACCGCCCGTTCTGCCGCCTGCTCCGTCTGCCCTCGGCTCGAGCGAGGCGGATACCGTCGGATGCTGCACATCCGCTGCAAGCACTTCGACTCCATGCCGGCGGGCGTCCTCGACGAGGCTGCGCGGCGCGTAGAAGCCCATCGGCTGCGAGCGGAGCAGGCCGATGAGGAAGGCGGCGGGGTAGTGCAGCTTGAACCATGCGCTCGCGTAGACGAGCAGTGCGAAACTGATCGAGTGGCTCTCGGCGAAGCCGAAGTTCGCGAACGACTCGATCTGGGCGTAGATGCTCTTCGCGGTGTCATAGCTGATGCCGTTCTTCGCCATGCCCTCGAAGAGGGTTTCCTTCAGGCTCTCGATGCGCTCGATGCCGCGCTTGGATCCCATCGCGCGGCGCAGCAGGTCGGCGTCTTCCGCGGAGCAGCCCCCGACCGCCTGCGCCATCTGCATGAGCTGCTCTTGGAACAGTGGTACGCCGAGGGTGCGTTTCAGCACCGGCTCGAGGCACGGATGCGGGTAGGTGACCGGCTCTTCCTCGTTCCGCCGACGCAGATAGGGGTGGATCGCGCCGCCCTGCAGCGGGCCCGGCCGGATGAGGGCGATCTCGATGACCAGATCGTAGAACCTTCGCGGGCGCAGCCGGGGCAGCGTGTTCAGCTGGGCGCGGCTCTCGAGCTGGAAGACGCCGATCGCGTCGCCTCGGCAGAGCATGTCGTAGACGCCGGGCTCGTCCTTCGGCAGTGTCGCGAGCGTCCACCGCTCGCCCGTCGCCTCCTCGGCGAGATCCATGGTGCGCTGCAGAGCGCTCAGCATGCCGAGGCCGAGCAGATCGAACTTCACGAGGCCCATCGAGGCGCAATCGTCCTTGTCCCATTGCAGCACGGTGCGGCCCGGCATGCGAGCATGCTCGATTGGGCATACCTCGCCGACGGGACGCTCGGTGAGTACCATGCCGCCGGAATGGATGCCGAGATGCCTCGGCGCCTTGTGCAGCCGTTTCGCGAGCTTCCATACTTCAGAGGGAATGGGTGAGCCCTCCGGCAGCGGATCCCGGAACGAGGTGTGCCGATCGAGCTCCTTGCCGATCATCCGCTGTGCGTCGGGGTCATGGCCGAGCGCCTTCGCGGCATCGCGCACCGCGTTCTTCGGGCGGTAGCTGATGACGTTCGCCACCTGCGCGGCGTTGCGCCGACCGTAGCGCTCGTAGACGTACTGGATCACCTCTTCCCGGCGTTCGCTGTCGAAGTCGACGTCGATGTCGGGCTCCTCCTCGCGCATGCTGCTGAGGAAGCGTTCGAAGGGCAGCTGGTAGTGGATGGAGTCGACGTCGGTGATGCGGAGCACGTAGCAGACGGCGGAGTTCGCGGCCGAGCCACGCCCCTGGCAGAGGATGCCCCTGTCGCGGGCGAAGCCCACGATGTCGTGCACCACCAGGAAGTAGCCGGGGAAGTCCTGCTGCTCGATCACCGCGAGCTCCTGCTCGAGCCGAGCAGAGATCGTCGGGTCTGGCATGCGGTAGCGCTCCTCGGCTCCCCGGCGCACGAGCTCGCGCAGCCAGCTCATCTGCGTGTGCCCCTCGGGCACCTCGAGCCGCGGCAGCTTCGGCTTCGCGGCGCGCAGGGGGAAGGCGAGCTGTTTCGCGACCTCGGCGGTGCGGGTCACCGCGTCGGGATGCCTCGCGAAGCGGCGCAGCATGGATCGGCCGGAGCGGAGCCGCGCCCCGGCGGAGGCGGGCAGGAACGGGTCGAGCTGGTCGAGGCTGCGGCGGGAGCGGATCGCGGCCATGGCCTCGGCGAGCTCGGTGTCCTCGAGGTTCGCCGCATGCGCGGCCGTGGTGGCGACGGTGGGCAGTTCCGCCTGCGCAGCCAGCGCGGCGAGCCGGTCGCAGCGCACATCATCGCCGGGGTGGCCGTGATCGGTAAGCTCGACGAACACCCGATCCCGTCCGAAGAGGGCGACCAGCCGGTCGAGTTCGCGCGCGGCCGCGGCCTCGCCGTCAGCGCGGTTGCTCGCGGCCTCGAGCGCTTGGCGAACCGTGCCCTTGCGGCAACCGGTCAGCACAGCCCATTCACCCCCGCTCGCCTCCGCGAGCGCCTCGAGCTCGTAGTACGGGCGCCCCTTCTCGCCGCCCGCGAGCTGCGCCTCGGTGATCGCCGAGGAGAGCCGGTGGTAGCCGCCGACCCCGTGCGCGAGCACGAGCAGATGGGCGCCCGTGGGGTCTGCGACTCCGAGCTGCGGTTCGTCGAGGCCGAGGGAGAGCTCCGCCCCGTATACCGTGAGGAGCTCGGGGCGAGCCGGAGCTGCGGGGTCGTCCGCGCGCGCCTGCTCGAGCTCCTTCGCCGCGCGAATCGCCGCCGTGGCGGCAGCCTCGGCGAAGCGCGGCGCGCCCTGGAATCCGTCGTGATCGGTGAGCGCGATGCCGTCGAGCCCGAGACGAAGAGCCTCTTCCACGAGCGCTTCGGGCGAGCTGGCGCCGTCGAGGAAGCTGTAGTGAGAATGCGCGTGCAGCTCCGCATAGGGGACTCGATCTGAGCTGAGATGCTCGGGCTCTGCCGTCGTCTCGAGAGGTGCGGATCTGAGGTGTTCCGGGCGCTCTTGCGGTTCGGGATGCGCGGGCGGCCCGGGCCGCCCGGCGGGCTCGGGGCCCCCGGACGCTACCGGATCGGACGCTACCGGATCGGACGCTACCGGGTCGGCCGGCGAACCGCTCCCACGGCCCGAGAGGATGCGCTCCATCTCGTTCCAAGGAATGGCCGGATTGTTCCACCCCATCGCTCTCTTCCTTTCGCTTCTCGCTCCGAACTCTTCCCGCTTCCCGCTTGCCGCTTCCCTCCTCGCTCCGGACTCCTCTCGGCCTCCCCGCTCGCGCATGCCCCATCCCTGCGGAGGCGTGCTCAGGCGTAGCAGCCCTCTGCGACCCAGCCCTGCTCCGACTCGTACCTCAGCAACCACGCTTCGCCGCCGTCGAGCAGCAACTGCAGGCGATAGCTCACCGATCCCTCCGCCCACCATCGCTCGCGCAGCGGCCACGGAGCCGACCACTCCCGCACCGTCCGCAGATCCGAGTGCCGAAAGCCGAATCGTCTCGGCTCGCTGCCGAGGAGCTCATCTGCGTCGATGCGAATGCTCTCGCCCGCGGCATTCAGCAACCGCACCTGCGGAGGGGAGGAGAACACCGTGTTCGGCAGAGCGCCGGGCAGGCGACCCGGCCAGGGGCCATCCCGTTGCCGCCAGCCGCGACGCCCGGGGGCCGGAGCCTGATCGAGGGCGGGTCGGGGCTCGCCCCAGGGCAGAAGCAGCTGGCGGTCGGTGCTGATCCTGCCGCCCGCGAGCAGCGCGATGCCGACGCCGTCGTGGCCGACGAGGCTCTGCACCCTGGTGAGCTGGTGGTGCACGCGCTCATCGGGGGCATCGCTCCAGAGACCGGCCTCGTGATCCGCAGCCTTCGCCGTGCGCTGCGGGAAGAGCGACACCGCGGAGATGCCGGCCCCGCCCCGCTCCGGAGCTCGGGGGAGATCCGAGGCCTGCCATCGTATGCGGTTCACCACATCGCTCGCGGTGAAGTTCGCCGGATGCGACCAGAGCCGCTCGTGGCGCGTCCCGAGGTCGTCGTGCAGCTCGATGCGCAACTCTGTGCAGACGAGTCCCTGCTCGCGCAGCGCCTCCGTGAATCCCCCGGCGGTCGTACCGCAGGCGAACGCGAGCTGATCCACTCCTTCCAGCGGAGTCTCGAATTCGAGCCGTGCCGACAGATCCCGCACGGGTGCGGACGCCGCGAGTTCGCCCCCGTGCGCTTCGCCGAGCCCGCTCGCCCGCCGGTGAGCGGGCATGGCGGAGCGTCCGAAGCGCTGCAGCACCGAGTGCTCGGGCAGCGCGGCGAAGGCGCCGAGGGTGCGCACGCCGAGACCGATGAGCACTTCAGCGAGTTCCTCCTCGGCGGCCAGCCCGATGGGAAACGGATCGAGAAAGCGGGCGGTCTCGGCGGCATCGACGATGCGCATGGCGCCCTCGCCCTCGTGCACGGCGGCCTCCTCGGCGATCCTCGATGCGAGCTCGGCCGCGAAGACCCCGCACGCGACACCGATCGCCGACCGCATCCCCAGCGGCGACAGGCGGTCGATCAAGGCGCGCGCCGCCTGCTCCTCGCCGCCGTAGTAGCGGGCGGGCCCGCGGGCCCGCATCGCGCAGACGCCGGTTCGCAGGGGCACCGCCCCCGGCACGATCTGCTGCACTGCGCCGAGCGTCTCGGCCCAGCGCCGCTGCTGCTCGGCGCTCGGAGCCGGCTGCGCCTTCGAGCCCCTTCTGCCTTTGACCGTCGAGGGCGCCTCGCAGTCGGGCGCCCGCAGCACGAGCACCCGCTCGGCTCGTCGATCCTCGCCGGTCATGATCGACTCCGCTCGAACGGCGTCGCTGCAGGGGCGAGCCGCCCCTCGTGAAACCTGACGGTGTGAGTGCGCCCTCCCCGGCGATCGACTGAGCGCACTGCCAGCTCCTGCATCTCGAGCAGGCCGTGCCCCGCGCCGAGCCCCGACCATCGGGAGCCGGTGACATGCAGCGCGGTGTCGCTGCGGGGCCAGTCGCCCACGACCACCAGCGCGGTGCCGTGATCGCGCAGCCTCGCGCTCAGCCGCTCGATCTCGCCCGCGGCCGGGCGCTGGGTCGGGCAGAGCACGACCGCGGTGAGCACTTCGCTGAGCATGCCGGTGACGCTCAGCGCATGGCGGCCCGGGTCGGGCACCAGCACGAAGCGGTCGAGCGCCAAGCCGAGCTGGGCGACCGCCTCGGCGCCGAGTTCGGGCAAGCCGATGGCACCGCACCAGGCGCCGCTCGACGACACCCCGAGCAGCAGTGCGAGTGCGAGCTGCAACGAGCCGTGAACCGCGGTGGGAGCCCCCTTGCGCAGGGCGCCGCCGGGCAGCAGCGGGCGCAGCTGCGGAGCCGTCGGAAGCCCGCTCTCATCCAGCCGCAGCGGCTGCATCTCGGCGATGCGCTCCTGCAGCGAACGGACGGTGGCGAGCTGATTCATGCCAGCAATATTCGAACAAACTTTCGAATAAGTCAAGTCGAAATGGAAGCCTGGGAGCGGCTCAGCAGAAGCCTCTAGGATGGGATGGATGAATGAAGACGACCTTGATGATTACGAGCGCGAAGCCGAGCTCTCGCTGTTCCGCGAGTACCGCGACATCGCCCAGCAGTTCCGCTACGTCGTCGAGACCGAGCGGCGCTTCTACCTCGCGAACGAAGTCGATCTGCAGCGCCGCGACGCCGGCAGCGACTTCTACTTCGAGCTGAGCATGAGCGACGTCTGGGTATGGGACGTCTACCGCTCGGATCGTTTCGTCAAGTCGGTGCGCGTGCTCACCTTCAAGGACGTCAACGTCGAAGAGCTCTCGGCTCGCGAGTTCAAGCTGCCGCAGGATCTCTCGCTCGACGACCGCTGAGGTCTCTCGCCGCTTCTGCCCGCACGGCGCCACGGCCGGGTTCGCACCGCCGCCGTTCCATTGCCGCCCCATCCGCGTGCATGTCTGATCACTCGTCGTCCACAGCCCTGCTCAAGCTGAGAAGGTGCTGAGCTGTCCACAGATCCGGCCTGAGGGCCGATGCCGTCTTCGCCTTCGCGCGAAGCTGGCCGTATGACTCAGACCACGCGCACCAACCGGGCCAGCCGAACCCGCGAACTCGGAGCCCACGGCGAGCGGCTCGCCGCGGAATACCTGCAGGGACTCGGCTGCCGAGTGCTCGACCGCAACTGGCGCTCAGGCAGACAGGGCGAGCTCGATCTCGTGGTGCGAGACGGCGGGAGCATCGTCGCCGTAGAGGTGAAGACGCGCAGCGGCTCGGGGTACGGCACACCGTTCGAATCGATCACGGCGCTCAAGGTCGCGCGCCTGCGAAGGCTGCTGCTCGGCTGGGTGAGGGAGCACCAGCCCGGTGCGCGCGGCCTGCGCGTCGACGCCGTCTCGGTGACCCTTCGGCCGAACGAGGCGCCCCGCATCGAGCACCTGCGAGGCATCTCGTGAGCGCCGGGGTGTGCCGCACCGCCGCGATCGCTCTGACCGGCCTCGAAGGCACGATCGTGCATGTGGAGGCCGCAGTCTCGAACCAGCTGCCCGGCATGGTCATCATCGGCCTGCCCGACGCCGCCCTCGCCGAAGCCAAACAGCGGGTGAAGCTCGCCGCGCAGCAGGCCGGTCTCGGGCTCTCCGACCGACTCCTGGTGGTCAATCTCAGCCCGGCGGCGCTGCCCAAGCACGGCTCGGGCTTCGATCTCGCCATCGCGCTCTCCGCGTTGGCGGCCTCCGGGCATTCGCCCACGGAACGGCTGTCGCAGCTCGCGCACATCGGCGAGCTCAGCCTCGACGGAGGCCTGCGCCGCCCGCCGGGCTTGCTGAGCGCCGTGCTCGCAGCGAAACGGCTGGGCTTCGAGCAGGTCATGGTGCCCGCCGTCTGCGCCCGTGAGGCGGCACTCGTCCCGGGGATAGGCGTGATCGCTGCGGAGTCGTTGGCGGGGGCCGTCGCCTGGCATCGAGGAGAAGCCGGTGGTTGGGCTATGGCGGAGGAGCCGGCGGGCGAGATCGCGGTCGCGCCTTCCGCGCCCGGCTACGGCGAGCCCGACATGGCCGACGTGATCGGTCAGCCGGAAGCGGTCGAGGCGCTCGTGGTGGCCGCGGCGGGCCGCCACCATCTCTCGATGATCGGCCCGCCCGGTGCGGGCAAGACGCTGCTCGCCACCCGGCTGGCCTCGATCCTGCCAGATCTCGACGACGACGAGTCGATCACGGCGTCGAGCATCGCCTCGCTCGGCGGCGCCTCGCTGACGGGGCTGGTGGTGCGGCCTCCGTTCGAGAGCCCCCACCACACCGCCTCGGCGGTGTCCATCATCGGCGGTGGGGATGCGGGCGGGGTGCGACCTGGAGCCATCACGCGGGCCTGCCACGGCATCCTCTTCCTCGACGAAGCCCCCGAATTCCCCAGGGGTGTGCTCGACGCGCTGCGGCAGCCCCTCGAAT
>JBEBTD010000099.1:0-8548 GCA_040393965.1 Leucobacter soli | reverse complement strand
CGTACTTCGTCATCGTGCTGGCCCTGCTCGCCGCCGCCGTCAACGTCGTCGTCCTAGCCCAGCGGGCGCGGGCGGAGGCCGAGGCGGCGCAGGCCGCGGCGGCGCAGGCCGAGCAGGCCGCGCAGGCCGATGCCGATGTCCGTTCCACCGGCGATTGCACGTAGAACCGGACGGATTCGCCGAAAGCTGCCGGTTCTACGCGCAATAGCCGGTCGAAGCGACGCCCGAGGGTCTGAGGGCGCGGCGGCGCAAGCGCGCAGCGGCGCAGCGGCGCAGCGGCGCAGGGGCAGCCTGCGGCGGCCTCGGCTGCGGGCGAACGCTAGGGGATGTCGAGCACGAGGTAGTCGGGCCGGCTCCACCCGATGCGAACGGCATCGGGCTCTTTCCCTTCGGGCATCGCGATCAGCACCTCCTCGCGCCAGGCCGCGGGCCGGTCGACCGGTGACGGCACGATCTTCCCGGTGAAGGGCTCGACGGTCGGACCGGGCGCCTCTTCGGGAACGCACGGGACGAGGGCGGGCGAGAGGTAGAAGCCGCCCTCGTCCACGTGCTCGAGGCTGCTCCGGAAGTCGTAGCGGTCGCCGGCGGCATCGGTCAGCTCCACCTCGCACCCGTAGAGGAACTGGTCGGGATCGGCCCGCAGTTCGAGGGAGACCACCCACAGGTCCGCCCCATCGACCGCCTTCGTCTCGTCGAAGGATTCGTGCCGCTCGACGGAGCGCACCTCCACCTGCACCACGCGGTCTCGCCGCTGGCCGTCGAGCTCGAGATAGTTCTGGTGGAGCACACCCACGACGTCTCCCGCGATCACCGGCCTCGACCACTGCCAGGGCAGGTACAGCGTGACGAGGCGGAACGACGACGCCGCGAGCGCGAGTACGAGCAGCGGCAGCAGCAGCGCGAGCCAGAGCCGGTTCCGATGCCACCACGCGCCCCTCTTAGCGTCGACCGTCTCCTCGATCATCGTCCCACCGCCGTCGGGTCAAGAAGCTTCAGCTGGGCGTCGGTCGCGGCGAGCCCGCCCGCCCGCGCCTCGTCGATCCCCAGGTCGACGACCGCGACGTCATCGCTCGCACGAACGAAGCCGTCGGCAGGGATCAGCAGCTGCGCTCCTGCGAGCGCGCTCGGATCCACCTCGATCGCGATCTGGCATGCGATGGGGACGCCCGGCTGGGTGGGCCCGCAGGTGCTCGTGACGGCCTGGGTGTCGCCGAACTCGCGCCCGTCCCGCGCCCGCACGAAGACGGACGAGCCGCCGAGGGTGCGCGGCTCGTGGATCGGAGACCACACGATGTCGACGACGAGCCACACCCCGGCCGATTCCGATACCTCGCCGAACCGCTCGACGCGCTTCGCGGCGTCGACCCTGTCCACCGTCACCTCCGCCGTGCGCAGGCGCACCGTCTCGCCGAGCTCGGCTTCGTGGAAGAAGGGCTGCTCGGTGAGCACGCGGTCGGGATGCGGGATCCGCTCGGCGATGAAAGAGCCCACGAAGAGCGCCGCGACGACGAGGATCGCGGTCAGGAGGCCCTCTCGCGTGAACTTCACGAGGCCTCCTTCAGCGCGGCGAGGGGCAGGCTCACGCGGGCGGTCGGGACGGGGTCGCGCCAGCCGAAGCTGTCATCCATCACCGAGCGGCGCCAGCTGTGCGAGGGGAACAGGACGCTGATCTCCGATGGGACCGGCTCGGCCGCGTCCTGCTTCCACACGAGCACCACGTTCACGGGGAGGCCGGGCTGGAAGCTGCGCGCGCTCAGGCTGTCAGCGGTGCGCACGACGTCGGGGTCGCGGGGATGCGAGGATCCGTCGTCGAACTCGATCGTCTCGACCCCGTCGACCTCGAGCACCACGTCACCCGCGAGCACGAAGGAGGAGACCGGGAGATCCGTCGTGTTCTCGACGTCGGCCGAGACCGAGATGTAGCGCATGCCCTCTTCCGCGGGGAAGACCCCTTCGAGCCCGTCGAAGACGACGGCACGGCGCACGGTGAGCTCGAACGGATCGGCGCTGAACACCTCGCCGGCTCCGACCTCTGAGGTCTCATCGACGGAGTCGGTCACCGCGTTCCAGCCGCCGAACGCGCCGACGACGACGAGCAGGGCCGCGCCGAGCAGCAGTCCGAGCCGACCGGGCGTGAGCACATCCGAGACCTGGCCGTACAGGGCGGCAGCACACTTCAACCGCGAGGGCTGCTCGGTGTTCGGATCGGCCACGGAACGATCCTATCCCTGCCGCCCGCGCTCGAGATCGGACGGGAATAGGCCGAACGAACGCGGTGTTAGACCCGGCATGACCCATCTGCCGCTCTCCCTGCTCGATCTCGCCGCCGTCGACACGGAGAACGGAATCGGCGGCGCCCTGCGCCACTCGGTCGAGCTCGCCCGCGCAGCCGAGGAGACGGGCTACCACCGGGTCTGGTATGCAGAGCATCACAACATGCCGTCGATCGCCTCGAGCGCGACCGCCGTGCTGATCGCCCACATCGCGGCGCATACCGAGCGCATCCGTGTCGGAGCGGGCGGCGTCATGCTGCCGAACCACTCCCCGCTCGTCGTCGCCGAGCAGTTCGGCACCCTCGCCGAACTGCACCCGGGACGCATCGATCTCGGCCTCGGCCGGGCGCCCGGCAGCGACATCGAGACGTTCCGCGCGCTGCGGCGCAGCCACGGCGCGAGCGAGAACTTCCCGGAGGACATCATGGAGCTGCAGCGGCTGCTCGGGGAGGGGCTGCCGCGCACGGCCGTCAACGCCTACCCCGGACGCGGCACCCGCGTGCCGCTCTTCGTGCTCGGCTCGAGCATGTTCGGAGCGAGCCTCGCGGCCCAGCTCGGCCTGCCCTACGCCTACGCCTCGCATTTCGCCCCGCAGCTGCTCGTGCAGGCCGTGGCGCACTACCGGGCGGAGTTCCGGCCGAACGAACAGCAGTCGGAACCGTACGTGCTCGCCGCCGTGAACGTCGTGGCCGCGGAGAACGACGCCGACGCCGAGGCGCTGTTCATGCGCGCCGAACTCGCCCGCGTGCGCAACTTCCTCTCACGAGGGAAGCCGCGGGAGCTCACCGAGGAGGAGGCCGTGACGCTCTACGACACCCCTCCCGGGCAGCAGGTGCGCGACATGATGCGCTACACCGCCGTGGGCGGGCCGAAGCGCGTGCGCGAAGAGCTCGAGGCCTTCGCGAAGCACGCCGACGCGGACGAGCTCATCGCCGTGCACCCGGCTCCGAGCCCCGCCGAACGCCTCGCCTCCGTGCGGCTGGCCGTGGCCGACGGGCTGCCCTCGCGCACCTGAACGCCCGCTCGGAGGCCGTTCAGCGCACCGCGACGGTGCCGGTCATTTCGGGATGGATGGAGCAGTCGTACGCCCATTCCCCCGTCTCGTCGAAGACGTGCACGTATTCCCCGCTGCGCTGCAGCTCGCTGACGAAGCTGCCGTCTTCGGCGACCACGTCGTGATCGGCCTGCCCTTCGAAGACCCAGCGCACGGCCTGACCGGGCTCGATCTCGACGTGCGCCGGCTCGTAGCGGTTGTCGATCGCGTAGACGGTGACGGCCGGCTCCACCCCCGTGTCCGACGGGACGACCTCGGGCTTGCCCTGCGGCGCGCAGGCCGCAAGGGAGCCCGCGAGCGCGAGCATGGCGAGCGCGGCCGGCAGGCGCCGCACGGCGCTCACAGCTCGCGCCTGTGCATCGCGCGCGCCGCGTCGGTGATCGCACCCGTCATCGAAGGGTAGACCGCGAAGGCGGAAGCCACCTGATCGACGGTGAGACGGTGCTCCACGGCGAGCGCGAGCGAGAAGATGAGCTCGCTCGCCCGGTGCGCGACGATCACGCCGCCGATCACGGTGCCCGACGCCTCCCAGGCGAAGAGCTTGATGAAGCCGTCGGCGAGGCCGATCATCTTCGCGCGCGGGTTCACGCTGAGCGGCACCATATGCGAGACGGCCTTCGCGAGGTCGGCGTTGTCGGCGAGCGCGCGCTCGTTCCAGCCTACGGTTGCGATCTCGGGGTAGGTGAAGACGTTGGCCGAGACGTTGCGCAGGTCGATGGGCCGCACGAAGTCGCCGAGGGCGTGCATGATCGCGGTGCGGCCCTGCATCGACGCCACGGAGGCCAGCGGGAAGAAGTCGGTGCAGTCGCCCGCCGCGTAGATGGAGGGCACCCGGGTGCGCGCGACCTTGTTGACGCGGATGTGGCCGCTCTCGGTCAGCTCGACGCCCGCGGCGCGCAGCCCGACGCCCTGCGTATTGGGGATGGAGCCGACCGCCATGAGGCAGTGCGAGCCCTCGACGACCCGGCCGTCCTCGAGCTCCACGCGCACGCCGTGCTCGGTGCGGATGACGGAGGTGGCGCGCGACTTCGACATCACGTGCATGCCGAGCTTCGCGAACTGGCGCTCGATCACCGCGGCCGCATCCGGATCCTCGCCGGGGAGCACCTGCTCTCGGCTCGAGACCAGCGTCACCTCGGAGCCCAGGGTGCGGTAGGCGTTCGCGAACTCAGCCCCGGTGACGCCCGAGCCGACGACGACGAGGTGCTCGGGGATGGCGGGGAGGTCGTAGAGCTGCTTCCAGGTGAGGATGCGCTCGCCGTCGGGCTTGGCGCTGTCGAGCTCCCTCGGGCTCGCCCCCACCGCGACGACGATGGTGTCGGCCTCAATCCGATCGAAGTCGGTGCCCTCTCCCCCGTCTCCGGTCGAGACGACGACCGCGTTCGGGCCGTCGAGGCGGCCCTGCCCCTGCACGACCCGCACACCCGCCTCTTCGAGGCTGTGCAGCATGTCGGTGGACTGCGCGCCGGCCATCGCGAGCAGCCGCTTGTTCACGGCCGCGAGGTTGACGGTGGTCTCGGGGCGCACGGGCTTGCCGTCGCCGCCGGGCACGAAGGTCTGCACGCCGAGCCGGCCGGCGTCGCGCACCGCCTGCACGCCGCCCGCGGTGGCGATGAGGCTCTTCGAAGGGACGACGTCGGTGAGCACAGCGGCTCCACCCACGCCCGTGCGCTCGACCAGGGTGACCTCGGCGCCGAGCTGGGCGCCCGCGAGGGCCGCCTCGTAGCCGCCGGGCCCGCCTCCGAGCACCACGATCCGATGCTTGCGTTCATGCGCATTGACCATGCCTTCAGTCTAGTTGCCCGCCGGGCCGCGGGCGCCCGGGAGTGAAAGCGGCGGGCCGGCCGGGGCGCCTCGCGGCGGCGTGCGGCGTCATCTGCCGCAAGAGGCATCCGCGAGCACGTAAACTCGATGAAAATCTCCCCACGATCGGCGCGTCGACGCGCCATGCGGAAGGATCGCGCAATGACGCCACTCGATGACGCCGCCCTCACCCCTGCCCCTGCAGAGACGGTCGTCGCGCCCACGACGGCGCGGCAGACCTCGAACGGCGAGCTCGAGCGCGACCCCGGCATGCCCGTGAGCACGTGGCGGTTGCGCAGCGACGCCTGGGAGTATCTGCGCTTCGGGGTGAAGCGCATCGCGCTCGGCAACGACGACGAGAGCGCGCTCACGAGGGACGGCGAGATCGCGCGCAGCCTGCGCGCGCTCGAGACCGTGGAGATGTACTGGGCGGGCTTCGGACAGCGCTACGTGCGCTGCATCGGGGAGGCGCTGGCCGAGGGCGACTATCAGGGCGCCCTCGAACACATCGGTCGGGTGGTGCAGCGGTTGCGCGGCACGACGGTGCCCGACGATCCCCGCGAGGATCTGCTGGACGAGCACGAGCGGGCCGAGCATCAGGACGACCGCGACCCCCGCCCGCGCTTCGAGGTGCTGGTCGTCGACGAGACGACGGCCGCCGATCGCGACACGATGCGCGCGGAGACGCTGCGGCTGCGATCCTCGGCGGATCAGTTCGTCTACGACTACGTCGTCGTGCCCTCGGCCGACGACGCGGTCGCGGCGCTGCTCACGAACCCGAACATCCTCGCCTGCATCATCCGCCCCGGTTTCAGCGGGCGCAGCTCCCAACGGCTCAGTCGCGACATGCGCGAGACGATCAGCCTCGCCTGGCGCTCCGCGGGCACCGCAACGGCGCCCGCGTCGAGCGCCCTCTCCTCGGTGCAGCGCGTGGTGAGTCTCGCGGACGTGCTGCACAGCATCCGACCCGAGATCGACCTCTACCTGATGGCGGGCGCCAACATCGAAGACCTGGCCGGTGCGCTCTCCAAGCGATTCCGCCGCGTCTTCCGGCGCGAGGATCAGCTCGAGCTGCACCTCTCCCTCCTCCGGCGCGTCTCGCACCTCTACGACACCCCCTTCTTCGCGGCCATCCAGGATCACGCCCGGCGCCCGGTGGGGGTGTTCCACGCGCTGCCCGTCGCACGCGGCGGCTCGGTCGTGGGCTCGAAGTGGATCGGCGACCTCGCCGAGTTCTACGGCCTCAACCTGCTGCTCGCCGAGACCAGCGCCACCTCGGGCGGGCTCGACTCTCTGCTCGCCCCCGTGCGCACCCTCAAGAAGACGCAGGAGCTCGCGGCCCGCGCCTTCGGCGCGAAGCACACCTTCCTCGTCACGAACGGCACCTCGACCGCCAACAAGATCGTGCACCAGGCACTCACGGCACCGGGAGACGTCGTGCTCGTGGATCGCAACTGCCACAAGTCGCACCACCACGCGATGATGCTCACTGGAGCGAAGCCGGCCTATCTCGACGCCTACCCGCTCAACGAGTACGCCTTCTACGGGGCGGTGCCGCTCTCGAGCATCAAGCGGCTGCTGCTCGACTACCGGGCTGCCGGCCGGCTCGACGAGGTGCGCATGGTGACGCTGACCAACTGCACGTTCGACGGCATCGTCTACGACGTGGAACGCGTCATGTCCGAGTGCCTCGCGATCAAGCCCGATCTCGTGTTCCTCTGGGACGAGGCCTGGTTCGCCTTCGCCGCCTTCCACCCGATCACCCGCAGGCGTACGGCGATGGCTTCGGCGAAGCGTCTCGAGGAGCGTCTCAAGACCTCGGCCCACCGTGCCGCCTACGCCGAGCAGCAGAAGCGGCTCTTCGACGCCGACGGCAACCCCGCCCCCGACGAGGTCTGGCTGGGCGAGCGGCTGATCCCCTCCCCCGACGCGAAGCTGCGCGTCTACGCCTCGCAGTCCACGCACAAGACCCTGACCTCGCTGCGCCAGGGCTCGATGATCCACGTCTACGACCAGGACTGGGTGCGCGACGCCCGCGAGGCCTTCCACGAGGCGTACATGACGCACACCTCGACCTCGCCGAACTATCAGATCCTCACCTCCCTCGATCTCGGCCGCCGCCAGGTCGAGCTCGAGGGCTACGAGCTCGTGCAGCGCCAGCTCGATCTCGCGACGAGCCTCTCGCAGGCCATCGCCAGGCACCCGCTGCTGCGCCGTTTCTTCCGCGTGCTCACGGCACACGAGCTGATCCCGGAGGAGCTGCGCGGCGAGGGCGCACCCATGCCTCTGCGCCGCGGCTTCGCCGACATGTGGCGGGCCTGGGAGCACGACGAGTTCGTCGTCGACCCGAGCCGCATCACCGTCGAGATCACCAGGACGGGCGTCGACGGCGACACCTTCAAGCACGACTACCTCATGGATCGCTTCGGCATCCAGGTCAACAAGACGAGCCGCAACACGGTGCTGTTCATGACGAACATCGGCACCTCCCGCAGCGGCATCGCCTACCTCATCGAGGTGCTCGTGAAGCTCGCCGAGCGGTTCCAGGAGCAGCAGGATCAGCGCGACACCGAGCTGCCCCTGCCCGGCGAAGTGCCCATGCCCCCGCTGCCCGACTTCAGCGCGTTCTCGACCGAGTACGCGAGCGACGAGAAGCTGCCCGACGGCGATCTGCGCGCGGCGTTCTTCAAGGGACAGCACCGGGGCTCGGTCGACTACCTGCTGCCGGAGCAGCTGCGCGAGCGCATCGGCCGGGGCGAGGCGCCGGTGAGCGCCGGCTTCGTCACGCCCTACCCGCCCGGCTTCCCCGTGCTCGTGCCCGGCCAGGTCATCACCCGGGAGGTGCTCGACTTCATGTCGGTGCTCGATACCCGCGAGATCCACGGCTACGATTCGGCGCGCGGCTACCGCGTGCTGAAGCCCTGAGCAGCGCTCGAGGCTGAGCGATTCCTACAAGATTCGCCCGACGATGCTTAGGTATGCCTAAAATGATGGTGTGATTCCTGAGCCCTCTGCTTCGGAAGACTTCGTCTTCCTGTGCCCCACGCGACTCGACTGCGTGCTCGCCGCGGCCGAGGCGAGCGAACTCGCGGAACTCCGCGAGTGGTGCGAGCAGCTCCCCGAGCGCAGCTACGGTCAGGTCTTCGTCGCCGGAGATCCCGCCGAGCACGACGAGCACTGCGGGCACCTCGAGCCCCTGCCCGTCCCGCCCGGCGTCGCCGTGAACTGGGTCGCCCCGACCGCCCGCGGCTCGGCCCCCGAGGTCGCGCTCGCCGCAGCCGTCGACGCCTGGCTCGACGAGTGGGTGCGCGTCGAGTACGGCGCCGAGCGCCACGTCAAGGTGTGGGCCGGCGCCCGCGCGATCCCGGCGATGCGAGATTTCTGGCATCGGCTCGAGGCCGAGCTCAGCGCCGCCTGA
>JBEBTD010000098.1:0-8566 GCA_040393965.1 Leucobacter soli | reverse complement strand
GTGCTTTTACATTAGCCCCCTAAACAACCGGGGGCCGCCTTCCGTGTTGTTAAAATACTGGGATGGGGGCCTATTGCGTGCGCTCGGGGGGGGGGCGAACCCCGCCGCTCGCGCTCGCATTTCCGCACTCCTCTCCGCAGCTTGGCAGTCGTTGCGTCTTCCGCGCGGTTGAGGTCGCAACGACTGCCAAGTTAGGTGCCGGCACCGGACTCGCCGGGCTCAGACGAGCTCGCGCTGGGCGGGACGAGGATCGGGCTCGCCCTTGCGCGGCCACAGCGAGAGCGCCCGCTCGGCCATCGCCGTGATGGTCAGCGACGGATTGACGCCGGGATTCGCGGGAACCGCCGCACCGTCGACGACGTGCAGGTCGGGATAGCCCCACACACGATGGTAGGCGTCGACCGCGCCTTGCTCGGGCGAGGCCGAGACCACGGCGCCGCCGAGGAAGTGCGCCGTGAGCGGGATGCCGAAGACCTCGGGCCAGGATCCCCGCGCTTCCGCGCGCACGCCCGAGGCCCGTTCGAGCCGCGCCGCGATGGCCTTCGCCGCCCGGTGCGCGCCGGGCAGGTAGCTGGGGTTCGGCTCCCCCTCGCCCTGGGCGCTCGTGAGCGCCGGCCGGAGGAGCCCGCCGAGGCGGCGGCGCAGCGAGAGCGTGAGGGAGTTGTCGGCCGTCTGCATGACGAGGGCGATGACGCCGCGCTCGCTCCAGCGCCGCAGGGAGCCGAGGCGGATGGCGCGCACGGGCGCTGCGACCGCCTGCCGCAGCAGCGAGCCGAGGCGAGCGGGCAGCCGCCGATCGCCCGGCACGAGCGCCGTCGCGAGCATGCCCATCAGGTTCGAGCCGGGTCCGTAGCGCACGTTCTCGACATGGGTGCGCTCATCGATGTGGAACGAGGTCGTGATCGCCACCCCGCTCGCCAGCCCCATGCGTTCGGGCACCGACACGGCGACCGCCCCGTCGAGTGCCTCGGAGTTGGTGCGGGTGAGGCGGCCGAGCGCGTCGGACAGGCGCGGCAGGGCCCCGGCGCCCTTCATCCGGTGCAGCAGCTGCTGGGTGCCCCAGGTGCCGCCCGCGAACACGACTTGAGCCGCGCTCGCCCGTCGCCGGTCGCGGCCGAACCAGGCACCGCTGCGCTCCGTCGTGACCGTGTAGCCGCCGCCTCGACGGGGCACGATCTCGGTCGCGGTGCGCATCGGCTCGATCGTCGCCCCGAGCCGTTCCGCGAGTGCGAGGTAGTTCTTCACGAGCGTGTTCTTCGCCCCGACGCGGCAGCCGACCATGCAGTTGCCGCAGAGGGTGCAGCCGGTGCGCGCCGGCCCGGCTCCGCCGAAGAACGGATCCGGCACGGTGACCCCGGGCTCGCCGTAGAAGACGCCGGTGGGCGCCAGCCGGAAGGACGCCTCGACGCCGAGGTCGGCGGCGGCATCGCGCATCATCCGCTCGACCGGGCCCGCGGCCGGGTACCGGTCGACGACGCCGAGCATGCGCTTCGCGGTCGCGTAGTGCGGGGCGAGTTCGGCCCGCCAGTCGGCGGGTTCGGGTTCGGCGGGACGAGGATCGCCGGGGCGGGCTCCGCCGCCCGGCCTGACGAGCCTCGGCCACTGGCGATCCTCGAAGAACTCGGGCCCGGGCTCGTAGAGGGTGTTCGCGTAGTTCAGCGAACCGCCTCCGACGCCCGCGCCGGCGAGAATCATGACGTGCGGCAGCTTGTGGATGCGCTGCACACCGAAACAGCCGAGCAAGGGCGCCCAGAGGTAGCGGCGCACATCCCAGTTGGTCTTCGCGAAGTCGGAGTCCTCGAAGCGGCGACCCGCCTCGTAGACGTGCACCCGGTAGCCCTTCTCGGCGAGTCTCAGCGCCGCTACCGAACCGCCGAAGCCGGAGCCGATCACCACGACATCGTGGTCGAAGCCTGCGCTCATGAGTTCATTCCCCTTCCGACATGCGATCGGGCACGAAGAGCTCCAGCGCGGCCGGCAGCACGCGGACGCATGCGGAGGCGGTGCCGATGCGCTCCCCGTCGGCATAGACCACGAGCCCCGGGGCGGAGACCTCGACCTCCGAGGCCCGCATCGATCGCACCTCGGCCCGTCCGAGGTGCCGCGCGCTCAGCAGCAGGGGGAAGAACCGCAGCAGCCTCGCGCGTCCGAGCGGAGCGACGTGGGTGATCTCCAGCAGCCCGTCGGAGGGGTCGGCGCCGGGGCAGATCGGCATGCCGCCTCCGTAGCTGCGGGTGTTGCCGATCGCCGCGAGGGTACCCGGCATCGCCGCGACCGGCCCGCCGTCGAGACGCAATTCGAACGCGAAAGGTCGAAGCCTCGCGAGCTCGATCAGCAGCGCGAGATAGTAGCGGGCGGCTCCGCGGGGCCGGCGCAGACGGTCGGTGCGCTCGCTGACGGCCGCGTCGAAGCCGAGCGCTGCGACGGTCAGGAATTTCGCACGGCCGTCGGGGCAGACCGCCTCGCCGATGTCGATCGCGCGCGGGCGCCCCCGGAGCACGAGCTCGGCGGCATCCGCCGCGGCGGTGCGTCCGCGGTAGGGCAGGCCGAGGGCGCGGGCCAGGTCGTTGCCCGTTCCCGCAGGCACGAGTCCGATCGGCACGCCGCGATGCGCGAGCTGGTCGAGCACCGAGGAGAGGGTGCCGTCTCCCCCGACGACGACGAGGGCATCGGGGCGCGCGGCGACGGCCTCGGCGGCGAGCCGGCGGGTCTCCTCGACCGAGCCGCCAGCCCGCACCCGCACCTCGGCGCCGAGATCGCGCAGCCGGGCGACGGCGGCCTCGCCCGCCGCGGTGCCGCGCCCCTTGCCCGAGGCCGGGTTCACGAGCACCTCGATGCGGGGCGGCTCAGACATGGTGCGATTCTGCCACGATCAGCGCCCCGGGGTTCATGATGCCGCTCGGGTCGAGCTCGGCCTTGACCGCGCGCAGGATGCGCACGCCGGTCTCGCCGATCTCCCGTTCGAGCCAGGGGGCGTGGTCGCGGCCGACGCCGTGGTGATGGCTCAGGGTGCCGCCGCCCGCGACGATCGCATCGTTGACGCCGGCCTTCACCTGCGCCCAGACCTCGAGGGGGTCGCCCTTCACGCCGGCCACGATCGTGAAGTAGAGCGCCGCGCCCGTCGGGTAGAGGTGCGAGACGTGGCAGAGCACGAGCGACTTCGCCCCGTGCTCGGCGAGGCCGCCCTCGATCGCCGCCGTGACATCGCGCTTGAGGCGTTCGAGGTTCGACCAGGTGGTCGCGGTCTCGAGGGTCTCGCAGAAGACTCCGTGGTCGAGCAGCGCATCGCGGAGGTAGGGAGCACCGAACCGGCCCTCGATCCAGCTCTCGGCGGGCTCGGCACCGGCGGAGACTCCACCCGACTCGGCGACGATTCGGGCTGTGCGCTCGTGCCTCGCTCGCACATCGTCGGGCTCGCCCTCGAATACCGCGACGGCGCTGCAGCCGCGTGCCAGCGCCTTGCCGATGCGACCGTGCTGGGCGAGGCTCACGCCGGTCTCCGCTTCATCGGAGAGTCGGATCACGGTGGGGCCCGCACCGAGCTGCGCGATGCGGCGCATCGCCTCGGCGCCGCTCGTGAAGTCGGGGAAGGTGAAGGCCTCGCATTCGCGGGCTGCGGGGCTGCGGTGCACGCGCAGCAGGAGCTCCGTGATGACGCCGAAGATGCCCTCGGAGCCGAGGAAGAGCCGGCCGAGGTCGGGCCCGACCGAGGTGCCCGGGGCCACGCCGAGGGAGAGCTCGCCGGTGGGCGTCGCGACGCGCATGCCGAGCACCATCGTCTCGAAGCGTCCGTTGCCGGCCGAGTTCTGCCCGGACGATCGTGCAGCGGCGAAGCCGCCGAGCGTGGCGTAGAGGAAGCTCTGCGGGAAGTGGCCGAGCTCGAAGCCGTGCTCGAGCAGCAGCCGTTCGGCCTCGGGCCCCGTGGTTCCGGCAAGGAACCGCGCCTCTCCGGTGAGCTCGTCGAGCCGCAGCAATCCGCTGAGCCGCTTCAGGTCGAGCGCGATGACGGCGCGGTGCCCTCCCCGCTCCGGTTCGAGCGCGCCGACGACGCTTGTGCCCCCGCCGAATGGGACGATCGCGATGCCCCGCTCGTTCGCGAGCCGCAGCACGGCGGCGACTTCGTCGTGGTCGCCGGGAGAGACGACTCCGTCGGGCGTCTGCTGCCGGGTGGCACGGCGGCGGAGCAGGTCGGGGGTCGACTTGCCGCCGGCGTGGCGCAGCCGGGCCTCGTCGTCGACGGCGAGGTATGCCTCGCCGACGAGGGCGCCGAAGGCCTCGCGATCCTCGTCGGCGAGCGCGGAGGGCGAGAGCTCTACCTCGTGGAGCTCCGCGGCGGGGGCGGGCCGTTGCACGCGGCCGAGCTTCACGGGCAGCAGCGCCCGGAGGGCGAAGGGCAGCTCCTTGGCGAGCGCGGGATCGCCCCAGCCGTTCCAGCGCATCTCTCCGGCGGGCGGCACGGCGACCGGCGCGCCCTGAACCTGATGATTCGCTGCTGCACGATGCATACTCATGCGTTACAGTGTGACACATTATGGAAAATCGTCAAGCAGACCGGAATGGTGGCGAGCAGCGCCCGCACGGACAAGGATCGGACGGCATCCCGGGCGGCCGAGAGTCCGGCTACGAACCGCCGGAGTGGGGCGAGATCGAGCTCCGCATCCTCGACGCCGCCGCCGAGCTCGTCGCGGCACGCGGGCTCGAAGGCCTCACCGTGACCGCGCTCGCGAAGCGCGCCGGCGTCAGCAGACCGACCGTGTACCGTCGCTGGCCGGGCACCGACGAGATCGTGCGAGCGACGTTGCTGCGCACGACCCTCTCCCTCATCGAGCGACTCGGCCCACTGCCCGGCACCAGGGAAGGCCTCGTCGACACGGTGCTCCGCTTCTCGAGCCTGTTCCGAGCCGACCCGCTCTACCGCAGTCTGCTCGAGCGACAGCCGGAGCTCTTCACCCGCTACAGCCTGGAGCGCATCGGCTCGAGCCAGCGCGCCCTGCTGCAGTGGATCGCCGCCGCGATCGAGGCGAGCCAGCACGCCGAGAGCGTGCGCCGGGGCGACGCGGGAGAGATGTCGGTGATGCTGCTGCTGATCGCACAATCCGCGGTGCTCTCGCACCATTCGGTCTCGGCCCTCATCGGCGAGGAGGAGCTCGACGCCCAGCTTCGCGTCGCGATCGACGGGTTTCTGCGGCCATGAGCGCCGGAACCCAGGCTCACCGCTCGGCACCGCTCCGCCCCGTCGTCGCCGGCTCCGCGCTCAGCGCCGCGAGGCGCGAGCGCGAGCTCGACGCGCTCGCGAGCGACGACCGGCCCGTCGACATGCTCGTGATCGGCGGCGGCATCACAGGCACCGGGGTGGCGCTCGACGCCGCGAGTCGCGGGCTCTCCGTCGTGCTCGTGGAGGCGCGCGACCTCGCCTTCGGAACGAGTCGATTCAGCTCGAAGCTCGCGCATGGGGGTCTGCGCTATCTCGCCTCGGGCGACTTCGGCGTCGCGATCGAGAGCGCGCGCGAACGGCATCTGCTCATGACGAGGATCGCACCCCACCTCACCCGCGCCCTGCCGCAGCTGCTGCCCTTCATCCCCGCGGTCACCTCGAAGCAGCGACTCGTCTCCCGTGCCGGTTTCTCGCTGGGCGACGGCCTGCGACGCTGGGCCGGCACACCGGGCTCGGTACTCGCCCCGCCGCGTGGCGTAGGCCGGGAGGAGGCGCTGCGGCTCGTCCCAGCGCTCCGTCGCGACGGGCTGAAGGGCGGAATCCTCTCCCCCGACGGACAGCTCGTGGACGACGCCAGGCTCGTCACCGCCGTCGCCCGTACCGCTGCGGCCTACGGCGCCCGCGTGCTCACGCGCGTGCGAGCCGACGAGGTCGGGGCCGACGGAGCGCTGCTGCACGACGAACTCGGGGGCGGCACGCTGCGGCTGCGCGCCCGGGTCGTGGTGAACGCCGCCGGAGTGTGGGCTTCGGACATCGACGCCGGTATCCGACTGCGCCCCAGCCGCGGCACGCATCTCGTGCTCGACGCGGCGGCACTCGGCCGCCCGACGGCCGCGCTGACCGTGCCGCACCCTGGATCGACCAGCCGGTTCGTCTTCGCGCTGCCGCAGCAGCTCGGCCGCGTGATCGTGGGACTCACCGACGAGGAGGCGCCAGGCCCAGTGCCCGAAGTTGCGGAGCCGACAGAGCCCGAGATCGGCTTCCTCCTCGAGACTCTCTCGCGGGCGCTCGAGCGACCCCTCGCCCGCAGCGACGTGCGAGGCGCCTTCGCCGGTCTGCGACCGCTCATCGAGGCCGAGGGGTCGACCGCAGATCTCTCCCGCCGTCACCACGTCGCCCTCTCCCCGCACGGCATCGTGAACGTGCTCGGAGGGAAGCTCACGACATACCGGGCGATGGCGCAGGACGCCGTAGATCTCGCCTGCCGTCACGCCGGCCTCCCCGACCCCGGTTGCACGACCGCGGGGCTCCCCCTCGTGGGCGCGACGGGATCGCCCGCGCCCCATGCGACCAGCGGCTCGAGCTGCGACGGATCCTCGCCCGCCTTCCCGGGCCGCCGTGAGGCACCCGTGCCGCGCTCCGTGCGCGCCCGCTACGGAGCGGAGGCACCCGCCGTGCTCGCGACGCCCTGCGAACGGCCTGATGAGGCGATCGCCCCCGGCATCGACGTGACGCGCGCCGAGATCGCCTTCGCCGTGCTCGCCGAGGGAGCGCTCAGCGCCGAGGACGTGCTCGATCGCCGCACCCGTATCGGCTTGGTCGACGAGGATCGCGAACGCGCCCGCACCGCGGTCGCCGAGCTCGTATCCGAGACCCTTGAAGCCTGAACGCGACCGGCGGCGCCCCGTCCCGGCGTCGAGAGATGCCCGCCGCCCTCTGCGCGGCATCGACGGACGGGCTCAGTGCCGCGGGTGCCGCGCCACGTGCTCGAGGAATCTCGACGCCCACTTCTCGAGCCGCCGCCGCAGACGCTCGTCGCTCGCCGCGCCCGTCACCGGGTCGAGCTCGGCCGCGTCGAAGGTGTGGAAGAACTCGGGCTGGCCGAGGGTCGGCATATCGAGATAGGCGAGCACCCCGCGCAGCTGCTGCTGCGCGACGGCCGTACCGATACGTCCGGTCGAGGCGCCGAGCACCCCGACCGGGATGCCGGGGAACGAGTTCTCCCCTGCCGGGCGCGAGCCCCAGTCGAGTGCGTTCTTGAGTGAGCCCGGGATCGAACGATTGTACTCGGGCGTCGCGATCACGAGCCCGTCGATCTCGCCGAGCAGTCGCTTGAACTCAGTCGCCGCAGGCGGGAAGCGATCGTCGAGATCGCGGTTGTAGACGGGCAGCTCGGCGATCTCGAGCTCGACCATTTCGGCGCGGTCGCCGATCACCTCCTGCAGCGCGTGCACCATCCGTCGGTTGATGGACTGCGCGGACAGGCTGCCGACGATGTATCCGATGCGCATGGCGCTCACCCCTTTCGGTCCCGCACCCGCGGAGCCCCCGGTTCAAGCCTCCCACCGGAATCGGCGAAGGTTTGTCTGCGTAGGACCAGCTTATAGGCGGACGAACTTTCGCCGATTTGGGGAGGGCGGGGAAGGTTAGAGCAGGGCGGAGAAGGGCAGGGGAGGGCGGGGAAGGCTAGAGAAGGGCGGCGGGGCGGACCGAGCCGGCGCGCTACCAGCGCGGCTTGCGCTTGCCGTCTCCGCGGTCGGGGCCCGAGTCTCGACGGCGATCGTCGCCGTAGCCTCGATCGTTGCCGTAGCCGCCGCGCCCGCCGCGATCATCGCGACCCCCGCGATCGTCCCGGTATCCGCTGCGATCGTTCCGGTCGCCGTAGCCACCCCGGCCGCCTCGGTCGCCGTAGCCCCCGCGATCGTTGCCGTACCCCCGGTCGCCGCGATCCTCGCGTCCGCCGCGCGAGCGGTCGTCGCGGTCGCGCCACGAGCCTCGGTCGCCGCGATCGTTCCGGTCGCCTCGGTCGTAGCCGCCGTGCGAACGGCCGCCCCGATCGCCTCGGTCGTCGCGTCCGCCCCGTTCGTAGCCGCCGCGGCTCCCGCGATCATCCCGATCGTAGCCGCGCCCGCCGCGGCCTCCGCGATCGTCGCGGTCGCCGCGCGGCGCGGGGCCCCGGTCGAGCTTCAGCTCGATGAGCTTGCCGCTGATGCGGGTGGCTCCGAGCCCCTCGAGCGCCGAGGCCGGCAGCTTCTTCGGCAGCTCGATCAGCGAGAAGTCGTCGCGGATCTGGATGCGGCCGAAGTCGTCGCGCGAGAGCCCGCCCTCGTTCGCGAGCGCGCCGACGATCTGGCCGGGCTTGACCCTCTGGCGGTGGCCCACCTCGATGCGGTACATGGCGAGGTCGTCGCGCGTTGCGCGGGGGCCGCGATCCTCGCGCTCACGGCGGTCGCCGCGATCACCGTCCCGCGCGCCTCGGCCGCCCTCCTCCTCGAGGAACTTGCGGGCCTGGGCCCGATCGCGCGCGAACTTCTGGTCGTCCTCCTCGTCGAGCAGCAGCGGCGTGTCGCCCTGGGCGACGACGGCGAGCGCGGCGGCCACATCGGCCTCGGGCACGTCGTGGTGGCGCAC
>JBEBTD010000097.1:0-8583 GCA_040393965.1 Leucobacter soli | reverse complement strand
ACCGCAAGGCCAAGGAGCAGGTCACCCACTCGCTCGTCTACGCGTACAACGACCGTCGCAAGAAGAAGGGCGACTTCCGTCGTCTCTGGATCCAGCGCATCAACGCGGGCGCCCGTGCCAACGGCCTGACCTACAACCGCTTCATCCAGGGCCTCGGCCTCGCGGGTGTCGAGGTCGATCGCCGCATGCTGAGCGAGCTCGCCACCAACGAGCCGGCCTCGTTCGCCGCGCTCGTCGAGGTCGCCAAGCAGGCTCTGCCCGAGGACACCTCGGCTCCGAAGGCCGCCGCGTAAGTCCTCCGAGATTCCGCGAGACAGGGATCGGTCACCGCTTAGGCGGGGCCGATCCCTTTCGTTTCGCGGAGTCCGCCGTGCCGGGTCGCCCACCCCGACCTCGCCGCATGCGTGCCTGGGCGGAGAGTAGGGTGTTACCGTGATCGAGAACCCGAAGGCCCCCCGTGTGCGCCGCGTCGCCGCGCTCGCGCGTAAGAAGGATCGCCAGCAAAACGGACTGTTCCTCGTCGAGGGCCCGCAGGCGGTGCGGGAACTGCTCGCGCACGCACCCGAGCGAGCGCAGACTGTCTACGCCACCATGGGGAACGAGAAGTGGCAGTTCGAGGTGGATCGCCTCGCCAATGACGCGGGCGTCGAGATCGAGCGGGTGACCGACGAGGTGCTTGCGGCCATGGCCGAGACGGTGCAGCCGCAGGGCGTGCTCGCCGTGGCCCGCATCGAACGCGCTCCGCTGGGCGAAACGCTCTCCCGGGCGAGGCTCGTGGCCGTGCTGCACGAGGTGCGCGACCCGGGCAACGCCGGTACTGTGCTGCGCGCCGCGGATGCCGCGGGGGCAGACCTCGTCGTGTTCTCGGGGGAGAGCATCGACCCCTGGCATCCGAAGGTCGTGCGCTCGACGACCGGCTCCCTGTTCCATCTGCCCGTCGCCGTCGCCCCGTCGCTCGCAGAGGTCGTCGAGGCCGCCCGCGAGGCCGGGCTCGGACTCATCGCCGCCGATGTGCAGGGCGAGGAGCTGAGCCCCGCCGATCGGGGACTCGCGGGAAGGGTTGCATGGGTGTTCGGCAACGAGGCGCGGGGGCTTTCCGACGAGGATCGCGCGCTCGCGGATCGCTCGGCGCGCCTGCCGATCTTCGGCAAAGCCGAGTCGCTCAATCTGGCGACCGCTGCGAGCGTCTGCCTCTACACGACCGCCTTCTCGCAGCGATCGGCCTGATCCTCTCACCAGGGCAGCAGCACCGGTCGCGCTAGAAGGAAGCGCAGCGGGTTCGTATACTCCCCGTCGAGGCGCACCCCGAGATGGAGGCAGGCGCGGTCGCAGTGGCCTCCCGCTCCGACCCGACCGAGAGGCTGACCGCGCGCGACGGGGTCTCCCGGTGAGAGATCGCCTTCCAGGGGTTCGAACGACACGACGGTGCGGTCGTCCACGCGCACGGAGAGCACGGGCCGATCCACGACGGTTCCCGAGAACGAGACGGTTCCGGCGGCGGGGGAGCGCACCACTTCGCCAGGTTCGGCCGGCAGATCGATGCCGCGGTGCCCCGGCCGGTACGGGCCGTGCGGTAGACCGAAAGGGCTTGAGACGCGCAGGGGCTCGCCGAGCGGAGGCAGCCATCTCGGCCCCCGCTGCGCTCCGGCTGCGCGCGCATGCGCGGTGTCCTCGCCGGAGTGCGATGCGCCTCCGATCGTGTGCGGTGCATCTCCGATCGCACGCGCTTCCGCGCTCGCCGGAACGCTCGGCGCGGCGCCGATCGAGGCGGCGAGCACGCAGAGCAGAACCGTCCGACGGGCGATCTCGGCCCGGGACCTGCGGGGGAAGCGGCGCGCGAATCCTGCTCTCATGCGACCACGCTGCCAGAGCGGAGCTTGCTGATCTTCGTTATGCACAGGCTCGGCGAGCGCTTCGCTCGAACTCCGGGCTGTGGACGACGAATGAAGCCGGAGCGGATCTCGAGTCGGGAAGAACCTGGCGTCGATGAGAACGGGTCGGTGAACACGGATGGGAGAACGAAGCCGCGGCGAGAACAGAAGCTGAGGAGAGATGCTAAACTGGTGAGGCATCTCGAAAGAGGTGACTTCGCGTGCCCGCACATCGCAGTCCCGCCACCGGTCTCCGTCACGGAGCGGCGTGACGCGAGGGCACCAGGTTTCGAGGCGAACCCGCCTTCGGAAGACAACCGCAAACCGCGCGCGTTCTCGCGCGCAGAACAGGAGAACGGCCGTGGCCGTCGTCACCATCCGCCAGCTGCTCGACAGCGGCGTTCATTTCGGACACCAGACCCGTCGTTGGAACCCGAAGATGAAGCGCTTCATCTTCACCGAGCGCTCGGGCATCTACATCATCGACCTGCAGCAGTCGCTCGGCTACATCGACGACGCGTACGACTTCGTCAAGAACACCGTCGCCCGCGGCGGCAACATCCTCTTCGTCGGCACGAAGAAGCAGGCGCAGGAGGCCATCGCCGAGCAGGCCGACCGCGTCAACCAGCCCTACGTGAACCAGCGCTGGCTGGGCGGCCTCCTGACCAACTTCCAGACCGTCACCGGTCGTCTCGAGCGCATGAAGGAGCTCGAGCAGCTCGACTTCGAGGGCGGCACCAGCGGCTTCACCAAGAAGGAGCTGCTGCTCAAGAAGCGCGAGCTCGAGAAGCTGCAGAAGTCGCTCGGCGGCATCCGTCACATGACGAAGACCCCGTCGGC
Source organism: Leucobacter soli (assembly GCA_040393965.1). GTDB lineage: Bacteria > Actinomycetota > Actinomycetes > Actinomycetales > Microbacteriaceae > Leucobacter > Leucobacter soli_C. Next base: position 5,872 of record JBEBTD010000097.1, on the reverse strand, counting down.
GCTCTGGGTGGTCGACACCAAGAAGGAGCACCTCGCGATCGACGAGGCGAAGAAGCTCGGCATCCCCGTGATCGCCATCCTCGACACCAACTGCGATCCCGACGAGGTCACCTACCCGATCCCGGGCAACGACGACGCGATCCGCTCGGTCGCGCTGCTCACCCGCGTGATCGCCGACGCCGCAGCCGAGGGCCTCATGGAGCGCCACCAGAAGCCCGCCGAGGGCGAGGCCCCGGCCGAGCCGCTCGCCGAGTGGGAGGTCGAGCTGCTGAACGCCGAGCAGGGCGAGGCCGCTGCTGAGGCCCCCGCTGCTGAGGCTCCCGCGGCCGAGGAGCCCGCTGCTGAGGCTCCCGCCGAGACCGAGGCTCCCGCGGCTGAGGCCGAGGCCGCCGAGGCTCCGGCTGCCGAGTAAGCACCCGCACACCCCAACTTTCAGATCCTCCCCTGCGCAGCCGAAGCGCGCGCAGGATGACACTAAGGAGTCACACATGGCTGCAGTAAGCATGGCCGCTGTGAAGGAGCTGCGCGAGCGTCTCGGCGCCGGCATGCTCGATAGCAAGAACGCACTCGTCGAGGCCGATGGCGACATCGAGAAGGCCATCGAGATCCTGCGTCTCAAGGGCCTCAAGGGCGTCGCCAAGCGCGAGGGCCGCGAGGCGAGCGAGGGTCTCGTCGGCGTGCGCCAGAGCGAGGGCGCTGCCACGATGATCGAGCTCGTCTGCGAGACCGACTTCGTCGCGAAGAACGAGAAGTTCCTCGCGCTCAGCGAGAAGGTGCTCGACGCGGTCGCCGCCGCCGGCGCCGCCACCGTCGAGGAGGCGCTTGCCGCTCCGCTCGACGGCAAGACCGTCGGCGAGACGATCACCGACGAGTCGGCGATCATCGGCGAGCGCATCGAGCTGCGCAAGATCTCGCGCATCGAGGCCCCCGCCACCGCCGTCTACCTGCACCGCACCTCGAAGGATCTGCCCCCGCAGATCGGCGTGGTCGTGGGCTACGAGGGCGGCGACGACAAGGCTGCGCTGAGCATCGCCCAGCACATCTCGTTCGCCGACCCCCTCTACGTGAACCGCGACGAGGTTCCCGCCGGCGACGTCGAGAAGGAGCGCGAGATCGTCACCGAGATCTCCCGCAACGAGGGCAAGCCCGAGGCCGCCCTGCCGAAGATCGTCGAGGGGCGTCTGGGCGCCTTCTTCAAGCAGGTCGTGCTGAACGAGCAGGTGCACGCGCTCGACGCCGACAAGCGCGAGGTCGCGAAGGTGGCCGAGGCCGCCGGCATCACCGTGAAGAGCTTCGCTCGCAGCAAGGTCGGCGCCTAACAGCCGTCAAGGGCCCGGGTCGTTCTCGACCCGGGCCCTTGTGCTGCCCCGGTTCCACCCGCGCCCAGCGGGATCCCGGCCCCGGGGCACTAGTCTGAATCAAGAACCATAGCCACAAGGAGTGCATCCATGACCACCTCACGCAAGCGCCGCGTCCTGCTCAAGCTCTCGGGCGAGGCATTCGGAGGCGGTACGCTCGGGGTGAACCCCGATGTGGTCAGCCAGATCGCTCGCGAGATCGCCGCGGCCATGGATCGGGCCGAGGTAGCGATCGTCGTCGGCGGCGGCAACTTCTTCCGCGGCGCCGAGCTCTCGCAGCGCGGCATGGATCGCGCCCGGGCAGACTACATGGGCATGCTCGGCACCGTGATGAACTCCCTCGCGCTCCAGGACTTCCTCGAGCAGGCGGGCGTCGAGACCCGGGTGCAGTCCGCCATCACCATGACGCAGGTGGCGGAGACCTACATCCCGCTGCGCGCCATTCGTCACCTGGAGAAGGGGCGCGTGGTCATTTTCGGCGCCGGCGCCGGCCTGCCCTACTTTTCGACCGACACCGTCGCGGCTCAGCGCGCGCTCGAGATCCACGCCGACGAGGTGCTCGTCGCGAAGAACGGCGTCGACGGCGTCTACACGGCCGATCCCCGGAAAGACCCGAATGCGACGCTCATCGAGGACATCACGTACGGCGACGCCCTCGTGCAGGGGCTCAAGGTCGTCGATTCGACTGCGTTCAGCCTGTGCATGGACAACGGCATGCCGATGCGGGTGTTCGGCATGGAGCCCGCCGGCAACGTGACCGAGGCGGTCAGCGGCGCCAAGCTGGGCACCTGGGTGCACAGCTGAGCCCCTCGCCCGCCGATAGACTTTCTCCATTGAACCCATCCCGAAGGAGCTACCGTGATCGATGAGGTCTTCGCTGACGTCAAGGACCGTATGACCAAGGCCGTCGAAGCCGCGCGCGAGAGCTTCGCGACGGTTCGCACCGGTCGTGCGAACCCCTCGCTGCTGCAGGGGGTGCAGGTCGACTACTACGGCACCCCGACGCCGCTGCCGCAGCTGGCCTCGGTCGCCAACCAGGATGCCCGCAGCCTGATCATCACCCCCTACGACAAGGGCGCGATGAAGGACATCGAGCAGGCCATCCGCGACATGCCGAACCTGGGTGCCAACCCGAGCAACGACGGCAACGTGATCCGCGTCACTCTGCCCGAGCTCACCGAGGAGCGTCGCAAGGAGTTCGTCAAGATCGTCAAGACCCGAGCCGAGGACGCGCGCGTCGCCATCCGCAACGTGCGCCGCCACGGCAAGGACTCGCTCGACGCGCTCAAGAGCGAGATCGGCGAGGACGAGATCGCTCGCGCCGAGAAGGAGCTCGAGGCCGTGACCAAGCAGTTCATCGATCAGATCGATGACTCGCTGAAGCACAAAGAAGCAGAGCTGCTGGAGGTCTAAACCGTGTCGGGCCATGACCGTCGTGACGAACTGCGCGATGAGCTGCGCGCGCAGTTCGACGAGGCGAGGGCCCAGTTCGAGGCGACCAGCGCCAAGATCGAGCAGCGGGCGGGGCGCAACCTGTTCCTCGCGATCGCGAGCGGGCTGATCTTCGCCGCGGTCTTCCTCGTGACGCTGTTCACCGCGAAGTGGGCGTTCATCGCTCTCGTGGCGGCGCTCGTCACGGTCGCGATCGTCGAGCTGGCCTCGGCGTTCCGCGTGGCGGGCAGACGGGTGCCGAGGATCGGTGCCGCGCTCGGCAGCCTCGTCATCGTCGCCGGCGCGGCGTTCATGGGCGCGGAGGGGGCGCTGCTCGGGCTGTTCGCCGCCTCGGTGCTGCTCGTGCTCTGGCGGCTGGTCGAGGGCCTCGTGCCGGCATGGGAGGTGCCGCCGAAGACCCTCGTGCGCGATGTCTTCTCCGGTCTGTTCTCCCTCGTCTACGTGCCGTTCCTCGGTTCGATCGCCGTGCTCCTCTTCCAGGCCCCCCGCGGCGAGTGGTGGGTCTTCTCGCTCGTGCTCGTCGTCGTCTCCGTCGACATCGGCGCCTACGCCGCCGGCGTGACGCTCGGCAAGCACAAGATGACGCCGCGGATCAGCCCGAACAAGACCTGGGAGGGATTCGCCGGGGCCGCTGCCGCGGCGATCATCTCCGGCGTGGCCATCTCCCTGCTCGCCCTTCAGCAGCCCTGGTGGGTCGGCGTGATCCTCGGCGTCGTCGTGCTCATCACCGCCACCGGCGGAGACCTGACCGAATCACTCATCAAACGAAACTTGGGAGTCAAAGACATGAGCTCGTGGATCCCCGGCCATGGCGGATTTCTCGACCGCCTCGACTCGCTGCTGCCCTCGGCGGTCGGCGTCTACGGCGTGGCCCTCAGCCTGGGGGTCTTCGCATGAGCGGCACGCGTCAGGCCGTGGCGCAGGATCAGAGCGCCTTCCCGCTCGCGGGGCGCGGTCAGCTCGGCTACCAGCCCGGTCAGGTCGACGCCTTCCTCGATCGGGCGCGAGAGACCTACGACCGCCAGGGGCGTGTCTCGAAGCCGATCACCTCGGGTGAGATCCGTCGAACCGCCTTCAAACTCAAGCGCAACGGCTACTCGGCGCGCTTCGTCGACGCCGCGATGGATCGCCTGGAGGAGGTCTTCTACGAGCGCGAGCGCCGTGAGCGCATGCAGGAGTTCGGCGACGACGCATGGTGGGCCGAGGTCGGTCAGCTGCTCCGCGAAGTGCGAGGCCGTCTCGATCGGCCGCGCGGCAAGCGCTTCCGCACCCGGGGCATCTTCGCGAGCGGCTACCGGCGCTCGCAGGTCGACGCCTTCCTCGATCGGGTGAGCGCGCTCTTCGCCGGTGAGGGGCAGCTCTCGACCGCGGACGTCAGGGGAGTGGTGTTCCACTCGGAGTGGCGCGGCTACGACGAAGACCAGGTCGATGCGCTGCTCGACTCGGTGATCGAGCTGCTGCTGGCGACGCGCTGACGCGCTGACGCGCTGCGGCGCTTCCGAGAGGCGCCTGTGCGTTCCGGCCTCCGGCTCGACGCCCGATCCTCGCTGAGATAGAATCGTTACATTGTGACCACCACCGCCAAGCCCGCACGCCCCTCCGCACGCTTCCAGCGTGCCAAGGGATACCTCGCCGCACTCGCGGTCGTGGGCATCGCGGGCACGGCCGTCATCGCCCCGTTGTCGGCCTCCGGCCCCGCGTTGGCCGATGAAGACTTCTACGAGCGCATCCACCAGAGATTCGTGCCCGAAGACGTGGAACCGCTCGACATCCACCTCGAGGCCGCTCCTGCAGAAGAGCTGCCGCCGCCGCCTCCACCGAAGCCCGTGGCACCGGCCGCCCCCGCGCTGCCGATGTTCTCCGGCGGCGGCTCGCCTGCCGAGTGGATGGCCGCTGCCGGCATTCCCGAAGGCGACTGGGGCTACGTCGACGCGATCGTGAGTCGCGAGAGCGGCTGGAACCCGAACGCGACGAACTCGAGCAGCGGCGCCTGCGGCCTCGTGCAGGCCCTGCCCTGCAGCAAGGTGCCCGGCAACGGGTACGATCCGGTCGACAACCTGCGTTGGGCCATCGGCTACGCGCACGGCCGTTACGGAAGCTGGGCCGGGGCCTACGAGTTCTGGCAGGCCAATCACTGGTGGTGAGGGGCTCGGCCGATGACTCGTAGCCGCCGTGCGAACAAGTATCAGCGGGCCGCTCACCAGCCCGAGCGCGACGTCACGAGGCTCGCCTACGGGGGAGCCCGAAAGCAGTTCCGCCGCGGCGCCGAGTGGTTCGTGCGCGACGTCCCCGCGCATCGGGCCGAGAAGGGCTATCGCTGCCCCGAGTGCGGCACCGAGGTGCCTGCCGGGCAGGCGCATGTCGTGGCCTGGAGCGCCGAGCATTTCTTCGGTGACGATGCCGCGGTGCGCGACCGCCGCCACTATCACTCGCACTGCTGGCGTCTGCCGTAGTCCGAAGCGCTAGAAGAGCGTCGGGGGCGCGGCCCCGACGGATGCGGCTTGCGGCTCGATGGCCGGCGACGCCGCCGAGCCCGTGAGGCCCGGGCCGGTGTCCGGCAGCGAGCCGCGCTGGAAGGCGGTGGCGACGGCTCGAGCCCGCAGGTCGGCCGCCTCGTTGAGCGGGTGGCCGGCATGGCCCTTCACCCATTCGAAGCGCACCTGACGTCCCTGCAATGCGGTGTCGAGCGCTTCGAGCAGCTCCCGGTTGAGCACGGGCTTGCCATCGGCCTTGCGCCAGCCGCGACGCTTCCAGCCGGGCATCCACTGGGTGACGGAGTTGATGACGTACTGGCTGTCGCAGAGCACGACGAGCGGCTCATCGGCGCGGTGCTCGGTGGCGCGCAGCAGGTCGAGCACCGCCATCAGCTCGCCCTGATTGTTGGTGGCGCGGGGCCAGCCGCCCGCCCGCCACTGCGCCTCGTCGACGAACCAGGCCCAGCCGGCCGGCCCCGGGTTGCCGAGGGCCGAGCCGTCGGCCGCTGCGGTGATCGTCATCGCTCAGCTCTCGTGCGAGGTGGGCTCGGACTCGATGCCGGCCTCGGTTGCGGGCTGCACGCTCTG
>JBEBTD010000096.1:0-8734 GCA_040393965.1 Leucobacter soli | reverse complement strand
CGGAGTTCGTGACCGCGCTGCAGCTCGACACCAAGCTCGACGGCATCCCCTCGGATGTGCTCGCGGGCGCCCTGTCGCAGGCGAAGGAGGCTCGCACGACGATCCTCGGCGTGATGAACCAGGCGATCGACGCCCCCGACGAGATGGCGCCGACCGCGCCGCGCGTCATCACGGTCAACATCCCGGTCGACAAGATCGGCGAGCTGATCGGCCCCAAGGGCAAGACGATCAACGGCATCCAGGACGAGACCGGCGCCGACATCTCGATCGACGACGACGGCACCGTCTACATCGGCGCGACCGACGGCGCTTCGGCCGAGGCCGCCCGCGCTCAGGTCAATGCGATCGCGAACCCGCAGAACCCCGAGGTCGGCGAGCAGTACCTCGGCACCGTGGTGAAGAACGCCGCCTTCGGCGCCTTCGTCTCGCTGCTGCCCGGCAAGGACGGCCTGCTGCACATCAGCGAGGTGCGCAAGCTCGCCGGCGGCAAGCGCATCGACTCGGTCGACGACGTGCTCTCGATCGGCCAGAAGATCCTCGTGAAGATCACGAAGGTCGACGACCGCGGCAAGCTCTCGCTCGAGCCCGTGCTCGAGGAGGCCGCCGAGGCCGAGGCCCCCGCTGCTGAGGCCCCCGAGGCCGAGGCCGCGGAGGTCGTCGCCGAGTAAGCTCGCGCGAACGACCCTCGACAGGGATCCCGGAGCCCGGGTGCCGTACGGCACCCGGGCTCCTCCGTTTCCGGCGGCGGTTCCCGTGCTCGGGGCGTCGGGGTTGCTCATCGCGGCCGGCGGCGCGAGCCTGATGCTCGCGCTAAGGCGCGCGAAGGCGAGGGGCTGAGCGGAGGGAGCGCGGCTCGGTAGGGTAGAGGTCGTGCCAGAAGCAGACCAGCCGTTCAGCGGCCTCCCCGACCCGATCCGCCTCCCTCTCGACCTGCCCGAGCTCGAGGTCGATCTCGGCGGAGGGCTCATGCGCCGCACCGTACATCCGAGCGGGCTGCGGGTGCTCACCGAGCGCATGCCGGGTGCGCGCAGCGCGACGGTCGGCTTCTGGGTGGGCGTCGGCTCGCGCGACGAACAAGCCGAACGAGGCGACGCGCCTGGGAGTCTCGGCAGCACTCATTTCCTCGAGCACCTGCTCTTCAAGGGCACGCCGACGCGCGACGCTTACGAGATCGCGACGAGCTTCGACCGCATCGGCGCCGAGAACAACGCGCTCACCGCGAAGGAGTACACCTGCTACTACGCGAAGGTGCGCGACGTCGACCTCGAGGGCGCGGTCGTCACCCTCGCCGACATGGTCACGAACTCCGTGATCGAGCAGGGCGAGTTCGAGATCGAGCGCGGCGTGATCCTCGAGGAGCTCGCGATGGCCGCCGATGATCTGGCCGATGTCGCGAACGAGCGGTTCTTCGAGGCCGTGCTCGGGGAGCATCCGCTCGGGCGCCCGATCGGCGGCAATCCGGACACGATACGCGAGGCCCGGCGCGACGACGTGATGGCGCACTACCTAGGGCAGTACGACCCGTCCACGCTCGTCGTGGCCGCGGCGGGCGCCGTGGATCATGACCGGCTCGTGCAGCAGGTGGTCGACGCACTGCGGCTGGCGGGCGGGCGTTGGAGCATCGACGAGGATCGCGCGCCGAAGCGGCGCGACTCGACGGCGGCCGGTGCCGAGCCCGCAATCCCCGCGCCGATCTCCACCGCCCCCGCCGTTCACCTGACCGAGCGCGAGAGCGAGCAGATCAATCTCATGATCGGTACTCGAGGACTCCCCGCGGGCGATCCGCGGCGCTTCGCCTTCGGGCTCATGAACTCGGTGCTGGGAGGTGGGATGTCGAGCCGGCTCTTCCAGGAGATCCGCGAGAAGCGCGGTCTCGCTTACACCGCCTACTCCTTCGGCGCGAGCTACAGCGACGGTGGCGTCTTCGGTATGTACGCGGGCACGATGCCCGAGAAGGCTGCGCAGGTCGTGGAGCTCGCGGCGGCCGAGCTGCAACGCGTCGCGGAGGATGGCGTCACGGAGGAAGAGCACGAGCGCGCGCTCGGCCAGGTGGCGGGCTCGTCGGCCCTGGCGCTCGAGGACAGCGACACTCGCATGGGGCGCCTCGCGCGGGCCGAGATCGGCACCGGCGAGATTCTCACCTTCGACGCTTCACTCGCGCGATTCCACGCCGTGACGGCGGAGCAGATCCGCGAGGCGGCGGCGCTCGTGGCCGCCGGGCCGCGAACCGTTGTCGCAGTCGGGGACGTCTCGCGGAGTACGCTGAAGGCATGACGACAGTAGCGGTAAGCGGCGCCACCGGGCGTCTCGGTTCATTCGTGTGCGACACGGTCGAGGCACAGGACGGCTTCGAGCTGAGCGCAAGGCTGACGAGCGCGAGCGGCCCGGAAGCCGGCGCGGATGCCGAGGTGCTCTTCGATGTCACCCATCCGGAGGTCTCGCCGGCGATCGTGGAGCGCGCGCTTCGCCGCGGCCAGCGCGTGATCGTCGGGACGAGCGGCTGGTCGTCCGAGCGGCTCGACGATCTGCGGCGCGTGGTGGACGAGCTGCCGGATGCCGCGGTGCTGGTCGTGCCGAACTTCTCGCTCGGCTCGGTCATCGGCACGATGCTCGCGACCATCGCCGCGCCGCATTTCGACAGCATCGAGATCGTCGAGACGCATCACGCCGGGAAGGTCGACTCGCCGAGCGGCACCGCCGTGCGCACGGCCGAGCTCATCGCCGCTGCGCGCGAAGGGCGCAGAGTCGAGGCTCCGTTCGCGGATCAGCCCGCCCGCGGGCAGCTGGTCGCGGGCCTGCCGGTGCACAGCCTGCGCATGCAGGGCGTCGCCGCGAAGCAGGAGGTGCGCTTCGGGGGTGCGGGGGAGACGCTCTCGATCATCCACGACACGCTCTCGAACGAGTCGTACCAGGCGGGCATCCGCGCGGCCCTCGGCGCGATCGGGGGGCTGCAGGGGCTCGTCGTGGGCCTCGAGCACGTGTTGGGCCTCGGCGGTGCACCGGAATGAGCGCTCGCGCGCGCGCCCTCGTCGGCGTGATCGTAATGAGCGCGCTGCTCGTGCTCTACTTCGTCTTCGCGGGCGTGCGCGCGATCGCACTGCTCGCCTCGGGCACTGCGATCGCGGTCGCGATGGGGGCCGCGCTGCTGGTGCTGCCCCTCATCGGCGCCTGGGCGCTCGCGAGGGAGCTGCTCTTCGGGGTGCGCTCCACCGCTCTTGTCGACGAGCTCGAGCGCGAGCGGCTGCTGCCCGACGATCTGGGCGATGCGGGCCCCACCGGCCGCCCGGATCGGGCAGTCGCCGATGCCGCATTCGACCGCTATCGGCTCGAGGCCGAGGCGGAGCCGGAGAGCTGGCGCGCCTGGGCGAGGCTCGGCATCGTCTACGACGCGTGCGGCGATCGCAATCGAGCCCGACGTGCGATACGCACAGCTATTTCTCTGAAGCGCGACGAAATCAGTTCCGAAAACACACATAATTAGGCGTTTTCGTCGAGCGTGCATAGAATCGGGCAGGTTACTGAGTCCGAGGAAGGGCAAGCATGACAACGACGACGAATCCGCCGACCAGGGCGCTCGATTCTGTGACGGGTATCAGCCGTAAGGGGCTGCCGCAGGGGACGGTCGGCGTGTTCGGCGCCGTCATCATCGGCCTCTCGGTCTGCGCTCCCGCATACACCTTGACCTCAGCCGTCGGCCCGGCGGCGCAGGAAGTGGGGTGGCAGACCCCGGCCATCTTCCTCGCCGGCTTCCTGCCGATGCTGCTGGTCGCTTTTGGGTACCGTGCGCTCAACGATCGCATGCCCGATTCGGGCACCTCCTTCACCTGGGCGACGCGCGCCTTCGGCCCGTGGGTCGGTTGGATGGCCGGCTGGGGCCTGATCGCCGCGACGGTGCTCGTGCTCTCGAACCTCGCGGGCGTCGCCGTCGACTTCCTGTTCCAATCGCTCGCGATCGTGCTGGGCGATCCTGGTGTGGCCGACCTCGCAGGCGTGGTCTGGATCAACATCCTCGTCTGCCTCGGGTTCATGGCGCTCGCCACCTGGATCTCCTACACGGGCATGACCTCGACCAAGATCTTCCAATACATCACCGTCTTCTTCCAGGTCGGCGTGATGGTGTGGTTCATCCTCGCGATGTTCTTCTTCGCCGACCCGAACCCCAACACGGGCGTGCGCCATACCCCCGAGCTGTCGTGGTTCAATCCGCTCGCGATCGACGGCTTCGGCGCCTTCGCGGCCGGCCTCGCGGTCTCGATCTTCGTGTACTGGGGCTGGGACACCGTGCTCACGCTGGGCGAGGAGACCAAGCCCTCGAAGGGCCGCATGTCGACCGAGGGCAAGGCGGCCATGATCCTCGTCGCCATCCTGCTCGTCATGTACGTCGGCACCGCGACGGCGACCCTCGTCTGGGCGGGCGTCGGCGAGGACAGCTACGGCCTCGCCAACACGAGCATCGCCGAGAACGTCTTCGCGGCCATCGCCCACCCCGTGATGGGCGGCGCCGCGATCTTCCTGACCCTCGGCATTCTGCTGAGCGCGGTCTCGTCCATCAACACGACGGCGATCTCGCCGGCGCGCACGCTGCTCGCGATGTCGCACTACGGGGCGCTGCCGGCCTCGATCAAGAAGGTGCACCCCAAGTACAAGTCGCCGTACGTGGCTCTCCTGTGGTCGTCGGTCGTCGCCTCGGTGTTCTACGCGATCATGCGCTTTCTCAGCGAGGACGTGCTGTGGGATACGATCACCGCGCTCGGCATGATGGTCTGCTTCTACTACGGCGTTACCGCGCTCTCGAGCGCCTGGTACTTCCGCAAGACCGGCCCGCGCGACGGGGCCAAGGCGACCATCATGAAGGTCGCACTGCCCGGCCTCGGCGGCGTGTTCCTGCTCGTCACCTTCGTGCAGACCACGGTCGACAGCTTCGATCCGGCCTTCGGCTCGGGCAGCGAGATCCTCGGGCTCGGCCTCGTGGGCGTGCTCGGCGTGCTGGTGCTGCTCATCGGCGTCGCGATCATGCTGCTCTGGTCGCGCCGCTCGCCCGCGTTCTTCCGCGGTGAGGTGCTCACCCGCGGCGACGACAGCGAGGGCTCGGTGGAGGTCTTCGACGACGCCTCGGCCGCGCAGCAGCGCTGAGATCGGCGACGAGGATCGCACCCCGGGGCGCATGCCCCGGGGTGCTTTCGCATCGGCTGCGGCGCCGATCCTCGTGCCCGTAGACTGGAGCGCATGACCGCCGCTCCGATCCCCACCCCCTACGAAGACCTGCTGCGCGAGGTGTTCGAGCAGGGCACGCCGAAGGCCGACCGCACGGGCACGGGCACGCGCAGCCTGTTCGGCAAGCAGATCCGCTTCGACCTCTCGGAGTCCTTCCCGCTCATCACCACGAAGCGCGTGCACTTCAAATCGGTCGCCTACGAGCTGCTCTGGTTTCTGCGGGGAGAGGGGAACACGAAGTACCTCACCGATCACGGCATCACGATCTGGGACGAGTGGGCCGACGAGCACGGAGACCTCGGCCCCGTCTACGGGGTGCAGTGGCGCTCGTGGCCCACGCCCGACGGCGGGCACATCGACCAGATCGCACAGGTGATCGAGCAGCTGCGCGAGAACCCGGACTCCCGCCGTCACCTGGTGAGCGCCTGGAACGTCGCCGAGCTCGGCCGCATGGCCCTCATGCCCTGCCATGCCTTCTTCCAGTTCTACGTCGCCGACGGCAGACTCAGCTGCCAGCTCTATCAGCGCTCGGCCGACATGTTCCTCGGCGTGCCGTTCAACATCGCCTCGTACGCCCTGCTGACGCTCATGGTGGCTCAGCAGACCGGCCTCGAGCCGGGTGAGTTCGTCTGGACGGGCGGCGACTGCCACATCTACGACAACCACGTCGAGCAGGTCGAGACCCAGCTCTCGCGCGAGCCGTTCCCATACCCGCGTCTCGTGTTGCACCCCCGCGAGAGCATCTTCGACTACGACTTCGACGACTTCGAGCTGGTCGACTACGCGCACCACCCGGGCATCAAGGCGCCGGTGGCGGTCTGATCGTGCGCATCGGCATGATCTGGGCGGAGGCCCGAGGGGGAGCCATCGGCCGAGACGGCGAGATGCCCTGGCACCTGCCCGAAGACCTCGCGCACTTCAAGCAGGCGACCCTCGGCGCGCCCGTGGTCATGGGGCGGCGCACCTGGGAGTCGCTTCCCGAGCGATTCCGCCCGCTGCCCGGGCGGGAGAACTTCGTCGTGACGCGCGATCCGGCCTATCGGGCACAGGGGGCGGTCGTCCTCTCCTCGCTCGACACCGCGCTCGAGGCGCTTCGCACGGCGGTTCCCGCCCCGGAGATCGCGTGGATCATGGGCGGGGGCCAGCTCTACCGCACGGCGATCCCGGTCGCCGACGAGCTCGTCGTGACCCGCATCGAGCTCGACGTCGACGGCGCAGACACCTTCGCGCCGCAGATCGGCGCAGACTGGAGTCTGGTCGATCCGGGGGCCCCGCTGGTGTCGAAGACGGGGCTCGGCTACCGCTTCGAGCGCTGGCTGCGGGCTTCGTCGGATACGCTAGACGGGTGACGACACGAGAGAACCCCTTCGGCCAGGTGCTGGTCGCGCTCATCACCCCCTTCGACGCCGAGGGCGAGGTCGACTGGGCGGCGACCGAACAGCACATCGAGAACTGCATCCAGAACGGAGCCGACGGCATCGTCGTCACCGGCACCACCGGTGAGACCTCGACGCTCACCGACCCCGAGAAGCTCAAGCTCGTCGAGGTCGCCAAGTCGGTCTCGTCGGGCCGCGCGAAGATCATCACGGGCGGCGGCTCGAACGAGACCGCGCACGCGATCGAGCTCTACCAGGCCAGCGAGAAGGCCGGAGCCGACGGCGTGATGATCGTCACCCCGTACTACAACAAGCCGACCCAGGCCGGCCTGCTCACGCACTTCCGCATGGTCGCCGACGCGACCGATCTGCCGGTCATCCTCTACGACATTCCCGGCCGCACGGGCGTGCCCATCAAGTACGAGACCATCCTGCGCCTCGCGAAGCACCCCAACATCCTCGCCGTGAAGGACGCCAAGGGCGACTTCAGCGAGGTGAGCCGCGTGCTCAATCAGACCGATCTCATGTACTTCTCGGGCGATGACGCGAATGTGCTGCCGCATCTCTCGATCGGGGCCACCGGTCTCATCGGCGTCACCGCGAACATCACTTCGGCGCCCTACCGCACGATCGTCGACGCGGTGAACCGCGGCGACCTGCACATCGCGCGGGCCGAGCATCAGCGCCTCGAGCCGCTCGTGCGCGCGATCATGACCCACGTGCCGGGCACCGTCGCCGCGAAGTATGTGCTGCACGGTCTCGGCCGCATCGGCAGCCCGCGCGTGCGCCTGCCCCTCGTCGGCCCCGAGGAGTGGGAGGCCGCCCTCATCGAAGACGAGCTGTCGCTCGTCAAGGACGTGCCGGGCGCCGACTTCTCGAACTTCCGCCCCGATCGCAACGCCGCCGCAGGCGGCGCGCTGCCGAAGATCGCCGGCACCACCAGATAACACACCCGCCGGTCGGGCGGAGCGAGGAGGCGGAGACATGGATCGACCTGATCCCGTCTCGCGGCGCTCGCCCGGTCGGCGACGAAAGGCACTATGACCACCCCGCACTACGCCCCGCCCGCGCTCGAAGCCGGCACCCTCCGCGTCACCCCTCTCGGGGGGTTGGGCGAGGTCGGCCGCAACATGACCGTCTACGAGATCGACGGCAAGCTGCTGGTGGTCGATTGCGGCGTGCTCTTCCCGGAGGAGACCCACCCTGGCGTCGACCTGATCCTGCCGGACATCTCGAAGATCGAGCACCGCCTCGGCGACATCGTGGCCATCGTGCTGACTCACGGGCACGAGGATCACATCGGCGGCGTGCCCTATCTGCTCAAGCGGCGCCAGGACATCCCCCTCATCGGCTCGAAGCTGACGCTGGCCTTCGTCTCGGCGAAGCTCAAGGAGCACCGCATCCGCCCCGTGCTGGAGGAGGTCGCCGAGGGCGATCGCGTGCGCCGAGGCCCCTTCGACCTCGAGTTCATCGCGGTCAACCATTCGATCCCCGATGCCCTCGCGGTGGCCATCCGCACCGACGCCGGTCTCGTCATCGGCACGGGCGACTTCAAGATGGATCAGCTGCCGCTCGACAAGCGCATCACCGATCTGCGCGCCTTCGCCCGCCTCGGCGAAGAGGGCGTCGACCTCTTCATGACGGACTCGACGAACGCCGACGTGCCCGGCTTCACGCCGCTCGAGAAGGACATCGGGCCGGTGCTCGAACGCGTCATCGCGGGCTCCCCGGGCAAGGTCGTCGTCGCGAGCTTCTCGAGTCATGTGCACCGTGTGCAGCAGGTGCTCGACGCCGCCCAGGCCAACGGGCGGCGCGTCGTGCTGCTCGGCCGCTCGATGGTGCGCAACATGAGGATCGCCTCGGATCTCGGCTATCTGGAGGTGCCCGAGGGCGTACTGGTCGACCTCAAGAAGAGCGGCGACATCCCCGATCACCGCATCGTGTACATGTCGACCGGCTCGCAAGGAGAGCCGATGGCAGTGCTCAGTCGCATGGCGAACCGCGAGCACCAGGTCGAGATCGGCGAGGGCGACACCGTGATCCTCGCCTCGTCTCTCATCCCGGGCAATGAGAACTCGGTCTACCGCGTGATCAACGGACTCATGAAGCTCGGTGCGAACGTCGTGCACAAGGGCAACGCCAAG
>JBEBTD010000095.1:0-8916 GCA_040393965.1 Leucobacter soli | reverse complement strand
AGAGCGACCTGGCCGTGCTCGCGCAGCAGGTCGAGGAGTCCGTGCGCTCCACCGGCCAAGCGCAGCTCGACGCCAACGACATCGGACTCGCCGTGCTGCCGCACCTGCGCGAACTCGACGAGATCGCCTACCTGCGCTTCGCCAGCGTCTATCAGGCCTTCGAATCGCTCGAGGACTTCGAGTCGGCCATCTCCCAGCTTCGCGCGGAGGCGGCCGGCAATCCGGCCGATGCCGCGGGCGTCTCCACCGACACCAAGGAGAACCGGTCGTGAGCCTCTATCCGCTGCTCTTCAACACCGTGCTGCGGCGATTCGACACCGAGCGAGCCCACCGCCTCGCGCTTCCGGTCATCCACGCGGCCGGCCTCCTCGGCCCGCTCGCGCGCGGCCTGTGCGCCCCCGACCCTCAGCTGCGGGTGCGGGCGCTCGGCCTCGAGTTCCCGAGCCCCTTCGGGCTCGCCGCCGGCTTCGACAAGAACGCCGAGTCCATCCTGGGTCTCGGCGCACTCGGATTCGGTCACGTCGAGGTCGGCACGCTCACCAGGCACGCGCAGCCGGGCAACCCCAGACCGCGCGCATTCCGGCTGGTAGACGACCGCGCACTCGTGAACCGGATGGGCTTCAACAACGGAGGATCCGCCGCCGCCGTTCCTCGCATCGAGCAGGCGCGCCTCGCGAAGCACCGCCCCGTGATCGGCGTGAACATCGGCAAGAGCCGCATCACCGAGGTGGATCAGGCGACCGCGGACTACGTCTACAGCACTGAGCGGCTCGCGCCCATCGCCGACTACCTCGCCGTCAACGTGAGCTCGCCCAACACGCCCGGCCTGCGCGGCCTGCAGGAGCTCTCCGCCCTGCGACCTCTGCTGAGCGAGGTGCAGCGCGCGGCCGCAGGCACGCCGCTGCTCGTGAAGATCGCACCCGACATGGACGACGAGCAGCTCGACGGCATCGTGGAGCTCGCGATCGAACTCGGCCTCGACGGCATCATCGCCACGAACACCACGATCTCCCGCGAGGGTCTGCTCGCCGATCCCGCCGAGATCGAACGGATCGGCGCCGGCGGGCTCTCGGGCGCGCCGCTGCGCGAACGATCCCACGAGGTGCTTCGCCGCATCCGCCAGGTCGCGCCCGACCCCGGCTTCTGCGTGATCTCGGTCGGGGGAGTGACGACCGCGCGCGACGTGCTCGATCGGCTCGAAGCCGGTGCGACGCTCGTGCAGGGCTTCACCGCGTTCATCTACGAAGGCCCGCTCTGGGCGAGAGACATCAACCGGGGGCTCGCCGCCGCCGGTTATCGCGGAAGCTCCGCCGGCTGATCCTCGCCCTCGACGAGATCGGGCCGGAACCGAACCATCGCAGCCTGCCAGTGCGCCTCTCGCCGGACCGAACCGCCCGGCGAGCCCGCCCCTATTCGGGGAACTGCAGCCGCTTGACCTGCGGCTTCGGCATGCGCAGCATTCGGAACTGGAAGGCGCGCATCGCCGCGTACCAGCGGAAGCCCGGCTGAAGATTCTGCTCGCCGAACTTGGCGATGAGTCGGCGCTTGAGGGTCGCGCCGAGCAGGACGGCGTCCAGCACCGACAGGCCCAGGTAGATCCAGATCGCGAGCAGGCTGTAGACCTGCCAGTCGGCGGGCAGGAAGGTCATCAGCAGCACGACCAGCATCGCCGGGATGAGAAACTCGCCCAGGCTGAAGCGCGCGTCGACGTAGTCGCGGGCGAAGCGGCGCTGCGGGCCGCGGTCGCGCGCCGTGAGGAAGCGCTCGTCGCCCTGCATCATGCCGACCCGGGCGCGCTCGCGAGCCTCCGCGTCCTTCTGGCGCTGCAGCTTGCGAGCCGCCTTGTCGCGACCGCCGACGATCGGCTGCGCCTTCGCGGCCTGGGCCTGCTTGCGGCTGGGGGTCGGGCGGCCCTTGCCGGTCTGCGCCTCGCCCGACTGCTCGCCGCTTGCATCAGCGGTGCTGCTCTTCGCCACGCCATTCCTTTCGAAGGTGCCGCCCGGGGAGACCCGGGCGCAGGTCAACTCCTTCCAGGATAGCGGCTCGCCGGGGTCGGAACGGCTCCGCCCGGAGCGGTAGACTGGCAGCATGAGCGAGACAATCACCGAGACCGCGCACCAGGTCGGCCTCACGGAAGCCGCCCGCGACAAGGTGCGCAGCCTGCTCGAACAGGAGGGGCGCGACGATCTGCGTCTGCGCATCGCCGTGCAGCCGGGCGGCTGCTCCGGCCTCATCTACCAGCTCTTCTTCGATGAGCGCACCCTCGAGAACGACGCGATAGTCGACTTCGACGGGGTCGAGGTCATCGTCGATCAGATGAGCGTTCCCTACCTCAATGGCTCGACCATCGGCTTCGAAGACACGATTCAGAAGCAGGGCTTCACGATCGACAATCCCAACGCGCAGGGCAGCTGCGCATGCGGCGACAGCTTCAGCTGACGACACCCCGGTGCGTGTTCAGTAAACCTTCAGCTTCGCGCTAAGCTATTCAGTGAGTCATAAGCTTTGTCTGGCATGCAGACAACTCGACAGATAAATTCGAAAGGTATGCGGTGCGTTCCAATCGTCGAATGAAATGGGCCCTTCCTGGCGTCGCGGTCACCGCGGCGCTCGTGCTCGCCGGTTGCACTCCGGCTCAGCAGCGGGGCTTCCTCCCCGAGGGATCCACGGATGCTACCAACCACACTGAGGGCATCACGGCCCTGTGGGTCAACTCTTGGATCGTGCTGCTCGGCGTGGGCGTCATCACCTGGGGCCTGATCCTCTGGGCGACCATCGCCTACCGTCGCCGCAAGGGCCAGACCGGCCTGCCCGTGCAGATGCGCTACAACATGCCGATCGAGACCTTCTTCACGGTCGTCCCGGTCATGCTGATCATCGGCTTCTTCGCGTTCACCGCGCAGGAGATGGCCAAGGTCGAGCAGCGCTACGAGGCTCCCGAGACCACCATCGAGGTCATCGGCAAGCGCTGGGCGTGGGACTTCAACTACCTCGACGAAGACGTTTACTTCCAGGGCGTGCAGGTGCAGACCGACGACAACGGAAGCGCCATCCCCGAGACGATGCCGGTGCTCTACCTGCCCGTCGACAAGACAACCGAGCTGCGCATCGAGACGCGCGACGTCATCCACTCGTTCTGGATCGTGGAGTTCCTCTACAAGAAGGACATGATCCCGGGACAGACCAACTACATCTCGTTCACCCCTGAGAAGGTCGGCACCTTCATGGGCAAGTGCGCCGAGCTCTGCGGCGAGTACCACTCGATGATGCTCTTCGAGGTTCGCGTGGTCGAGCAGGCCGAGTACGACGCCTACATCGAGTCGCTGCGCGAAGCCGGCAACGTGGGTCGGGTCGGCCTCGACTACAACCCCCTGCAGGACCAGTTCTTCGGTGACGAAGCCAAGGCACAGAACGAGTAGCGAGAAGCGAGAGAATGAACATGAAGAAGGGCAACGTCATCGTTTCGTGGCTCACCTCCACGGATCATAAGGTGATCGGCTACATGTACCTGATCAGCTCGGTCGTGTGGTTCATGATCGGCGGCCTCATGGCGCTGATCATCCGTGCGCAGCTGTTCGCTCCGGGCCTCGAGGTGGTGGCCACGAAAGAGCAGTACAACCAGCTGTTCACCATGCACGGCACCATCATGCTGCTCATGTTCGCGACCCCGCTCTTCGCCGGTTTCGCGAACGTGCTCATGCCGCTGCAGATCGGCGCGCCCGACGTGGCCTTCCCCCGTCTGAACGCCTTCGCCTTCTGGCTCTACACCTTCGGCTCGCTCATCGCGGTCGGCGGCTTCCTTACGCCGCAGGGCGCGGCCTCGTTCGGCTGGTTCGCCTACGCTCCGCTCTCCGACACCACCTTCTCGCCCGGCGTGGGCGGCAACCTCTGGGTGCTCGGTCTCGGCATCGGCGGCTTCGGCACCATCATGGGCGGCGTGAACTTCATCACCACCATCGTGACCATGCGCGCTCCCGGCATGACCATGTGGCGCATGTCGGTGTTCACCTGGAACACCCTGATCACCTCGATCCTCGTGATCCTCGTCTTCCCCGTGCTCGCCGCCGCGTTCTTCGGCCTCGCCGCCGACCGCATCTTCGGCACGCACATCTTCAACGGCGAGGGCGGCGCCATCCTCTGGCAGCACCTCTTCTGGTTCTTCGGACACCCCGAGGTGTACATCATCGCGCTGCCGTTCTTCGGCATCGTCTCCGAGATCTTCCCGGTGTTCAGCCGAAAGCCGATCTTCGGCTACAAGACGCTGATCTACGCGACCATCTCCATCGCGGCCCTCTCGATGACCGTGTGGGCGCACCACATGTACGTCACCGGCTCGGTGCTGCTGCCGTTCTTCGCCCTGATGACCATGCTCATCGCGGTGCCGACCGGCGTGAAGATCTTCAACTGGATCGGCACGATGTGGCGCGGCTCGATCACCTTCGAGACCCCCATGCTCTGGTCGCTCGGCTTCCTGGTGTCGTTCGTCTTCGGCGGCCTGACCGGCGTGATCCTCGCCTCGCCCGCTCTTGACTTCCACCTCTCCGACACCTACTTCGTGGTTGCCCACTTCCACTACGTGGTGTTCGGTACCGTGGTCTTCGCGATGTTCGCCGGCTTCTACTTCTGGTGGCCGAAGTGGACCGGCAAGATGCTCGGCGAGCGCCTCGGCAAGATCCACTTCTGGGTGCTGTTCATCGGCTTCCACACCACCTTCCTCGTGCAGCACTGGGCCGGCGTGCAGGCCATGCCCCGCCGCTACTACACCTACCTGCCCGAGGACGGCGTGACCTGGATGAACCAGGTGTCGACCGTGGGCGCAATGATCCTCGGCGCCTCGATGATCCCGTTCCTGCTCAACGTCTACCTGACCGCGCGTAACGCGCCGAAGGTCACCGTGAACGATCCCTGGGGCTTCGGCCGTTCGCTCGAGTGGGCGACGTCCTGCCCGCCGCCGCGACATAACTTCACCTCGATCCCGCGCATCCGCTCGGAGTCGCCCGCCTTCGACCTCAACCACCCCGAGGTCAGCGGTGTGAAGCAGCCCGGCCAGGACGTGCCCGCGCTCGCGTCCGCGAAGTAACGCTGAAAGGCAAGACATCATGAAGTCAAATGTTGTGATCTTCGGCATCCTCACGGTCTACTTCGTCATCGTGGGCACGCTCTACACCGTATGGAACCTGCTGACCCACGGCTACCTCGAGTGGGCCGGTACCCTGGTCATCTATCTCTCGGGCGGTCTTACCGCGTTCATCGCGGTGTACCTGTGGCTCGTGAAGAAGAAGCAGGGCGGCGTGCTGATCGAGGATCAGCTTGAGGCCGATATCGACGACGGCGACCCCGAGATCGGCGAGTTCAGCCCTTGGAGCTGGTGGCCGATGCTGCTCGCCTTCGCACTGGCTCTGCTCGTGCTGGGGCTGTGCATCGGCTTCAACTTCTGGCTCTCGTTCCTCTCCCTGCCGCTCGTCCTGGTCGGCGTGGTCGGCTGGGTGTACGAGTACTACCGCGGGCACTTCGCCCGCTGATCGAGCTGGCAACGACCGTGAGCATCACGATCAGGCGAGGGCGGACGGAAGACGCTTCGGCGCTGTTCGCCCTCGCCCGTCAGTATCAGACCGGTCGCGAGGCCATCGGACGCGACGAATTCCAGATCGCGCTCGACAACGTTCTTCGTCATCGCGACCATGAGACCAATGTGCTCTTCGTCGCCGAGCACCAGGGCAAGGTCGCCGGGTATTCGTTGATGACCGTATCGCGACTGCTGCACGCCCCCGGGCTCACCGCCCACTTGCAGGAGATCGTCGTCGACGCAGAAGCCCGAGGGCACGGCATCGGCGATCGCCTCATGCAGGCCAACGAGCATTACTGCATGGGCAGGGGAGTTCGTCAGCTCTCCGCATCGACCGCGCGCATCGGTTCCTTCTACAATCACCGAGGCTTCGAGCCCGTCGGCGAGCACTACCGGAAGCTGCTCGAGCTCGGTTAGCTCGACGAAGCCGATGGCCGTCAGCACCGATAGGGCGGAGGCTTCGCCGTACCCGCACCGACGCCCTCGCAGGCGCCCGGGGGAGAACCGGGAACGCCTGCTCACGGCCGGTATCGCCGAGTTCGGCACTCACGGTTACCACGGCTCCTCGACGGCAGCCATAGCGGCGCTGGCGGAGGTGCCGCAACCGCATGTCTACGCCAACTTCAGCACCAAGCAGCAGCTTTTCCTGAGCTGTGCCGAACGAGCCGCGGCGCTCCTCGAGGATCTCCGAGACAGCACGGCACAGCAGCCGATATCTAGCGATCAGTCACCTGATCGAGCTCAGCTGGCCAGGTTCGTGCTGCAAGCCGTAGCCGCGCTCGGCGATGAGACGCTGGGAGAGGAGCTGTCGCAGCTGCTCGTGCGCATTCGTCGAAGCCTCGGCGGCCAGCATGGGCTCGACGAACTGATCCGGCTCGGATCGCTCACACTGCTCGAGCAACGACTCTGACCTGGCGCGCCTGCATCCGGCCGCCGGCGCACACGCTCGGCTCTTCGCAACCGCTGACGCACGAATCGCTCAGCCCTCCCCGAGCTTCCGGACTGAGGAACCATGCGCCCGAACACCGGAACTGAGGAGCCAGGCGCTCGAGTCCCGGATTCGAGTTCCGTGTTCGAATCTCGTCTCCGAGCAGCCACGCCCGAACACCGGATCCATCTCGCGCCCGACTCCCTCAGCTTGGCAGTAGGCGCGACATGCGCGCACCGGATCCCGCAGCTACTGCCAAGCTGCGGGGTTGTTGTGAACGAAACCGTGCAGCCCGCGCGTGCGGTTCTTCGCGGATGCGCACTCGGGGTGGAGGGCCGGGAAGAGAAGAGGTGAGGAGAAGAGAGGAATGCGGAAGGGAAGGAAGTGAAGAGAAGTGAAGAGAAGTGAGGAGAAGGGAGGAATGCGGAAGGAAAGGAAGTGAGGAAGACAGAAGGGGGGTTAGGGGAGAAGGTGGGGGAGAGAACGACGGGGGGAACAGAGAGGGAAGAGAGCCGGGCCGGGGTTGCCCTCTTGGAAACGACGAAGGCCCCGACCGGATGAATCCGGGTCGGGGCCTTCGTACGGGTGCCGAGTCGGCCTGGCGGCCGAGGCTCAGTGGCCTTCGTGCTTGGACTGCTCGATCTCGGTCTGCGTGGGCGGAACCACACGATCCTCGAAGAACCAGCGGCTGAAGCCGGCGCGCAGGCGACGCGAGAACGGGATGCGACCATCGTCGTTCGGACGCAGCATGAGCGGCTCGTAGTCGTGGTAGCTGACCAGCTGCCAGCGCTCGTACTCGGTGACCGGCTTGTGCACCTCGATGAACTCGCCGCCGGGGAGGCGCACGATGCGGCCGGACTCGTAGCCGTGCAGAGCGATCGAACGATCCTTCTTCTGCAGGCCGAGGCAGATGCGCTTCGTGACCACGTAGGCGACGATGGGGCCGAGGATCAGGAGCGCCTGCAGCGCATGGATCACACCCTCCATCGAGAGCTGGAAGTGGGTGGCCATCAGGTCGGAGCTCGCACCGGCCCACATGACCGCGTAGAAGGTGACGCCGGCGGCGCCGATCGCGGTGCGGGTGGGGGCGTTGCGGGGGCGATCCAGGATGTGGTGCTCGCGCTGGTCGCCGGTCACCCAGGCCTCGATGAAGGGGTAGGCGGCGACGAGTACGAGGAAGATGCCGATGAGGCCCAGCGGGATCAGCATGTTCCACGACCAGGTGTACCCGAACCACTCGGTCTCGAGCCCCGGCGGGATGAGCCGCAGCATGCCGTCGGCGAAGCCGATGTACCAGTCGGGCTGCGTACCCGCGGAGACGGGGGAGGGATCGTAGGGGCCGTAGTTCCAGATCGGGTTGATACCCACGAAGGTGGCGATCAGCATGATCACGCCGAACACGATGAAGAAGAAGCCGCCGGCCTTCGCCGCATACACCGGGAGCACCGGGTAGCCGACGACGTTCTGCTGGGTCTTGCCCGGGCCGGGGTACTGCGTGTGCTTGTGGATGACCACGAAGGCGAGGTGCAGCGCCACGAAGAGGATCACGAGCGCCGGCAGCACCATGATGTGCAGCATGTAGAGGCGGCCGACGATGTCCTGGCCGGGGAACTCTCCGCCGAAGAAGAAGAACGACAGGTAGGTGCCGATCACCGGGATCGCCTTGATGATGCCGTCGATGATGCGGAGGCCGTTGCCCGAGAGCACGTCATCGGGGAGCGAGTAGCCGGTGAAGCCCTCGGCCATCGCGAGCACGAAGAGCACGAAGCCGATGACCCAGTTGAGCTCGCGCGGCTTGCGGAACGCACCCGTGAAGAAGATGCGCAGCATGTGCAGGCCGATCGAGGCGACGAACAGCAGTGCGGCCCAGTGGTGCACGTGGCGCATGAGCAGACCGCCGCGAACCGAGAACGAGATGTCGAGGGTCGACGCCATGGCGCCGGACATCTCGATGCCCTTCATCGGCACGTAGGGGCCGGTGTAGTGCGTCTCGATCATCGTCGCCTGGAAGAACAGGGTCAGGAAGGTGCCCGAGAGCAGGATGACGATGAAGCTGTAGAGCGCGACCTCGCCGAGCAGGAACGACCAGTGGTCGGGGAAGACCTTGCGGCCGAACTCCTTGACGGCGACGCCGATCTTGGTGCGATCGTCGATGTAGCTGGCAGCCTTCGAGGTGAAGGTCGAGCCGCTCTGATTCTGAGTGGAAGGGGTGGTCACAGTGCTCACTTGAGGCGCTCCCAGAAGCTCGGGCCGACGGGTTCTTCGAAGTCGCTGCGAGCGACCAGGTAGCCCTCTTCATCCACCGTGATCGGCAGCTGGGGGAGAGGACGCTTGGCGGGGCCGAAGATGACCTTCGCCTCGTCACTGACGTCGAACTGCGACTGGTGGCAGGGGCAGAGCAGGTGGTGGGTGTGCTGCTCGT
>JBEBTD010000094.1:0-8922 GCA_040393965.1 Leucobacter soli | reverse complement strand
TCACGGGCCCCATCGAGCAGGCGCCGAGCGCGGTCAGCGCGATCAAGGTCGACGGTCGCCGCGCCTACGACCGGGTGCGTGCGGGCGAGCAGATCGAGCTGAAGAAGCGGCCCGTCACCATCCACGGCTTCGATCTCGGCGAGCCCCGACTCGTCGAACTCGACGGTGACGCCGCCTCGGAGGCCGGGGCCGTGATCGACGTCGAGGCGACCGTGCGCTGCTCCTCGGGCACCTACGTCCGAGCGCTCGCCCGCGATCTGGGCGAGGCGTTGGGCGTCGGCGGGCACCTCACCGCACTGCGACGCACCGAGGTCGGCCCGTTCCGGGTGGAGGGCGCCGTCGCGAACGAGCGCCTCGCACAGGGTGCGATCCTCGTCGACGAGCTGCTGAGCCCCGCCGATGTCGCGTCGCGACTCTTCCCCGTGCTGTCGCTCACCGAGGCTCAGGAAGTCGACCTCGGGCACGGCAAGCGACTCGATCTCGAGGAGGGGCAGACGCTCGGCGACGGCACCGACCGCACCGCGCTCGCCGCCGCCATCGCTCCGAGCGGCAGGCTAGTCGGGCTCGTCGAGGTGAAGAACGGGCGCACGCGCGTCGTCACGAACTTCCCGCCGCCCGCAGGCGGATCCGCACCGGAGCGCGAGGGGGAGGCCTCATGATCACCTGGTTCGCGATCGCTCAGATCGCCGTCGCCCTCGCCGCGGTCGTCGTCTGCCTCGTGGAGCACTCCCGCAAGCGCACGCCCAACGACTACACGCTCGGTGCGACGCTGCTTGTCGGGGTGCTGCTGCTCGCGCAGCTGGTCGTCTCCATCGTGGCACCCATGGTCGGCAACGCGCCGGTCGGGGATCCCCTCGAGTTCTGGATGTACCTCGTCACGGCGCTCGTACTGCCGTTCGGAGCAGGATTCTGGGCGCTCGTGGATCGCCGACGCAGCGCGAACCTCGTCCTCGTCGTCGTGAACCTTGCGGTGGCCGTCATGGTCTACCGCATGCTCGTCATCTGGGGGTGAGGGCGGGGCGGCCGCCCGTCATCGATCGCGCTGCGGCGCCGGTACACTGGTCTGCGTGCCAGAAGCAAACCGTGACGTGCAGACGCACGCGCCCGCCGAGGCTCGCACGAGCGGGCTCGGACGCGTGCTCATCACGGTGTACCTGATCCTGGCCCTCGCGGCCACGCTGCGCGCGGTCTATCAGCTCGTCTCGAAGTTCGACGAGGCGCCGCTCGCCTACGGCCTGTCGCTGCTGAGC
Source organism: Leucobacter soli (assembly GCA_040393965.1). GTDB lineage: Bacteria > Actinomycetota > Actinomycetes > Actinomycetales > Microbacteriaceae > Leucobacter > Leucobacter soli_C. Next base: position 7,672 of record JBEBTD010000094.1, on the reverse strand, counting down.
GGACTCGTCTACATCGTTGCGACGTTCGCCCTTCTGAAGCGCACCGGCGTCTGGCGCGGGATCGCATGGGCGGCGCTCGTGTTCGAGCTGAGCGGCGTGCTGATCGTGGGCACGCTGAGCCTCACCCATCCGGAGCTGTTCGCGCACGACTCGGTGTGGTCCTACTACGGCAGCGGCTACCTCTTCGTGCCGCTCGTGCTGCCCGTGCTCGGCATGATCTGGCTGCGACGCGACGTCGTCGCGCAGCAACAGGCGCCCGAGCTCTCGGATCCGAACGAGAGCCTCTACTGATGCGGCTCCACGAGTCGCTCGCGAGCATCCCCGCCGGAGCCTTCAAAGGGGGCACCGCCGTCGCCATCGGCAAGTTCGACGGGGTGCACCTCGGCCACCGCGCCCTGCTCTCCCGCATCGCAGACGTCGCCGAGCAGCGCGGGCTCGAACCGGTCGTCTTCACCTTCGCGAACAACCCGCTCAGCTTTCTGCGCCCGGAGGCGTGTCCCCGGCCGATCATGAGCAAGCGGCAGCGCCTCGAGGCGCTAGAGCAGGCCGGAGTGACGGCCTGTGTGATCCCCCCGTTCGACGAAGCGCTCGCGATGCTGCCCGCGGAGCAGTTCGTCGAGGACGTGCTGGTGGGACGGATGCATGTGCGCCACCTCTGCGTAGGAGCCGACTTCCGCTTCGGTCGCGCAGGCGCGGGCGATCCTGATCTGCTGCGGCGGATCGGGGAGGAGCACGGCTTCGAAGTGGAGGTCATCGACTTCGTCGAAGCCGTGGGCCTCGGCCGGGTCTCGTCGTCGCGGGTGCGCGAGGCAGTGCTGCAGGGCGACGTCGAATCGGCTGCGCGCATGCTCGATCGGCCGCTCGCGGTGCGGGGCGAGGTGGTGCGTGGCAACGCCCGCGGTCGCGAGCTCGGCTTCCCGACGGCGAACATCGGCGGCGAGCTCGAAGGCCTCGTGCCGGCGGACGGCGTCTATGCGGGTTGGGCGGTTGTCGGCGGAGAGCGCTATGCGGCCGCGGTCTCGGTGGGCGCGAACATCACGTTCGATCCCGACGGGGAGCCGCGCGTCGAGGCCTATCTGATCGATTTCTCAGGCGATCTCTACGGCCGAACCGTCGAGTTGCGCTTCGTCCGGCGCCTGCGCGGCATGGCTGCGTTCGCGAGCGTCGAGGCGCTCGTGGAGCGCATGCACGAGGACGTGCGGGAGACTCGCGAGATTCTCGGAGGGAAACGCGTCGCGTTTTCCTGAATCTCGCGGTGACGCCACTGCGTCAGGATCCTCGCCGGGCACTGAGCCGCCCGCGCGCCGCGCGCGACCCTTCCCGAGCCCCGCCCGCCGATCGGTGCGGTAAGATGGATGCAGGCCGCTTTCGCGCGATACGCCCGAGCCGTCGTGACACTCACGCTTCAGGCAGGGCCGCACCGGCGCTCAGCTGCCGGCCTCGCGACCCAATTCACGGGCCTGCACCACGCTGATCAGGAGATCCATGGCAAGCATGACTGCCACCCGCACGACTCGTTCGAAGAGCCGTCGCCGCCACACCCACAACGAGGGCATCATCCCGCTGCTCGCCCGCGCCGTGCGCGAGGTCGAGGCTTCCGCGCACCGCGGCAAGGCGAGCCCGTCGGGCCGCACCAAGTTCCACGTGATCGCGCTGCTCATGCGCGAGGAGCGCGCACGCGTCAAGACCGACGAGAGCATCAGCGAGTCGGAGCGGGCCGAGACGCTGAAGCGCCTCGACGGCGTCGCCGCGATCCTCGCCAAGTCGGCCGCGCGGGACACGAGCCTCATCACCCTGCTCGAGCCGGCCGCGCCGATCACCGAGGCGACCCGCGCCCTCAAGCGCAAGATGCTCTCGCAGGCAGGCATCGAACTGCCCGACGACGAGCCGGAGCCCGAGCCCCGCGCGGCGTACGTGCCGCCGGAGCTCGCGGAGCGCCAGGTCGAGCCGCCCGGTATCGAGAGACGCCTGCTCGCGAGCCCCTTCCTCGCTCCCGATCTCGAGCAGCGCAAGAAGCCGACCCCCGTGGTGCGGCTGGCGAACTGGGAGCTGCTCGGCCCCCTGCTCAAGGCCTTCGAGCAGGGCGGCGGAGGCAGCGCGTGCATGTCGCTGCCCGAGCCCCCCGCCATCGACCGCCTGGCCCCCAAGGGCCTCGAGCTGATGCCGCACCAGGCGCGCTTCCTCGAGAGCGTGCGCGACGGTCACCGCAGCTACCTGCTCGCCGACGAGCCCGGCCTAGGCAAGACCGCCCAGTCGGTGATCGCCGCCTCGGTCGCGAACGCCTACCCGCTGCTCGTCGTGGTGCCCAACGTCGTCAAGATGAACTGGGCCCGCGAGGTCGAGCGCTGGACCCCGCAGCGCCGCGTCACCGTGATCCACGGCGACGGCGATGACATCGACGCGTTCGCCGATGTGTTCGTCGTGAACTACGACATCCTCGACCGCCACCTCAGCTGGATCTCGCGCTTCGGCTTCAAAGGCATGGTCGTCGACGAGGCGCACATGATCAAGAACACGCAGTCGCAGCGTTCGCGAAACGTGCTCTCGATCGCCGATCGCATCCGCGAGCGAACCCCGGGCGGGCGCCCGTTGCTGCTCGCGCTGACGGGCACGCCGCTCATCAACGACATCGACGACTTCCGCGCGATCTGGCGCTTCCTCGGCTGGATCGACGCCGAGAAACCGGGCCCCGAGCTGATGGCCGCGCTCGAGTCGAACGGCTACACCCCGGCAGACCCTCCCTTCTACCCCGCCGCGCGGCAGAGCGTGATCGAAATGGGCATCGTCCGCCGCCGCAAGCTCGACGTCGCCGCCGACCTGCCTTCGAAGCGCGTGGTCGACCTGCCCGTCGAGCTCGACGACGACCTGGGGCGCGGTATCCGCGAGGCCGAGAGGCAGCTCGCCGAGCGCCTGCTCGCGCGCTTCCGCACGATCAAGGCGGGCAAGCTCGGCCGCGAGCTCAGCGACGAGGCGATCATCCGCATGGTCTGCGCGCAGGAACTCGAGGAGTCGACCGCCTCGTCGAGCGGACTCAACGTGTTCACGATGGTGCGACAGATCGGTCAGGCCAAGGCGGGGCTCGCCGCCGACTACGCCGCGCAGCTCGCGCGCTCGGTCGGCAAGGTCGTGTTCTTCGCGAAGCACATCGACGTCATGGATCGCGCCGAGGCGGCCTTCGCGGAGCGCGGGCTCGGCACGGTGTCGATCCGAGGCGATCAGACGGCCACGTTCCGCCAGCAGCAGATCGACGCCTTCAACAACGATCCCGACGTCGCGGTCGCGGTCTGCTCGCTGACCGCGGCGGGCGTCGGCGTGAACCTGCAGGCCTCGTCGAACGTCGTGCTCGCAGAGCTGTCGTGGACGGACGCCGAGCAGACCCAGGCGATCGACCGCGTGCACCGCATCGGCCAGGAGGAGCCGGTCACCGCCTGGCGCATCGTCGCCGCGCAGACCATCGACGCGCGCATCGCCGAGCTCATCGATTCGAAGGCCGGGCTCGCGGCCCGCGCCCTCGACGGGGCCGATGCGAAACGCGAAGACGAGGATTCGGTGCAGCTGCTCACTCTCGTCTCGGTACTGCAGGGGGCGCTCGCCTCGTCATAGCCGGCAGTATGGCGGTTTCCTTTTGGGCAATGTCGTTCTAGCCATCGCGCGGCGGCGGCGCCCGTCGATAGCATGGCCGTATGCGAATCGGAGTGCTCTGCTCGGGAGGCGACAGCCCCGGAATGAACGCCGCGATCCGCGGCGCCGTGCTGCGAGGCGTGGATGTGCACGGCTTCGACATGGTCGGCTTCGTCGACGGCTGGCGCGGCTTCCATGAGGGGGACACGGTCGAGCTCGACCGTCCGGCGGTTCGCGGCATCTCGCCCCTCGGCGGCGTCTTCCTGGGCACGAGCCGGGTGCCGCCGTTCGACAGCCGCTCCGGCGAGCCGGTCGACTTCGACGCCTTCCGGGCGCGCATGGACTCCTACGGCCTCGACGGCTTCATCCTCATCGGCGGCAACGGCACGCAGACGGTGGGCAGCATCCTCGCGGAGCAGAGCATCGGCGTCGTGGGCCTGCCGAAGACCATCGACAACGACCTCGACGGCACCGATTACACCTTCGGCTTCGACACCGCGGTCTCCATCGCGGCCGAAGCCATCGACCGGCTGCGCACCACGGGCGACTCGCACCGCCGCTGCATGGTGCTCGAGGTGATGGGTCGCGATGTCGGGTGGATCGCCCTGCACGCGGGTATGGCCGGTGGCGCGCAGGCGATGCTGCTGCCCGAGTTCCCCGAGAGCATCGAGCAGGTCTGCGATTGGGTGACGAGCGTGCGCGATCGCGGTCGCTCCTCGTTGATCGTCGTGGCCGAGGGCTTCAAGCCCGCCGGCGAGGATCAGGCCGTGACGCGCGAGGGACTGGACGGTTTCGGGCGCCCGAGGCTCGGCGGGGTAGCCGAGGTGCTCGCCCCGATCATCGAGCAGCGCACCGGTATCGAGACCAGGGCGACCGTGCTCGGGCATCTGCAGCGCGGCGGATCGCCGACCGCCTTCGATCGGGTGCTCGCGACCCGCACCGGTATCGCCGGCGCCGACGCCGTGCTGCGCGGCGAGTGGGGCACGATGGCCGGCCTGCGCGGCGACCGCATCGAGATGGTGCCGCTCTCAGAGGCGGTCGGCCGGCTCAAGAGGGTGCCGGCCGAGCGCTACACCGAGGTGCGGCTCAACTTCGGTTGATCCTCGTCGAGTGCACCGCCCCGAACCGGCCGCTGCGGATCGACCGCGTCGCTCCGATTTTCACCCGCGCACTCGAGCGCGCAGACCGTAGGCGGTGAAGCCGCCGCCGACGAGCAGCAGCGCCGCGACCGCGATCCAGAGGGCCTCGGCGCCGGGCTTCTGATACTGCAGCCGGGCGGTACAGCTGGTTCGACGCCTCGTCTCCGGCCGGGCTCAGGCGCCGAGCTTCGCCTTCACGTCGAGCAGGGAGGGGTTCGTCGCCGTCGTCGCGTCGGGGTAGATGACCGTGGGCACCGTGCGGTTGCCCCCGTTGACCGCCTCGACCAGTTCCGGCGTGCCCGGGGTGTGCTCGATGTCGACCTCGGTGTAGCCGATGCCCTCCGAATCGAGCATCTTCTTGAGCCGCTTGCAGTAGCCGCACCACTCGGTGGTGAACATCGTGATCGTGCCGGGCTCCGGCACGAAGTCGCTCGCCGCTGCGCTCATCGGGGTCTCCTCGCTCGTGGGTGGTCTGCTTATCCGCGAGTCTACTCCGCCGGGTACGGCGGATCCCCGTGGGGACGGCCGGGCGATCGTTCGGGGCCGCACCACCGCCCGCGTCTTCGATCTCAGATGAACAGCAGGTGAACGGGGCACGTCAACTTGACCGGACGACGAGGCCTTGCGAAAATGAAGCGCACGCGAACGCACGTGTAACTCTCGCCGAGCGAGAGGTGAACGGCGGGTGCGGGCGCCGACGCACACCCCGAACGAAAGACGCCGGTGGAACTCACCCTCATCGTGTTGCTGGTCATCGTGCTGGCGCTCTTCTTCGACTTCACCAACGGGTTTCACGACACCGCCAACGCGATGGCCACCCCCATCGCCACCGGCGCTCTGAAGCCCAAGACCGCAGTGCTGCTCGCGGCGATCCTCAACCTCGTCGGCGCCTTCCTCTCCACCGAGGTCGCCAAGACCATCTCGGGCGGTCTCATCAACGAGGGCGACGGGGGAGTGCTCATCACCCCCGAGATGATCTTCGCCGGTCTCATCGGCGCGATCGTCTGGAACCTCGTCACCTGGCTGTACGGCCTGCCCTCGAGCTCCTCGCACGCCCTGTTCGGCGGCCTCATCGGCGCCGCCATCGTCGGCGCGGGCATCAACGCCATCAACGGGGGCGTCTTCCTCTCGAAGATCCTCATCCCCATGGTGGCCGCCCCGCTCACCGCAGGCATCGTCGCCTTCACCGCGACCAAGATCGCCTACAGCATCACCCGTCGCCACGACGGCAGGAAGGACGGGCGAGGCCGCTTCCGCTACGCCCAGATCGTCTCGTCCTCCCTTATCGCGCTCGCGCACGGCACCAACGATGCGCAGAAGACGATGGGCGTCATCACGCTCACGCTCGTCGCCTGGGCCTCGATGTCGCAGGGCGAGACCCTGCCCGGCTGGGCGCACGTCGCCGAGGGCGGCGGCCCGCCGTTCTGGGTCATCGCCACCTGCGCCTTCGCGATCGCGCTCGGCACCTATTCCGGCGGCTGGCGCATCATCCGCACCCTCGGCGCGGGCCTCACGCAGATCAAGCCTGCTCAGGGCTTCGCCGCCGAGACCTCCACGGCGGCGACGATCCTCGCATCCAGCCATCTCGGCTTCGCGCTCTCGACCACCCAGGTCGCCTCCGGCTCCGTGATCGGTTCCGGCCTCGGCCGCCGCGGGTCGAGCGTGCGCTGGCGCACCGTCGGCCGGATCGCCACCGGATGGCTCTTCACCCTTCCCGCCGCCGGCGCAGTGGGCGCGATCGCCGCGTTCATCGCGCATCTCGGCGTGCTCGGGGTGGTCATCGACGCCGTGTTCGGCTTCGGCTTCATCCTCTTCATCTTCTGGCGCTCGCGCCGCAACCGCGTCGACCACTCCAACGCGGTCAACGTGCCCGACGTTGCCGAATCCGGCTATGCGGTGCGCATCGGCAGCCGCAAGGTGCGCAAGGTTCCCACGAAGACCGGCAGCATTCCGCCGCTCACGCCCGTGGCGCAGAGCGCCGCACGCGCCGACAAGGCCGCCCGCGAAGCCGCACGGAAGGCCAGGGCCGAGCGGGAGGCCGCCGAGCGCGCCGCTCGCAAGGCCGAGAAAGAGGCGAAGAAGGCGAAGAAGGCACAGCAGAACGGGGGCGCGAAATGATCGACTGGATGGCGTTCCTGATCGTCTTCGGAACCTCGCTCGCCGCCGCGGCGACCGTCGTGACCCTGTTCTCCCTCGGCATCCGCTTCCTCGCTACCCCGCCCCCCAAGGTGCGTCAGGCCGACGGAAGCTTCGAGCCCGACGGCCCCTCGCGAGACGACGAGGACGACGACGTGGACGATCTCGGCCGACCCCGATGGGCCACGGTCGCCGCGAACGCCTGCTTCGCGCTTTGCGTGGTGTGCGTGCTGGTCGGGATCTATCTGATTGTGCCTGCGCTCCACGGCTGAGCCGTGTCGCACAGACTCCGTTGATCCGGCGCCGTGTGCGCCGTGTTCACGCGAGGTTCTGAAAGCTTCGCTTTCCTCTTGCCTCGCGTGCAGCGCTCCACGGCTGACGCGGCCCCGCCCGCAACCTCGAAGCCGGCCTGTCGAAACCGGCGCGACACGGCTAGCCTGGCAGCATGACTGCATCGGCGATCACCACCATCGTCACCGGCCTGCGCCACGGCTTCGACCGCGGCCTCACGAGACCCGAGGGCTGGCGGCACGGGCAGCTGCAGCAGCTGCGGCGCATGCTCGTCGAGCGCGAGGCCGATTTCGAACAGGCGCTGCGCGAGGATCTCGGCAAGTCTCCGCTCGAGTCGCAGTTGACCGAGATCGGGTTTCTCGTGGGGGAGATCGATCATGCCCTCGGACAGCTGCGCAAATGGATGCGTCCCCGACGCGTCGCCGCACCGCTCGTGGTGCAGCCGGCCACCGCGAAAGTGGTTCCCGAGCCCCTCGGCGTCGCCC
>JBEBTD010000093.1:0-8981 GCA_040393965.1 Leucobacter soli | reverse complement strand
TACACGGCGCCGCTCGACCGGGTGGGCGCCGGGTTCCCGCCCTGCCCCTTCCCCGCGCCGCCGCGACGACGGCGCTGCTGCGAGGATCGCGGCTGCTCCGAGCCGGTCGCGCCCTGATGGCGCTGCTCGCCCCGGGCGCCCTGGCCCTGCGCGCTCGAGGATCCCTGCGCCTGCTGCTGGCCGGCTCCCCGAGACTCGCCCTGACCGCGGCCGCGGCCGCCGCGGGAGCGCTTGCGCTTCGCGTTGGCCCCCTGCGACCTGCCCTCGCCCTCGGGTGAATGGCCGGCGGCGCGCTGCTGCGCCTGATGGGCGGCGTTGCGCAGACGCTCCGTCTCGCGCGCGTCGACCTTCGGCGCGACCTCGCCGATCAGCTCGAGCACCTCGGGGTCGTCGGTGCGCACCGAGCGGGGCGTGGCCTTGATCTTCGCGGCGCGCATGATCTGGCGCATCTCGCCGCGCTGCTCGGGCAGCACGATTGTGACCACATCGCCCTCGTTGCCGGCCCGGGCGGTCCGGCCCGAGCGGTGCAGGTACGCCTTGTGCTCGACCGGAGGGTCGACGTGCACGACCAGATCCACGCCGTCGACGTGCACGCCGCGGGCGGCAACGTCGGTGGCGACGAGCACCTTGGCCTGGCCGCTCACGAACTCGGCGAGGTTGCGGTCGCGGGCGTTCTGCGAAAGGTTGCCCTGCAGTTCGACGGCCGGAATGCCGGCCGCGGTCAGCTGCTTGGCGAGCTTCTTGGCCTGATGCTTCATGCGGGTGAAGAAGATGCGGCGGGCGCTGCCCGAGGCGAGCGCCTCGATCAGCACGTCCTTGCCCGCCTTGCTCGCGACCTCGAAGACGTGGTGGGTGAGCTGCGGCACCGGCGACTCGGCGCTGTCGACCGAGTGCAGGATCGGGTCGTGCAGGTACTTCTTGACGATGTTGTCGACCCCGTTGTCGAGGGTCGCGCTGAACAGCAGACGCTGGCCCTGCTTCGGGGTGGCGTTCAGGATGCGGGTGACGACTGGCAGGAAGCCCATGTCGGCCATGTGGTCGGCCTCGTCGAGCACCGTGATCTCGACCCCGTCGAGACTCACGAGTCGCTGCTTCATGAGGTCGTCGAGCCGGCCGGGGGCGGCCACGACGATGTCGACGCCGCGCTCGAGCACGGCCTCCTGGCGGCGCTGGGGCACACCGCCGAAGATGGTGGTGACACGCACGCCGACCGGATCGGCGAGCATCTTCACGGTTTCGGCGATCTGCGTGACGAGCTCGCGAGTGGGGGCGAGCACGATCGCGCGCGGCCGGTTCGGGCGGCGCTTCGCCTCGGCCTCGCGCGCGTCGGCGGCGAGGTTCGCGACGAGAGGGATCGCGAAGGCGATGGTCTTGCCGCTGCCCGTGCGGCCGCGGCCGAGCACATCGCGGCCCTTCAGCGTGTCGGGCAGCGTGTCGCGCTGGATCGGGAAGGGAGCGGTCTTGCCGTTCTTCTCGAGCGCATGGGCGAGGGGGGCGGGAACGCCGAGCTCGGCGAATGTCTGGTTGGTCACATGGACCTTTCGTGATCGTGCAGCGCACCCCGGGGGAAGCCGGGCACGGCTGAGCGCGTCGCTGCGATATCGGCGAGTGCGCGGGATCGCGCATCCGTTCGCCGCGGAGAGTCTCGGCACGCTCGGGAGCCGGTGCGGATCCTCGATCGGATCCGTGAAGAAAATCAGCGACGATAGGGCCGAACTCGTCGACCCGTGACACCAATCCTAGCGCGTCTTCCTGAACGCCGCCCCTTCTGGCACTATGCAGGGATGGGGCGTATACACATCAGAGACTTTCACGACGACGATCTCGACGCAGTCGCCCGCCTGTGGTGGCGGGCGAGCGGCTCCAGCGAGCAGCCCGTCTACTCGCTCGCCGAGGTGACCGCCTCCTGCCGCGAGGATCACGCGGTCGTCGCGGTGCGCGACGAGGAGCTGGTGGCGGTGGTCGTCGGACGAGCCGCCCACGCCCAGGGCTGGATCGTGTTCTTCGGCGTCGCGGAGGACGCGCGATCCGAGAACGTGTCCGGTGCGCTGCTCGATGCGCTCGAGCGCCGGATGGCGCCGATCGGACTGTCGACGCTCTCCGTGCTGATGCCCGAGGGCAGTCGGCTCGATCTGCTCACGTCCAACGGCTTCCAGCTGCGCCACAGCCTGCGCTACCTCGAGCGCCAGATGCCGGTGCAGCGGCGCGAGCTCGACCTGCTCAAGGATCTCGGCGGCCGCATCCTGCCGAGGCATCTCTGGGGGAGCGTCGCAGGCATGCGGAACGAGAAGCGGCTGCTCGAGGAGAGGCTCGTCGCCCCTCTGGCGCAGCCCGACCTCGCGGATCGCTACGGGGTCGTTCCGCCTCGCGCGGTGATGCTGTTCGGGCCCCCGGGTACGGGGAAGACGACATTCGCGAAGGCGGTCGCGTCGCGCCTCGACTGGCCGTTCATCGAAGTGTTCCCCTCGCGGTTGGGGGACGGCACCACGTCGACGGCAGGTGCCCTGCGTGCGCTCTTCGAACGTATAGAGGAGCTCGAGCACGGAGTGGTGTTCATCGACGAGGTGGAGGAGATCGCCTCGCAGCGCAGCGACCCGCCGACGCCGACGCAGGGCGTCACCAACGAACTGCTGAAGATCGTCGCCGACTTCCGCAGCCGCGAAGGTCTGCTGCTCGTGTGCGCCACGAACTTCATCCGCGGGCTCGACAGCGCGTTCCTGCGGCACGGCCGCTTCGACTACGTGCTGCCAATCGGCCTGCCCGACGAGGAGGCGCGCGAGGCGATCTGGCGCCGTTACGCTCCCGCCGAGGTAGCGGAGTCGATCGATTTCGATGCGCTCGTCTCGGAGAGCGCGGGCCTGTCTCCCGCCGATATCGAGTATGCGGCCAGGCGGGCGTCGCAGGAGGCGCTCGCCCGCGCGTTGCGCGCAGGCGCAGCCGAGCAGGGGGCCGACGCGAGAACGGAGCTCTCGACCGCCGACTACCTCGAGGCGCTGTCGGCGACGCGGGCCACGGTCTCCGAACAGCAGCATGCGGAGTTCCTGGAGGACATCGAGGCGCTCGCCCGGCTGTAGCGTCCGCGGTCTCCGAGCGCTACCCCGGCGTTGCGGTCCGCGCCCGTTCGCGCCGTCGTCTGCGCATGCCTCGCAGCAGTGCGATGAAGGCCCACAGCAGCAGCGCGAGCGCGATGAGCACGAGGATCGGGGCCACGAACGCGAGCACGACGAGCGCGATGCTGGCTCCGTCCTCCGCGGTGCTCAGCGCCGGCGCCGCGGCTCCTCCCGTGGCGAGGTTGGCGACCGGCCGGATCGCGCTCTTCGCGAGGCTCACGAGCAGGGCCAGGCCGATGCCGATCAGCACGGGCACCCAGGCGCCCGATGAGAAGAACGCGTCGGGGTCGTCGACCGCCACCGTCGAGGTGCCGACCCCGCCGGCGAAGACGATGCCCCCGGAAGCCGGCCGCACCACCGTCTGAATCCAGTCGTTGACGGAGTCCACCGCCGGGATCTTGTCGGCGACGATCTCGATCACGAGCAGCACCCCGAGCACGACCATGACCCACTCGTTCTCGAGCCAGCCCCATCCTGACGGCAGCTGGATCCAGTCGAAGCGCCCGGCCGCGCCCATGATCAGCAGGGGGATGTAGGCGTTGAGGCCCGCGGCCGTCGCGAGACCCGCGCCGGTCAGCAGCTCGAGCATGCTGTCATCCTACGCGCGCGGAGGCCGTCGTTCCTCGTGTTTGTCGGTGGGTGCCGATAGCGTCTGAGGCAGACACATCTCAGGGAGGAACGCGCATGTTCGTGCAGCAACTCGGCGGCGACCGCATCCGGCTCGTGACGAGCGCGAGCGATCTCACCGCGGCGACTGCGTGCGAGTTCGCCTTCCTGCGCCGGGTCGATGCACGGCTCGGGCGCGACGTCTCCGTGCCTCCCGACGACGATCCCATGCTGGCTCGCGCGGCCAGGCTCGGCGACGCCCACGAGGAAAGGGTGCTCGACGCCTACCGCGAGCGCTTCGGCGGCTGGTCGTCGGGCCGGGGCGGCGTCGCCGAGATCGCGCGCGCCGACTCCCGGGACGAGGCGGCGCTGCTCGAAGCGCAGGCCGAGACCGTGCGGGCGCTGCACGCGGGGGCCGATGTGGTGTTCCAGGCCACGTTCTTCGCCCCCGAGCTCAGGCCGGAGGACGATGAGGGGCCGGCCATCGGCTTCATCGGCTATGCCGACTTCCTGTACCGCGGCGATGACGGCGCCTACGAGGTGCAGGATACGAAGCTCGCACGCAGGGCGAAGGTCACGGCGCTTATGCAGCTCGCGGCATATGCCGAGCAGCTCGAGCGGCTCGGCGTGCCGGCCTCGCCGCAGGCTGCGCTGATCCTCGGCGACGGCGCCCGCAGCGAGCATCGTCTCGCCGACATCGCCCCCGTCTTCCGGGCGCGACGGCAGCGGCTGCACCGCTTGCTGCTCGATCGTGCCGAGGCACGCGGCCCTGCGGGCACGCGCGAGAGCGCGGCGGCAGTCCAGTGGGGCGCCCCGGATGTGGCCGCCTGCGGTCGCTGCGAGGTGTGCGAGCCCGAAGTCGAGCGCACGCGGGATCCGCTGCTCATCGCGGGCATCCGGGCCTCCCAGCGGGAACGCCTGCTCGCCTCCGGGCTCGACACGATCGACGCTTTGGCCGCGGCCCTGCCCGGCATCGCCGCGGGCGAGTCGGCGGTCGAGGGCATCGCGCAGGCGGCCCTTGAGCGTCTCGCGATGCAGGCCGCGGTGCAGGTAGGCGCGCGCCCCGGTGCGGCGCCGCCATTCAGGGTGGTCGACCCGCTCGCGCTCGCGGCGATCCCCGCTCCGAACCCGGGCGACCTCTTCTTCGACTTCGAGGGCGACCCCCTCTACCGGGAGCCGGGGGAGGCCGAAACGGCGCGTTGGGGCATCGACTATCTGTTCGGCATGGTGGACGCCCTCGAGCGCTTCACCCCGATCTGGGCGCACGACCTCGACGCCGAACGGCAGGCGCTCGAACGCTTCCTCGCTCTGGTGGAGCAGCGCCGCCGGCAGTACCCCGGCATGCGCATCTACCACTACGCCCCCTACGAACGCACCCACCTGCTCTCGATCGCCGCTCGCCACGGAGTCGGCGAGGCGCAGGTCGACCGCCTGCTGCGAGAGCACGTGCTGGTCGACCTCTACCCGGTCGTGCGGGCCGCGCTGCGGGTGGGCACCCGCTCCTACTCGATCAAGAAGCTCGAGCCGCTCTACATGGGCGATGAGCTGCGCGATCAGGGAGGCGTGACGAGCGGCGCGCAGTCGGTCACCGAGTACGCCGAGGCCAGCGCACAGCTGCGCAGCGATTCGGGCGAGGATCGCGCCGCAGGCAGGCGGCGCCTCGATGCCATCGCCGACTACAACCGCTACGACTGCGTCTCGACGCTGCGGCTGCGCGACTGGCTGCTGCGCCTCGCGGCGGAGCACGGCGTCGAGCCGCTCCCCGAGACCGCCGAGCTCGACGAGACCGGTCCCGAACTCGAGCTGAGCCCGGTCGCCGCCGCGCTGGCGCGGCACGCCGGCCTCGCCGAGAATCAGGGCGTTCGCAAGGCGGCAGCTCTCGCGGGAAGCGCCATCGACTACTACCAGCGCGAGCAGAAGTCGTTCTGGTGGGCGCATTTTGCGCGACTCGTCGACCCCGTCGAGGATTGGGCCGACACTCGGGACGTCATGATCGTCGATGCGGCATCGAGTGCGCTCGAGCACGACTGGCAGGAGCCGCAGGGCCGAGCCCGGCTGCATCGCCGGCGCTTGCGGCTGCGCGGCGAGCTCGCGGCCGGCAGCGGCCTGAAGCCCGGCGGCGACGCCTACCTGCTCTACGCATACCCGGCCCCCTTCCAGCAGTCCGGCGCGCAGCCCGGCGCGAGGGGCGCGCGACTCGTCAAGATCGTCGACCGGCACGACGACGGCGTCACCGTCGAAGAGACGAGAAACGGCGAGCTCGAGGCCTGGGCCGAACTGCCGATCGCGCTCGCGCCGGGGCCGCCGCCTCGGGCCGGCGCGCAGAAGGGGGCCATCGAGGAATGGGGCTCCGCGCTCGCCGCCGCGCTCGACCGGTCGGAGCAGGTTGCCGATCCTGTCTTCGACCTCCTGCGTCGGGTGCCCCCGAGACTGCAGGGCGCCGCCCCACTCGTGCGGCCGGAGTCGCCTGAGGCGCTCGCCGCGGGCGGAGACGCCGACGCGCGGGTCATTGGGGCCGTCATCGAGAGCCTGCGTCGACTCGACCGATCCTCGCTCGCGGTGCAGGGGCCTCCGGGCACCGGCAAGACCTACCTCGCCGCGCGGGTGATCCGCGCGCTCGTCGAGCGCCACGGCTGGCGTGTCGGGGTCGTGGCGCAGTCCCACAAGGTGGTCGAGAACGTGCTCGAGGGGGTCGTCTCGGCGGGGCTCGCGCCGGCGCAGATCGGCAAGGCCCCGCAGGGCGGTCGCCTGCCCGACGGGGCGCCGCTGCCCGGCTACACCGTGCTGCGCACCGGGGGCCACGACGCCTTCGTCCGCGGCCACCGAGCAGCCTCCCGCGGCTGCGTGATCGGCGGCACGGCGTGGGACTTCGCGAACGAGACCCGGGTCGCGCGCGGTGAACTCGACCTGCTGGTGGTCGACGAGGCCGGGCAGTTCTCGCTCGCCCCGACCATCGCCGCCTCCGTCTCGGCGCAGCGCCTGCTGCTGCTCGGCGACCCTCAGCAGCTGCCGCAGGTCTCGCAGGGATCCCATCCGGAGCCGGTCGACACCTCGGCACTCGGCTGGCTGCTGGGTGAGCACGAGACCATTCCCGACGGCGACGGCTACTTCCTGGCCGAGACCCGGCGCATGCGGCCGGAGCTGGCCGAGGTCGTCTCTGAGCTCGCCTATGAGGGTCGGCTGCACGCCCATCCCTCGGCCGCGCTCCGCGAGGTCGACGGCGCGGGGCCGCCGGGGCTCGTCTGGCATCCGGTCGAGCACCAAGGCAACTCCACCAGCTCGCCGGAGGAGGCCGCCGAGGTCGTGCGAATCGTGCGCGGCGCACTCGGCGCGACCATCCGCGAGTCCGCAGCGACTGGTGGTGCGACAACCGAGCGCCGGCTCGGGCAAGGCGACGTGATCGTGGTCGCGGCCTACAACGCGCAGGTGGAATGCCTGAGTGCGGCGCTCGCCGCGGAGGGGCTCGGCGGCATCCGGGTCGGCACCGTCGACCGTTTCCAGGGCCAGGAAGCCGTCGTCGCCGTTGTGAGCCTCGCAGCATCGAGCGGCGGCGACGTGCCGCGAGGGCTCGACTTCCTGCTCATGCGCAACCGTCTCAACGTCGCCATCAGCCGGGCGCAGTGGGCGGCGCACCTCGTCTCCTCGACGAGGCTGGGCGACAGCCTGCCGAGCAGCGCCGAGGGAGTCGCCGCGCTCAGCGGCTACCTGCGCCTCACCGAGCGCGCGATCCGTGAAGGTATGGGCTGAGGGCGAACGAATGAGTCTCGGCTAACGTAAAGGCATGAGACCCGGCCGCCCCTTCCTCGCCAGCACCGAGCCGTCCGCCCCGCTGGGGCCCTCGAAGCGCTCCGCGATCCCCGCCTTCGAGGTGATGCGGATCACCGACGAGATCGCCCGCAGGCGCGCCGCGGGGCACGATGTGGTGTCGCTGTGCGCGGGGGAGCCGAGCGCCAGGCCCGCACCGGGTACGCTGCAGCCGGCAGGCTACACCGGCCCACTCGGCACGATGCCGCTGCGGGAGGCGATCGCCGGGCACTACCGGGGCTGGTACGGCGTCGAGGTCGACCCGAGGCGCGTCGCGGTGACGACGGGATCCTCGGGCGCCTTCCAGCTCGCCTTCCTCGCCGCATTCGATCCGGGCGATCGGGTCGCCCTCGCGAGCCCCGGCTACCCGGCCTATCGCAACATCCTCTCCGCCCTCGGCGTGCGGGTGGTGGACATCCCGACCGGCATCGAGACGCGCTACCAGCCCACCCCCGAGACACTCGAAGCGGCCGCCGCCGAGCACGGCCCGCTCGCAGGCCTCATCGTCGCATCGCCCGCGAACCCGACCGGGACGATGCTCGGGAGGGCCGAGCTCACGGCGCTCGTCGAATGGTGCCGGAAGCGGGGCACGAGGTTCATCAGCGACGAGATCTACCACGGCATCACCTTCGGGCCCGAAGACGACCCCGACCGGCGCGGGGTGACGGCGGCGGAGCTCGACCCCGAGGCGATCGTCATCAACTCCTTCTCGAAGTACTGGGGCATGACCGGCTGGCGGCTCGGCTGGGCGATCCTGCCCGAGGGGCTCGTCCCACCCTTCGAGGCCCTCGCCTCCAACTTCGCGCTCTCGCCGCCGGCGCCCGCGCAGGAGCTCGCCCTCACGGCCTTCACGGAGGAGCGCTACGCCGAGCGCGATGCCGTCGTCGAGGGCTTCGCCCGGGCGCGCGCCCTGATCCTCGATGCCGAACCGCGACTGGGCTGGGGGATCGCCGCGCCGGCCGACGGCGCGTTCTACTACTACAGCGAGCTCGGGCCTCAGCTCGATCGCTACGGCACCGCCACCGCGTATGCCCGCGCGCTGCTCGAGGGCGCCGATGTGGCCCTCGTGCCCGGGGTCGATTTCGACCCGGCGACGGGGGCGGGGCAGGCTGCAGCGGGCGATCGCGCGGTGCGGCTGTCGTACGCCGCGGGCGAGGACGCCGTCGCCGAGGCGCTCGAGCGCATCCTCCGTTTCCAAGAGCGATGACGTTCGCCCACGACGGCGTGATCGTCGGCGCGGTGCTGCTCGCCCTGTCGGCAGCTTGGCAGTAGATGCGGTCTCGGGTGCCCGCAAGTCGCGCCTACTGCCAAGCTGCGGGATCGGGGCGCTGCGGGATCGGGGCGCTGCAGGACTGGGGCGCTGCGGGACTGGGGGGCCGGAGATGGACGGGAACGGAGGAGGGGCGGCGCTGGGATGTCCGGTACCGGCACCCCATGGGGGAGCGAGAAGCCTGGCCTAGG
>JBEBTD010000092.1:0-9367 GCA_040393965.1 Leucobacter soli | reverse complement strand
GATCGGGATACTCATGGAGATCGCGGAGCGGCAGAACCGGTAGAGAGGCGCGTACACGGCGTCCGAGCACCTAGCGCATGATGCTTCGAACCGCCAGCCCCTTTCCTTCCGGGGCGGCCTCGCGCAGACTGGCACTCCTTAGTACAAGTGCAAGGAGGCACTCGTGAACGTCATCTTCGTCATCGCAAAGATCCTCGTCATCATCGGAGGGCTGAACTGGGGGCTTGTCGGCGCGTTCCGCTTCAACCTGGTCGATGCGCTTTTCGGCGAGGGATCCGTCCTCTCGAGCATCGTGTACATCGTCGTCGGCATCGCCGCGCTCGTCCTGATCATCGAATTGTTCAGGCCTCGCGTCGACACGGACACGCGTCGCTTGGACTGAGGCCACCGGTTCCGGCAGGCCGGGATTCGGCGTCGCGGCCGGGGTCTGCGGGAGCCCGCCGAAGTCGGAGGAGAGCTCGGGGGCTGCGTGTATTCGATCGGATGCACGGGAAATCGATGTTTGTAACAAGACGTTAACAAGGCGTTCCCGAACACGACTTCCGGGGCAAAGCGGCGTACTCTCGCTTTGACGCACGAGCATTGCCGCCCGCCGTCTTCATTACGACTGCGCGCGGCTCGATGCCGCGCACGACCCGAGGAGCCCTCCGTGACCGAGTCGAACACGAGCGCCGAGAACGGCGCTCCCGAGTACCGCAAGCGCGACCGCTCGAAGAAGCCGCTCATCATCGTGATCGCCGTGATCGCGATCGCGGCCATCGTCACCGCCGTCGTGCTGTGGCTGAACCGGGATCAGGGCGACGGCGGGGCGAACGGCGGCAGCGGGGGCACGAGCGAGCTCCGTGAGCTCACGGTCGGCCTGCAGCTGGAACCGGGCAACCTCGACATCCGCACCACGGGCGGCGTGGCCCTCGATCAGATCCTGATCGACAACGTCTACCAGGGCCTCATCGGCCTGAAGCCGGGAACCGTCGACGAGTTCGTTCCCGTGCTCGCCGAGGATCTGCCCGAGGTGGCCGACGACGCCCTCAGCTACACCTTCACCCTGCGCGAGGGCGTGACCTTCGCCTCGGGCAGCGTCCTGACCGCTCAGGACGTCGTCGATTCGCTCAGCGTCGCAGAGGGCGCCGCCTCCCTCTCCACTGCGCTCGGCGGCCCCGTCGCCGTCACCTCGCCCGACGACCGCACCGTCGTGATCGAGCTCGAGACCCCCAACAGCCAGCTGCTGTGGCACCTGGCGAACCGCCCCGGCCTCGTCTTCGAGACCGCGTACACCGAAGACCTCGCCAATACCGCGAACGGAACCGGCCCCTACCTGCTCGAGCAGTGGAAGCAGGGCGACAGCATCACCTTCACCGCCAACCCCGACTACTGGGGCGAGGCTCCCGGTCTCGACCGCGTGGTGTGGCGCTACATCCCCGACAGCAACGCGGCGGTGAACGCCGCGCTCGAGGGCGACCTCGACGTGCTCGCACCCGTCCGCTCGAACATGGTCTCGCAGTTCGACGGCACCGGGTTCGGCATCGATCGCGCGGCGAGCACCGACGTCTTCACGCTCGGCTTCAACACCGCGAAGGCTCCGCTCGACGATGTGCGCGTCCGCTCGGCGCTCTCGAAGGCGATCGACGGCGAGTCCATCGTGGCGGCGTTCTACGGCGACGGCAAGGTGCTCGGCGGCCCGATCACCGATCTCGAGCCCGCATACGAGGATCTCACCGACATCAACGCCTACGACCCGGAGGGCGCGAAGGCGCTCCTCGCCGAGGCCGGCGTGAGCGACCTCCGTCTGACGGTCACCATCCCGAGCTTCTACGACAGCGACGCCATCAACCAGGTCGTCACCCAGTTCGCCGAGATCGGCGTGACCCTCGATGTCAACGCGGTCGAGTTCGGCACCTGGCTGAACGACGTCTACACGACGCACGACTTCGACCTGAGCTACGTGAACCACGCCGAGGCGAATGACTTCGCGAACTACACGAACCCGGGCTACTACTTCGGCTACGACAACGCCGAGGTGCAGGCGCTCTACGCGCAGTCGATCGCCGCGACGGACGCCGACGAGGCCATCGATCTGGTGAAGCAGGCCGCCCGCCTGGTCGCCGAGGACGCTCCCGCCAAGTGGCTCATCAACTACACGCCCGCGAACGCCATCGCGGATCACGTGCAGGGTTTCCCGAGCAGCAACACCAACTCGCGCATCAACCTCGAGACGGTGAGCCTGGGCTGAGTCTTGCCGATTAAGATCGAGGGGTGAGCCGCTTTCTCGCAGTCAGAGCCCTGACGCTCGCGGCGGGGCTGTTCCTGGCGAGCCTCATCATCTTCGCGGCGCTCAGGCTGCTGCCCGGCGATGTCGCGCAGGTGATCGGCGGAACGACGGCCTCACCCGAGTACGTCGCCGCGATCCGGGAGCGGCTCGGCCTCGATCGCCCGCTGCCGCTGCAGTACGTCGACTGGCTCGGCGGCGTGCTGAGCGGGCAGCTCGGCAACTCGGTGGTCTCGGGTACGCCGATCGCGGCCGAGATCGTGCAGAAGTCGCAGGTCACCGTTCCGCTGACGCTCTACTCGCTCATCATCGCGCTGGTCGTGGCGCTGCCCCTCGGCGTCTTCGCCGCGTACCGGCGCCACGGCCTCGGCAGCCGAGCGCTCTCGGTGCTCGGCGTCGTCGCCGCGGCGGTTCCCGCGGTGTGGGCCGGCCTCATCGGCATCATCGTGTTCTCGACCTGGCTCGGCTGGCTGCCCGCCCAGGGCTTCCCGCGAGCGGGCTGGGATCATCCAGCGGCGGCGCTGCGGGCCCTCACGCTACCGGCGCTCACAATCGGCTTGGTCGAGGGGGCGATCCTCTTCCGCTTCGTGAAGAGCGCGACCCTCAGCGCGCTCGGTGCGGAGCACGTGCGCACGGCGATGTCGCACGGGCGCACCCGCCTCGGCGCGCTCGTGCGGCACGGGCTGCCGGGGGTCGGTCTCTCCGTCGTCTCGATGCTCGGCTTGCAGGTCGCGGCGCTGCTCGTGGGGGCGGTCGTCATCGAGCAGCTGTTCAGCCTGCCGGGCCTCGGCCGCATGCTGGTCGACGACGTCGGCAACCGCGACCTCATCAAGGTGCAGAGCACGCTCTTCGTGCTGACCGCCGTGATTCTGCTGCTCGGCGCCCTGGTCGACGTCGTGCATCGCCTGATCGATCCGAGGCTGAGGGTGGAGGAGCGATGAGCGCGCCGCTCGAGATCATGCAGGGCGAGGATCGGCCCCGCCCGCGGCCCCCCGCCCCCGTGCGGCGGGCGGGCCTGCTGCGGCGCCTCGTCGGCTCCCCCCGCGGCTCCTTCGCGCTCGTCTCGCTCTCGCTCGTCGCGCTCTCGGCGCTCGTCTCGCTGTTCTGGCTGCCGGGCGACCCGAACTACTCCAACGCCTTCAACGCCTGGCTGCCGCCCTCCGCGGAGCACTGGCTCGGCACGGACGGCAGCGGCCGGGACATCGCCTCGCGCCTGATCGCGGGCACCCGCGTGACCGTGATCGTCGTGCTCGGCGCCGCGCTCGTCTCGGGGGCGATCGGGCTGCTGCTCGCCGTACTGGCCGGCCTCGGCCCGCGACCCCTGCGGGAGCCGCTCGTCATCCTCATCGACGTGCTCATCGCCTTCCCCACCCTGCTGCTCGCGATCATGCTGACCGCGGTGACGGGCAGCGGCATCGGCGTGGTCATCGTCGCGGTCGGCATCGGCTACGGGGTGCAGATCGGCCGGGTCGTGCGAGCCGAGCTGCGGCAGATCAACGGCGAGGACTATGTGCTCGCCGCCCGGGCGGCGGGGCTCTCGCGCTGGGCGATCCTGCGCACCCACCTGCTGCCGAACGCGGCGCCGGTGTTCACCGTGCAGCTGTCGCTCTCGATGGGCCTCGCGATCCTCGCCGAGGCGGGGCTCAGCTACCTCGGCTTCGGCGTGCCGCGGGGCATGCCCTCCTGGGGCCTGATGCTCGCGGAGATGCAGTCGTACATCGTCATCCACCCGCTCGTCGTGCTCTGGCCTGGCCTCGCGATCACGCTGACCGTGCTCGCCTTCTATCTGCTGGGCGATGCCCTCCGCGAGGCGATGGATCCCCGTCTGCTCGGCGGATCGGGTCGCGCGAGCGCCGCTCCTCGCACCCCGGAGGCGCAGGGAGGCCGCCCATGACCGCTCCCCCGCTCGCCGTGACCGATCTGACGGTGTCCATCGACGGCGCCGAGCTGCTGCACGGCGTCTCCTTCTCGCTCGATCCCGGCGAGCGGCTCGGCTTCATCGGCGGCTCGGGATCGGGCAAGACGCTCACCGCGCTCGCCGTGGCGGGCCTGCTGCCGGAGGAAGCCGAGATTCAAGGGTCGATCAGGCTCGGCGACACCGAGATCGTCGGACTCGGCGACCGAGAGCTCGCGACCCTCCGCGGCGAGCGCATCGGCATGGTCTTCCAGGAGCCGAAGACCGCGCTCAACCCGCTGCATCGACTCGGCCGGCAGATGACCGAGGCGCTCGCGCTGCACTACGCGGTTCCCCGCGGCGAGCGGCGAGCGGCGGCGCTGCGCCTCGCGAAGCGAGTGGGCCTGCGCGACCCCGAGCGCATCGTGCGCGCCTACCCGCACGAGGTCAGCGGCGGTCAGCGGCAGCGCGCCGCCATCGCCGCGGCGATCTCCGCGAACCCCGGACTGCTACTGGCCGACGAGCCGACGACCGCGCTCGACGTCACGGTGCAGCGCGGGGTGCTGCAGCTGTTCCGCGAACTCACCGACGGCGACGGCACCTCGCTCGTGTTCATCACCCACGACCTCGCCGTCATGGCCGAGGTCGCCGAACGCGTGCTCGTGTTCGACGGCGGCCGCGTAGTCGAGTCCGGCACCGTCGGGCAGATCCTCGAGGCGCCGAGCCATCCGGTGACGCGGGCGCTCATCCGAGCCGCAGGAGCCGGACTGTGAGCCCCGTGAGCGCCTCGCGCGAAGAGCTGCTCGACGAGGGCCCCCTCCTCGAGGCCCGCGGGCTGTGCAAGCACTACCGGGTGCCCTCTACCAGCCTGTTCAAGCGCGCGAGCGTGACGAGGGCCCTCGAGGGCGTGGACTTCTCGGTGCAGCGCGGCGAGAGCGTCGCCGTCGTCGGCGAGTCGGGGTCGGGCAAGACGACTCTGCTGCGGCTGCTGCTCGCCCTCAGCCTGCCGACGGCCGGCGAGGTGCGCTTCGACGGCGCCCTCGTCGCCTCGGCCGAGCAGCCCCCGGCGAAGCGGGATCGCCTGCTCTGGCTGCGCCGGCGCACCGGCATCGTGTTCCAGGATCCCTATTCCTCGTTCAATCCGCGCCGCACCATCGGGCAGACCGTCGCGGAGCCGCTCGTGGCCACCGGCGCCGCCGGCGACCACCGGGCTCAGGTGCTGGCGATCCTCGACCGCATGGAGCTGCCCGCCGGGGCCGCGGATCGCTACCCCCACGAGTTCTCGGGCGGGCAGCGGCAGCGCATCGCCCTGGCCCGCGCGCTCGTGCACGGCCCCGAACTGCTCGTCGCCGATGAGCCGGTGAGCGCGCTCGACGTGCTCGTGCGGGGCCGACTGCTCGACCTGCTGGCGCAGCTGCGCGACGAGATGGGCCTCGCACTCGTCACTGTGACGCATGACCTCGCCGTCGTGCCGCGGGTCGCCGAACGCATCGCCGTGATGCACGAGGGGCGCATCGTCGAGCAGGGCTCCACCGCTCAGATCTTCGAGCGGCCGGCCGAGCCGTACACGCGCTCGCTCATCGAGTCGCTGCCGACGCTGCCGCCCAGGGGAGGCCATCCCGCGCCCCCGGCGCGGTGAGCCGCTAGTCCAGCTCGCGCAGCGAGGCGAGGATCGTCTCACGCAGCGACGCCGGCGCAGGCCCTTCGCAGGCTCGCCGCACGGCGGCGGTCAGTTTCTCGATGACCTGCTGCTCGTCGCGGCAGTCGCCGCAGCTCTCGAGGTGCTCGCGGATGCCCTGGCAGTCCGCATCGCGCAGTTCGCCGCGCACCAGCTCCTCGAGGTGGGCGCGAGCGTGCTCGCAATCGCATCCACTCATCACTCTGCCTCCTTCACGCTGCTGCCGCCGATCCCGGCGCCGACACCTATGCCCTGCTCTCTCGCGTACTCCCCGAGCGACTGCCGCAGCTTGGCGCGCCCTCGGTGCAGACGGCTCATCACGGTGCCGATGGGCCGCTCGACGATGTCGGCGATCTCCTGGTAGCTGAAGCCCTCGACGTCGGCGAGGTAGACGACGATGCGGAAATCCTCGGGCAGCGCGTTCAGCGCCTCGGTCACCACGCCCGCCGGGGTGCGGTCGATCGCCTCCGCCTCGGCCGAACGGGACGACATCGCCGTCGTGGACTCCGCTCCGCCGAGCTGCCAGTCTTCGAGCTCGTCGACGGCGCCGAGGTGCGGCTCGCGCTGCCGCTTGCGGTACACGTTGATGTAGCTGTTCGTCATGATGCGGTACAGCCAGGCCTTGAGGTTCGTACCCTCGGTGAAGGTCGCGAACGAGGCGAACGCCTTCGCGAAGGTCTCCTGCACGAGATCCTGCGCATCCTGCGGGTTGCGCGTCATCTTCATCGCGGCGCCGTAGAGCTGGTCGAGGAAGGGCAGGGCATCGCGGGCGAAGCGACGCTCGAGTTCGGCGCGCTCCTCGCGGTCGGGCTTGCTGCTCACAACGTCCAAGCCTACGCGAGTCGGCTCGTCGAGGATCGCGCTCCGCGCCATCTCGCCCCCTTCTCGTCGCCCGATAGAATCGAGAACAAGCGAAGCCCCGCCCGTATTCCCCAGACCGTCCACGGAGGCCCACTCGATGCTCGAAGCCAAGTTGAATCAAGGCAGGGGCGACGAGGATCCGGCGGGGCAGGGCGACGCGCCCGACGCGCAGGCCGCCTGGCCGGCCCCGGTCGCGCACGCGCCCGTCTCGGCCGTGGTGCCGCTGCCCGGTTCGAAGTCGCTGACCAACCGCGAGCTGATCCTCGCCGCGCTCGCCGACGGCCCGAGCACGCTGCTCGCCCCCCTGCACTCGCGCGATTCGGAGCTCATGATCGACGCGCTGCGCGCTCTCGGCGTGGGCGTCGAAGAGGTGCCGAACGCGGCGAACGCCTACGGCCCCGACCTGCGCATCGTCCCCGTCGACGAGCTGACCGGCTCGACGAGCATCGCGTGCGGGCTCGCCGGGACGGTCATGCGCTTCATGCCTGCGGTGGCGGCGCTCGCGCTCGGACCGACCGCGTTCGACGGCGATCCCTACGCGCGCAAGCGCCCCATGCGCCCGGTGCTCGAGGCGCTGCGCGCCCTCGGTGCCGACATCTCCGACGACGGCCGAGGCGCGCTGCCCTTCACCGTGCACGGCACCGGTTCGCTGCGAGGCGGCCGTGTCGAGCTCGACGCCTCGCTCTCGAGCCAGTTCGTGTCGGGTCTGCTGCTCGCGGCGCCCCGCTTCGAGCACGGCGTGCACGTGGTGCACACAGGTGAGCGCGTGCCGAGCCTGCCCCACATCGAGATGACGATGGAGTCGCTGCGCCGCCGCGGCGTCGAGGTCGACAGCCCCGCACCGGGCGAATGGCGGGTGCAGCCCGGGCCCATCCGCGCCCTCGACCTCGCCATCGAGCCGGACCTCTCGAACGCGGCCCCCTTCCTCGCGGCTGCCATCGCCACCGGCGGCAGCGTCTCGGTGCCGAATTGGCCGGGCGAGACCACCCAGGTGGGCGACCGCCTGCGCGAGCTGCTCCCCGCCTTCGGAGCCGAGGTCGAGCTGCAGACCCAGCCGGGCGGCAGCAGCACGCTGACCGTACGGGGAGCCGGCGAAGTGCGAGGCGTCGAGCTGCACGTGCCCGAAGCCGGCGAGCTCGCACCCGCGCTGCTCGGTCTCGCCGCGCTGGCGGCCCGGGGAGACGGCGAGCGTCCCGGCCAGCCGAGCACGATCACCGGCATCGGCCATATCCGCCATCACGAGACCGACCGCATCGCCGCCCTCATCGCCGAGATCGACCGGCTCGGCGGTCGCGCCGAGGAGCTCCCCGACGGCATCGCCGTGCACCCGGCACCCTTGCACGGCGGCCTCTGGCGGGCCTACGCCGACCACCGCATGGCGACGACCGGCGCCATCGTCGGGCTGGGCGTCGAGGGCGTCGAGATCGACGACATCGCCTGCACCTCGAAGACCCTGCCGCAGTTCACCGAGCTCTGGCACCGCATGCTCGGCATCGCTCCCCAGCCGGTGGAAGAGCCCGCGCCCGGGCTCGGCTACCGAACCGGCGGCTCGCGCCCCCTCGCCTTCGACGCGACCGACCCGCAGATCGGATCGTACTGGGGATGAGCTGGCTGCTGCCCGACGACGACGAGCTCGACGGCCCCTACGCCGAGTACGCCGATCATTCGGTTCGTCAGCGGCCCAATCCCAAGGCCAACCGGCCTCGTACCAAGCGCCGCCCCGAGCATGCGGACGCCGTCATCGGCATGGTCACCGCCGTCGACCGCGGGCGCTACACGGTGCTCATCGAGCACGGCGCCGACTCCGAAGATCCGAGCGAGCGCACCATCACCGCGGCCCGGGCCCGAGAACTGCGCAAGACCCCCATCGTGATCGGCGATCGCGTGCAGCTCGTCGGCGATGCGTCGGGTTCGGAAGGCTCGCTCGCCCGCATCGTGGGCCTCGAACGGCGGCGCACAGTACTGCGCCGCAGCGCCGACGACAGCGACCGCGTCGAGCGGGTGATGGTCGCGAACGCCGATCAGATGCTCATCGTCGTCGCGGCTGCGAACCCCGAGCCCCGTGTGCGTCTCGTCGACCGCTACCTCGTCGCCGCCTACGACGCCGGCATCGAGCCGCTCATCTGCATGACGAAGGTCGATCAGGCCGATCCAGAGGAGTTCCTCGAACACTTCTCGGCGCTCGACGTACCGGTGTTCCGTTCGGCGCCCGGCGCCGAACCCATCGCCGAGATCCGGGAGGCGCTCGCGGGCAAGACCACGGTCTTCGTCGGGCACTCCGGCGTCGGCAAGTCGACGCTCATCAACGTGCTCGTGCCCGACGCGCAGCGCGCCACCGGCCACGTGAACGAGGTCACCGGGCGGGGGCGCCACACCTCGTCGTCATCGGTGGCCTACCGAGCCTCCACACCGGGCTGCCCGGCCGGTGAGCACGGCTGGGTCATCGATACGCCCGGCGTGCGCTCATTCGGCCTCGGTCATGTCACGGGCGAGAGCGTGCTGCGCGGCTTCACCGATCTCGCGGCGATCCTCGACCAGTGCCCGCGCGGCTGCACGCACCTGGACGATGCCCCGGACTGCGAGCTCGACGCCGCGATCGAGGACGGCCGGCTCGACGCCGCGGGGGCGAGGCGGGTCGAGTCGCTGCGCCGCCTGCTGCGCTGAGGGC
>JBEBTD010000091.1:0-9378 GCA_040393965.1 Leucobacter soli | reverse complement strand
CGCGATCACAGAGCCGCTCTCGGCCGAGTAGCGCAGACGGCGGAAGCGGTGCCTGACAGCCGAAGCCGCCGGACACCGCTCCGCCTCGCTTGCTACATGCGCTTCGTGATCTCCCACTTCACGACCACGCGGCGAAGCGTGCGCACGATCAGGTTCAGCAGGATTCCGAGCACCGAGAGGATGATCAGGATCGCGAACACCGCAGCCGTCTGCATGCGCCCCTGAGCCTGGAGGATGAGCACGCCGAGCCCCTGCTGGGCTCCGACGAACTCCGCGACGATGGCGCCGATCATGGCATTCGCCACCGCCAGTTCGAGACCGCTGAAGATCTGTGGGAGCGCCGCCGGGAGCATCAGCCTCGTCTGCACCTGCCATCTGCTCGCGCCGTTGACGTGGAACAGCTCGATCTGATCCTTGTCCACGCCCCGGAAGCCGTGGATCGCGTTCACGAGCATCGGGAAGAAGGCGAGCAGCACCACGACGACGACCTTCGAGGGCATGCCGAACCCGAACCAGATGATGAACAGCGGAGCGACCGCCACCTTCGGAATCGATTCGATCGCGACGATGTAGGGGAACACCACCGCATAGGCCCTCGGGAACTGCGCGAGCGCGATCGCGAGGGAGAGGCCGGCCGCGACGCCGATCGCGAGGCCGAGGAGCACGATCGACATCGTCGAGCGCGCATTCTCCCAGTACCTCGGAAGCGCGGCCGGGTCGAACAGGGCGGCGAGCACATCGCTCAGAGGAGGAAGCACGTAGCTCGGCGTGTTCATCAGGCCGGGCAGGAACTGCCAGGCGAGCAGGAACACGGCGAGCACGCCGAACGAGGCGAGCCATTGATTGCGCCTGCCCAGAGCGGTCTTCCTCCGGAGCTTCTTGCTCTCATCAATGATCGCCATCTGAACCGTTGGAGTGCTCATCTCGTCACCTCGAAGTACCGTCGAATCCGATTCGTGAGCGAGGCGAAGTCGGCATTTCCGAGCAGATCCAGCCCGCGCTCCTTGCCGAAGGGCACGTCGATGATCTCGACGATGCGGCCCGGACGCGTGCTCATGACCACCACCCGTTCGGCCAGGAACACCGCTTCGCTGATGCTGTGCGTGATGAGCACCGCCGTCTTGCTGGTCTCTCGCCAGATGCGGTTGACCTCGACGTTCAGCTGATCCCTCGTCATGGCGTCGAGCGCGCCGAACGGCTCGTCCATGAGCAGCACCTTGGGGTCGTGCACCAGGGCGCGGCAGATCGCCGCACGCTGCTGCATGCCGCCCGAGAGCTCGTTCGGCCCCTTGTGCACGAAATCGCCGAGCCCGACCATGCCGAGCATCTCCTCGGCGTGCGCGATGTCGCCCGAGGTCGGTCGCCGTCGCAGGCTGATCGGCAGGAGCACGTTCTTGAGCACATCGAGCCAGGGCAGCAGCGTCGCCTTCTGGAACACCATTCCGGCTTCGCCGCCGGGTGCCGTGATGCGCTCTCCCCCGATCGTGGCCGAGCCCGCGCTGTACTGCTCGAGACCCGCGAGGATCTTGAGCAGCGTGGTCTTGCCGCACCCGCTCGGGCCGACGATGGCGATGAACTCGCCGTCGGCGATCGACAGGTCGACATCCGAGAGGGCGACCACATCGCCCGTCCTTGTCGGATACACCTTGCTGAGCGACTCGATATGGATGAGATCAGTCATGGCAGCTCCACTTCGTAGACCTCGCAGAGGTTCTCCGACAGCACGCGCCTGGCGAGCCATTCGGCCTGCCCGATCGTCCAGAGCCGCTCCGAGACGCCGCTGTGCAGCGCGAAGTCGAGATGGCTTCTCGCGCGCACCGTGCCTGCCACATGGAACTCCGGCTGCCCGGTATCGGTGCCGAAGATCACCTTGTTGGCGGGCAGCACCTCGAGCCACTCCTGCAGCAGCCGCTGCACCGTATGGTGCTGCAGGTACGGCATCCAGGAGAAGTCGAGGAACACGTTGCCGTGCGCCTGGCTCAGCGCAGCCATCTCGGAGGTGTAGGGATAGCCGCCGTGGATCAGGATGATCCGCAGCCGGTTGAGCGCCGGATCGCTGAGCAGCGGGATGAGCTGGAGCGGGTTCGCGTGCACCAGGTTCAGCCCGGGCTCGCTGTGCCCCATACCGGTGTGGATCTGCATCGGCAGCCCCCGCTGCACCGCCGTCTCCGCGATCTGATAAACCAGGAAGTCGGCGAGCACCGTGTAGTCGCCGGGCGGAACCGTGCCCCGATTCGTCCGCAGCGACTCATAGGCTGCGGCCGCCTCGGCCGGCGTGCGCCGCAGGAACCCCAGGGAGCGGATGTACGCCGAGGCGATCTTCAGGCCGACGAACCCCGCCTCCTGTCGGCGCACGATCGACGCCCGCACGAAGGCGACGTAGTCGTCGAGACTCGCAGGCAGCTCGCCGACGCCCTCTGCATCGAGCAGACTCCGCCCGACCGTGTCGAAGATTCGCCTGAATCGAGGCGCATCCGAGCCCCGCCCGGTGAACTCGGGATGCCCGAAGGGGTAGAGGTACGGATCGATGCGGGCGATGGGCTTGTACCTCGCATGCGGCCAGATCTCCCCGTCGAGCCAGGGAACATCGGTGAGCACCGCCCCCGTCCCGCTGACGGTGAGCGCCTGATCGTACAGGCCGAGGGCGTCGTCGCTGCGTCGCTCGCGGCTCAGCCGGATCATCTCCGCCCGCGAGACGTCGCCGTAGAGCGCACGACTGCCCTCGAGCAGCGAGACGCCGTGCACCGTCGTCGACTGATACTCGATGCTCTGATCGAACAGCGCCTCGATCCGGTGCTGCTGCTCGAGCGAGCGGAGCGCCGCGTCATCGCCCTTCAGCGTCGCCTCGATGTACGAGGCGTAGACCGGCGCGGGGAGATTCGCCTCGACGTGACCGAGCGCATACTCGCGCTCGAGCCCGTCGATGCCCTCGACCTCTTCGCCCGGTCGGATGTAGCCCGCATGGGAGTGGTGATCGAAGGCGACGATGCCTTCGGTGTACCGGGGAGTGCTCATCTTCACGCCCCCGTCCAGTCGTTGGCGGCCCGGATGACAGCTTCGCTGTCGAAGGCGTTGTACTCCTCCACGAAGGCGTTCTGGGCGAGCGTCGACGGATCCACCGGGGTGTCGATGACCCCCGACTCGAGCGCGAAGCCCGTCCATGCCTCGAGCGACTCGGGCGTGTAGGCGCCCCAGGTTCCGTTCTGCTGGGGATCCTGCGCGGTCAGCACCTCCACCCGACGCTCGAGCGCGATGAGATCCTTCTCGAGCTGTTCATCCTCGGATGCGCCCGCGATGCGCGAGTCGGGGAAGCCCGCGTAGAGCAGTCGCAGCGCCGCTTCGGGGTTGGTCGCGGTGAAGAGAGTCGCCTTCGCCATGGCGCGTCCGAAGCCGATCATGACTTCGGGGTGCTCGGCCGCGTACGCCGGTGCGGCGAAGAAGGTCGTGGAGAAGAGCGATTGCACCTCGTCGGTGGTGAGGTAGCGCAGCTCGACGCCCTCCGCCTCGAATGCGGCGTATTCGGTGTCCCAGAGCGAAAGTGCGTCGACATGCCCCTCCGTCAACGCTTGAAGCGCAGCGGCACCCGTTCCCACCGCGAGGTTTGAGAAGTCGGCGTTCTCCTCCAGCCCCTCCGATGCCAGGATGCCGTTCGAGAGCAGCATGTTCGAGATGCCGAGGCTCGCCTGGCCGATCACGCCCCCTTCGAGATCGGAGATGGAGGCGATCGGGCCGTCCGCGAGCACCGCGATCGACCCCGTCTGCTGGCGGAGGTAGTTGTAGGTGAGCTCGAGCTCGCTGCCCTGCGTGATGGCCTGCAGGATCGGCTCGGGCGGCGTGCTGCCGATCTCGAGCGAACCGGCGTCGATGCCCTGGACGATCGAGGCCGAATCGTTCGTGTTGATGATCTCGACGTCGAGACCTTCTTCTTCGAAGTATCCGAGCTCCGCGGCGACCGCGAGTGGAGCGTTGTTCGCCCCCATGGCGGTGGGCAGCGCGAAGCGCACATGCGTGAGCGATCCGCCCTCGCCATCGGGCGAGCCGGATGCACCGGGGGCGCAGCCGGTCAAGGCGAGCAGCGCGAGCGCGATGACCGCGCTCGACGCCGCGAGGCGTGTGTTGGAGTTCATCATTGATATCCTTTTTTTACCGGTGTTGTGGGAAGTCACCTTCGGCCAGGAAGGTGGTGGGTTCCGATCACTCGGGGCGCTCATCACGCCAGCTCGGATCGGACGGTGGTGAGACAATCCAGAGCGCCTCCCCCACTTCATCGCCGATGTTGACGATCATGTGGGGCGTCGAGGTGCGGAAGTCGATGCTGTCGCCCTCTTCGAGGATGAACTCCTGGTCGTCCAAGTGGAAGCGGAAGCGGCCGCGCAGAACGAGGCAGATCTCCTGGGAGTCGCCGTGCGTGTAGTTCGCGTCTCCCACGCCTGCGTCGGGGTCGTAGGTCGAGATGAACGCCTCGACGTTGCCGAGCGGGGGCCGCGTGAGACCGTAGTGATGGGCGCCTCCGCCGCTGTACAGATGAGGGCGCTCGCCCTTCCTCAGAACGATGGCGCGTTTGGGCGACTCGCTGAAGAGCTCGATCCAGGGAACGCCGAAGGACTCGGCGATGGCGCGGATGACCTGCAGGCTCGCATTGGCCTGCCCGTTCTCTATCTGGCTCACATAGCCGGAGCTGATCCCTGCGAGACGCCCCAGTTCGCGGGTCGTCATCTGGCGCAACTTGCGCAGCTCTCGTACTCGCCGTCCGAGAAATTGGTCGTCCATAGAATCCGCTTCTTCCACCATCGCAAGTAACCAAGTTGGTTATTAAAGCTAATCAGAACGCATTCTGACGATATTGTCAACGCTTGATCCGGGCTCGTGATGAAGCCGTTACCCCCGCCCGAGTTCATAAAGGGCCCGTTCCCTCGCACCGGCCCCGCATTCGCGCGCGCATGCGCCGGGGACGCGAGCACGTAAACTGAACGAGTGCTGCTTTCAGACCGCGACATCAAAGCCGAACTCGAGTCGGGGCGCATCGGGCTGAGCCCGAGCGAACCCGAGATGGTGCAGCCGTCGAGCGTGGACGTGCGTCTCGACCGCTACTTCCGCCTCTTCGACAACCACAAGTACGCGATGATCGATCCCGCGCAGGAGCAGCCCGAGCTGACACGTCTCATCGAGGTCGACCCCGCCGAGGGCTTCATCCTGCACCCTGGCGAGTTCGTACTCGGATCGACCTACGAGCAGGTGGGGCTGCCCGAAGACATCGCCGCCCGCCTCGAAGGCAAGAGCTCCCTCGGGCGCCTCGGCCTGCTCACCCACTCGACCGCCGGCTTCATCGACCCCGGCTTCGAAGGCCACGTCACGCTCGAGCTCTCGAACGTCGCCACCCTGCCCATCCGCCTGTGGCCCGGCATGAAGATCGGCCAGCTCTGCTTCTTCCGGCTCTCCTCGCCGGCCGAGCGGCCATACGGAGCAGGCGCCACCTACTCCCGCTATCTCGGGCAGCGCGGGCCGACCGCCTCGCGCTCGCACCTGAACTTCCACCGGGTGGACGTCACCGAGTCCGACGCAGGGGCGCCCGGGGCCTGATGCGGGCCGTGCGCGAGGAGGGCGAGATTAACCTGCCGCTCTTCATCGCCGCCTGGCACGATTTCAAAGGGTGCAGGCCGGTGAGTACCGCCGGGTAGAGCATTCGCACGGAGCCGCTGGTTGAGCGCAGCGGATTCGAATCGCAGGGCGATCCTCGCCTCACCATCTTCCCACGCCCTGCACTTGCTCAAGCGACCTGAGGTTTGTGCTCTGCATTGGGTCGGGGTTCTGCATTCAATCGGAGAAAGCCGGCGGAAAGCTCCGACTGAATGCAGCACTCCGACTGAGCGTGCGTGAGTGCGGTTTAGGGGCGGCGAGGCCATTGATGAATCGGCGATTCGCTGCGCGGCCTGACGAAACAGGGGTGGTTGACGGCACAGCCTGGTGTTTCGTGGAGAAGTGGGCACGTTTAGTGAGACGAAGTCTCTGAAGCGGGTGTCAGAGGCGACTCGGGGGACGAGGTATCCGAGCTCGATACTTCCGTGGAACGGCCTGTCCCATTCGCCCGTGGAACGCAGATCGCGCAGGGGCAGGGCGCCAGGGGCGAGGGCGAGGATGCCAGTACACGCCTGATTGCGAAGCGCCCAATTCCATCGAGGGCATCCGCGCCGAAGCAGGGCGATCGCAGATCAGCCCTGCTCGATCCTCGCATCTCGCATTGCCTGCCTGCGGAGCATCTCGTTGTACGCCTCGAGCTCCGCATCGCCCGAGCGATCGGCCGCGCGATCCTTGCGCTTCTGCTCCTTGTCGTCGCTTCGCGACCACTGGATCGCCACGATCAGCGCGAGCGCCAGCGTCGGCAGCTCGCCGATGCCCCAGGCGATGCCGCCGCCCATGTTCTGATCCTCGAGCGGCGTCATACCCCAGGTGCGGCCCATCGCGCCGTACCAGTCGGCGAGCATGAGCCCGTCGCCCGTCATCATCGTGACGCCGAAGAACGCGTGCGAGGCCATCGTCGCGAAGAGCGTCACGATGCGCAGCGCATACGGGAAGCGGTACGGCACCGGGTCGATGCCGATCATCGAGAGGCTGAAGAGGTAGCCGGAGATGAGGAAGTGGATGATCATCCACTGGTGGCCGATGTGCTCCTCAGCGGCCCAACGCGCGATCGGCGTGAAGTAGAAGACCCACAGCGAGCCTGCGAACACGACGGCGGCGACGGCCGGATGGGTGATGACCTTCGAGTAGGGCGTCTGCACCATCCAGAGGATCCACTCTCGCCCGCCCCACGAGCCGTCGCGGCGCTTCTCGATGGCGCGCAGCGCGAGCGTGACCGGGGCTCCGAGCACGAGCACGAGCGGGATCAGCATCGTCAGCATCATGTGGCCCAGCATGTGCACGCTGAAGAGGTACTGCTCGTAGGCGTTGAATGCACCGTTGGTCGTGTAGAAGAGCATCGCGAGGCCCGCGAGCCAGGCGACCGTACGGCCGATGGGCCAGCCGTCACCGCGGCGGTGCAGGCGCCAGGCACCGGCGAGGTAGAGGGCCGCGCCGAAGACGCAGACGAGGATCCAAGCCAGGTCGAACTTCCACACGGTCAGGTAGCTGAGCGGCGTGAGCTCCGGGGGAAGCGGGTCGCCCGTCAAGAACTCGGCGGGCGACACCGTGAGGCTGCCCGTCTCGCGAGCCGACTCAAGAGCGACGGGGGTGGCCGTGCGGCCGAGCGCCGCCGCCAGGCCGCTCGCGACGCCCATGATAGCGAGCTCGGCGACGACGAGGGCCGCGAAGAAGCGACCGCCCCGTTCACCGGGGATCTCGCGGATCGCCTTGCGCCGCCACAGCGCGCCGAAGATGCCGAGCACGACGAGCGCCGCCACCTTCAACAGCACGATCCGCCCGTAGCCGCTGCCGAAGAGCTGCTCGGTGTCGCCGACGCGCAGCCACGCGCTCACGACGCCGGATGCGCTCACCCCGACGAAGGCGAGCAGGGCGAGGGAGCTGTAGCGCTCGACGAGGATCGCGAGCCTTGCCCGGTCGACGGTCTTCGCGAGGAAGACCAGCAGCATCAGACCCCCGAGCCACACCGCCGCACCGACGAGGTGCACGAGCAGCGAGTTCACGGCCTGCGCGTGGCCGGAAGCCCCCGCAGCGTGCCCCTGCGAGGCGAGCGGCAGCGTCGTGGCCAGGGCGACGACGAGCGTCAGCAGCACCATCCGTCGGTCGCGCACCGCGAAGCACAGCACCGTCGTCACCGCGGCCAGCAGCACCTCGATCAGCCAGAACTGCCCGAGCTCGATGCCGGTCGCGAACTGGGCGAGGCCGGCACCGAAGGTCGCGTCACCGGAGAGCGGGCGCCCCCACACATCGGCGAAGGTGAAGACGAGCGTCGCGGTCGCCGCGACCGTGAGCACGGCGGCGCTTCCCGAGGCGACGTCCATGGCGACGCGGGCTTCGGGCTTCTCGGCCGCGAGCGCCCAGACCGCCATCACGAGCGAGCCGATCATGCCCGCCATGCCGAGGTTCACGAACATGCGCGCCACAGGCACGCCGTAGCGCACGATATCGCCGGGATCGGCGAGGCTGCGCTCGGCCGCCGCTCCGCCGATGGCGAGTCCGAGCATCAGGGTTGCGAGCGCCGCCGCGAGCAGGGCCGCAGGCGCGAAGATGCGAAGGGAACGGGGCACCAGACCAGCCTACGCCCGTGGGCTGGGCGGGCGCTGGTGGGTCGCCGACGCATGATGCCGGCTCCCCGCGGAGACGCCCGGATCATGGTTGAGTGGCAGCCATGTCCGCATCTTTCACCTTCAACGTCGGCGTACAGGAACGATACGAGGTCGCGGTGAGCGTCGCCGGGATCCGGAACCGCATCACGATCAGCGTCGACGGAGCTGTCGTGGTCGACAGCGGAGGCAACCTGGGGATCGTCATGCCGAACGTGTTCGACTTCGAGGTCGGGTCGGAGGAGAAGCACATGGTCTCGGTGCGGTTCATCGCCCAACAGCTCGTCGACGGGGGCGCGTCGTACATCGACGTCTTCATCGACGGACGGTTCGCCTTTCGGCAGGGCTGGTAGCGGTGCCGGTCGCTGCGGCGTTCGCCGGCTCACCGGCGCCCGAACCCGCGCAGGACGCCCCGGGAACCTGGGCGAAGGCGAGACGAGCAGTCAAGCATACTCCGCGGGCAGCGGGGGTACCAGCCCTGTTCGCGAAGACCGCCACCGCCCATACTGAGATTCCGTCTACAGAGGAGCGCAGCGATGGAGCATGAGCAGGAATTCACGGTCGAGGAGATTCTTGAAGAACGTCGACAGGCATGGACCACGGCTTCGGCCGCCTATGCACCGGTTCCGGCCGTCACTGGTGCCGTCACGGCGAAGGCGGATCCGCTCGACTTCCTCGAGAACACCGTCCCTCTGCCCCACTACAGGCCGGAACGCCTCTAGCGTACGCACTCGGAGAGACCCCTGTTATACGCATGCGCGGGGGCTGCCGCAACCCCCTCGCCGATCGGTTCTCGGTCGAGTTACATTGGTGCCCGACCCGAGGAGGACGATCATGAGCAAAGTGCCTGAAGAGACCATCGACGAGCCGGTGCTGGACGGCGCCGAGGAGACCTTCCGCGGCGACGAGGATCCCCGCAAAGGCGATGAAGACCCTGCGCTGATCCGCGATCTCGAGGATCACGAGCCCACCGTCAACCCCTACGGGTAGCCGGAAGGGAAGCGATCCAGCTCCAGCGGAGTTCGCGCCGACGAGAAAGAGCCCCGCACCTGAGACGGTGCGGGGCTCTTTCACTGTGGCGGATGAGGGATTCGAACCCCCGTAGGCATAGCCAGCTGATTTACAGTCAGCCCCCTTT
>JBEBTD010000090.1:0-9478 GCA_040393965.1 Leucobacter soli | reverse complement strand
CTGCGCTCGACGCACGGGGATCGCCTGCCCGTGCGAGGCATCGACACCGTGACGGTTCCGGGCGGGGTGCGCGGCTGGCAGGCGCTGCACGAGCTCGGCGCGAAGCGCGGCTGGGCTCAGCATCTCGAGGCAGCGATCGGGCTTGCCGAGAGCGGGCATCCGACTGCGCGCTCGGTCGCGAATGCGCTCGTCGCCCTTCGCGGGGAGATGCTCGCGGACGAGGGGGCTTCAGGGGTCTTCTTCCCCGACGGCGAGCCGTTGCTGGAGGGGCAGCCGCTCGTGCAGCCCGCGCTCGCGGCCTCGCTGCGCCGGCTCGCCGAGCACGGCGCCGACGAATTCTACGAGGGCGAACTGGCGCGACGATGGGTGGCGGGGCTGGCAAGGCTCGGCTCGAGGATCTCGCTCGCGGACGCGAGCTCCTACCGGCCGTTCTGGGATCGCCCGCTCGAGCGCGACTTCGCCGGGCTCCGGGTGCTGACCGGGCCGCCGAACACCTCCGGCTTCATCCTGCTCCGCGCACTGCTCGCCGTGGAGGCGGGCATCGAGGATCCGCTCGGCGACGGCGCGGGCCGGCTCGCGCTGGCGCTGCGCGACGGCAACGCCGTGCGTGCCGCGTGGCTCGCGGATCCACGGTTCGGCGGCCTGGGCGGCGACGATCTGATCGAGCAGTCCGCGCCCGTCGGGACGCGTCCCGGCGATCCCAAGCCGACCGGCGACACGGTCGGCTTGAGCGCCACGAGCGCCGACGGCTGGTCGGTCTCGCTCATCAACTCCGTCTATTACGCGTTCGGCGCCGCGATCCTCGAGCCCGAGACGGGCATCCTCTTCCAGAACCGGGGCACCTCCTTCTCCCTCGACCCCGCCTCCCCCAACGCCTTCGCGCCCGGCAAGCGGCCGAGGCACACGCTCATGCCGGTGCTCGTGCTGCGCGGCGACGAGCCGATCCTCGTACCCGCGACGATGGGCGGTTCGGCGCAACCGCAGATCCACGCCCAGCTGCTGCTGCGCTCGCTCGCGGGCGCAGACCCGGCACAGGCGACGCATGCGCCGCGATGGATCGTCGAGGAGCCCGACGCCGCCGGAATCGTGCGCGCGACCGTCGAGGAGGACGTGCCCGAACAGGTGCGGCGCTCGCTCGCCGGGGTAGGCTTCGAGCTGCGGATTGTGCCGCGCCACAGCGAGGATCTCGGCCACTCGAACCTCATCCGCGTCGAGGGCGGCGGCTATCTCGCTGCGAGCGATCCTCGTTCCGACGGCTCCGCCGCAGTCGTGCCCGCCTCGGGCTGAGCAGCGCCCAGGAGCCCACCAGACCACACACCCGACACCGATCAGAAGACGTACATGAATCCTTCCTCCCGTCCCGGCATCCTCCCGCTCGTCCTCGTCGGCCTCGCCGCGGGCCTGCTCTCGGGGCTCTTCGGCATCGGAGGCGGCACCATCATCGTGCCGGCCCTCGCCATCTGGCTGGGCATGCCTCAGAAGCTCGCCGCGGGCACCTCGGTCGCCGCGATCCTGCCCACCGCGGTAGTGGGCGCGATCAGCTACGCCGTGCAGGGGAACGTCGACTGGATCGCCGCGCTCTGCCTCGCCGTCGGCATCGTCGCGGGCGCGCAGCTCGGCACCTACCTGCTCGCCCGGCTGCCGGTCGGGGCGATCCAGTGGGGCTTCATGGGATTCCTCGCGGTCGTCATCGTGAGCCTGTGGCTCGTCGTGCCGCAGCGCGAGGATCAGATCGGCCTCGACTGGGCGGTGGCCCTCATGCTCGTGCTGACGGGCTTCCTCACCGGCACCCTCTCCGGCGTGCTCGGGGTCGGCGGCGGCGTCATCGTCGTGCCGGTCATGATGTTCTTCTTCGGCTCGAACGATCTCGTCGCGAAGGGCAGCTCGCTCGTCATGATGATCCCGGGCTCCATCTCCGGCACGCTCGGCAACGCCCGTCGCGGCAACGTCGACCTGCGCGCCGCACTGATCGTCGGCCTCGCCGCATGCGTCTGCGTGCCGTTCAGCTCCGTGCTCGCGACCCTGCTCGACCCCTTTATCGCGAACGTGCTCTTCTCGCTCTACCTGGCGTTCATCCTCGGGCAGATGCTCGTGCGCAAGCTGCGCCGGAAGTGAACAGGGCGCACACGCCCTAAACTCGTACCCATGCCGACCGCAAAAGAACAGCTGATCGAACTCATCAAGAACGAGGCCGTCTTCCACGGCGACTTCACGCTCACGAGCGGCAAGAAGGCCACGTACTACATCGATCTGCGCAAGCTGTCGCTCGACCACCGCGCGGCGCCGCTCATCGGGCAGGTCATGCTCGACCTGATCGACGACGTCGACGGCGTGGTCGCGGTGGGAGGCCTCACGATGGGCGCCGACCCCATCGCCTCG
The DNA here is from genome assembly GCA_040393965.1 of Leucobacter soli. Taxonomy (GTDB): domain Bacteria; phylum Actinomycetota; class Actinomycetes; order Actinomycetales; family Microbacteriaceae; genus Leucobacter; species Leucobacter soli_C. Next base: position 7,099 of record JBEBTD010000090.1, on the reverse strand, counting down.
GCGATCATGCACCAGGGCGTCGCCCGCGGAGAGACCTACGACTCCTTCGTCGTGCGCAAGGAGCCCAAGGATCACGGCCGCGGCCGCCAGGTCGAAGGCCCCGACCTCGACGGCAAGCGCGTGATCGTGGTCGAGGACACCTCGACGACCGGCGGCTCGCCGCTCAAGGCGATCGAGGCGCTCGAGAAGGTCGGCGCGATCGTCGCCGGCGTCGCGGTGGTCGTCGACCGTCAGGCGCCCGCCAAGGAGCGCATCGAGGCGGCCGGTTACGAGTACCGCTACGCCATCGGTCTCGCCGACCTGGGGCTCGACCCGCAGTAGGGGGCCGCTCCCGCGCGGGCTCGCGCCCGCGCGCCGGGCGTCGCGAGCCCGCCCGGATCCCGCGAGTCCCGGCCCGCATCCCCGCGACCCCACTCGCGCCCCGCGAGTCCCCGCCCCGGCCCCTCCGCGCCCCGCCCCGGCCCGGCTCGGTCCCTTTATCGCAGCCGGTCACTTGATGCCCTTTCTGCATGCCGGGAGGGGCGGTTACTGGCCGGACGCGTTGTCGCGGGCCTCAGCGCCCGGCCAGGCTCGCCCCGCGCCCGCGCCCGTGCCGCCGCCACTCAGAGCAGGTCGGCGACCGAGTTCAGCACCTCGTCGGGGCGGAAGGGGAAGCGTTCGATCTCGGCCGGGTCGCTGATTCCGGTGAGCACGAGGATCGTGTGCAGGCCGGCCTCCATACCGGCGACCACATCGGTGTCCATGCGGTCGCCGATCATCGCCGTGTTGTGCGAATGCGCGCCGATCTTGTTGAGCGCCGAGCGGAACATCATCGGGTTCGGCTTGCCCACGATGTAGGGCTCCTTGCCGGTGGCCTTGGTGATGAGGGCATTGATCGCCCCGGTCGCGGGGAGCGGGCCTTCGGGGCTCGGCCCGGTCGCGTCGGGGTTGGTCGAGATGAAGCGCGCGCCGCCGTTGATGAGGCGGATCGCCTTGGTGATGGCCTCGAAGCTGTAGTTGCGGGTCTCGCCGACCACGACGAAATCGGGATTCGCCTCGGTCATCACGAAACCGGCGTCGTGCAGCGCGGTCAGGATGCCCGCCTCGCCCACGACGAAGGCGCTGCCGCCGGGCTTCTGCTGCTTGAGGAAGGCCGCCGTCGCGAGCGCGCTCGTCCAGATGCGATCCTCGGGCACGACGAGACCGGAAGCGGCGAGGCGCGCGCTCAGATCACGCGCGGTGAAGATGGAGTTGTTGGTGAGCACGAGGAACGGCCGTTCGGTCTCCGTCCAGTGCGCGATGAGTTCGGCGGCGCCCGGAATGGCCCGATTCTCGCGCACGAGCACGCCGTCCATGTCGGTGAGCCAGCATTCGATGCGCCCGCGCCCGTCCGCCGCCGCTTCGAGGTCGCTGTTCGTGGTGGTGACCGCTTCTTCGCTCATGCGACCAGCCTACGCGGGAGCTGTGAACGCACGGTTACGGGGCTACTCCGCAAGCCAGGGGTTCGCGTCGAGGATCGCGTCGATCGAGGGGTAGCCGTACTCCTCGGGCGGCATCATGCTGTACGTCGACATCCACACATCGCCGATGAAGATGTGCACGGTGTAGTCGGTGCCGCGCATCGGGGCGTCGGCCGGAGTGGGTCGCTCCCAGGTGAAGACGCGCGCGCCTCGGTAGGAGCTCTCGGCGAAGTCGGCGTCGGCCTCGAGGGCTGCGATCAGCGGCGCTCGCCCGGCCTCGCCCAGTTCCCCGACGTATTGGCGAAGACCGTCGTGGAAGCTGAACACGTAGAGGCAGCCCCGCGCGTTCTCGGCTCGATCCATCGCCGCTTGGGCGGCGGGGCCGAAAACATCGCCGAATCGGTCGAGCCCGATCTCGCCGTGCTCGATCTCGCTGTCGACTCCGCCCACGAACTCGTCGTTGAAGGCCTGCGCCGGCGGGTTGAGCGTTGCGCAGTCGGGGATGACGACCGCCGGGGCCGGTTCGCTCGGCTCGGGGCTCGGCTGCTCTGTCGCGGGCGGGGTGCTCGGCGGCGGGGTCTGCGAGCTGCCCGGCTCGGAATCGGGCTCGGCCGACCGGTTCGCACCGCCGAAGAGCAGGATCGCGACGACAGCGAGGGCGACGACGAGGATCGCGATGACCGTCACGAGCGGCCAGAGCCATCTGGGGGCTCGGCCGGCCTGCTCGGGCGGGGGTGCCGAAGGCGTCTCGTCGTTCATGGCGCCGACCTCTCTCCTCGATCGTGCTTCGACGCTACCCGCGACCACCGACAGTCACAATGGTCGATGCGCGATCGTGAGGTGAGCGCCGAGGCTGGCCCGGGCCCTCCCGGTGTCGGCGGTGCATGGCAGACTGGCTGCATGCACGAACGAGCCGGGCAGCTGCCTCAGAATGACGACCTCGTCGACCTCGACGCCCTGCGCGCGGCGTTCTCCGAGATCGTGCCCGACCCCGCCGTGCCGGGCCAGCGGGTGGTCTTCGGCACCTCCGGTCATCGGGGCACGTCGTTGAGCGGCTCCTTCAACGAGGCGCACATCGCGGCGATCAGCCGGGCGATCTCCGAGTTCCGCGCCGAGCAGGGCATCCGCGGGCCGCTCTTCCTCGGGGGCGACACTCATGCGCTGAGCGAACCCGCGATGCGGGTGGCCGAGCGCGTGCTCTCGGCGTCGGGCGTGCACGTGCTCCTGCCCGCGGGCAGCGGAGACGAGGCCTTCGTGCCGACCCCGGCGCTGAGCCGGGCGATCCTCGCGCATAATCACGCGCTGCGCCAGGGGGCCGACGCCGACGATCCCAGCCGGGCCGACGGCGTGGTCGTCACCCCCAGCCACAATCCGCCGGCCGACGGCGGGTTCAAGTACAACCCTCCGCACGGGGGCGCAGCCGACACCGATGCCACGGGCCGCATCGCCGCTCGCGCCAACGAGCTGCTCGAGAGCGGCGAATGGCGGGCGCTGCTCGAGGCGGAGGGCGAAGCCGCTCCCGTCGGACGCTACGACTTCCTCGGCGAGTACGTCGACGCGCTCGAGGGCGCGATCGACATGTCCGCGATCCGGCGCGCAGGCGTGCGCATCGGAGCGCATCCGCTCGGCGGGGCGAGCACCGCCTACTGGGCGGCCATCCGCGACCGCTACGAACTCGACCTCACCGTGCTCGGCCCCGGCGTCGATCCCCGCTGGGCCTTCATGCACCTCGACTGGGACGGCAAGATCCGCATGGATCCGAGCTCGTCGCACGCCATGCAGACCGTGGCCGTCTACCGCGACGACTTCGATCTCGTCACCGGCAACGACGCCGATGCCGACCGTCACGGCATCGTCACCCGAGACGCCGGCCTCATGAACCCCAATCATTTCCTCGCCGTCGCCATCGACTACCTGCTCACGCACCGGCCCGACTGGCCGGCGGAGGGGGGCGTCGGCAAGACGCTCGTCTCCTCGGCGATCATCGATCGGGTCGTGGCCTCGCACGGGCGCCGACTCGTCGAGGTACCGGTCGGCTTCAAATGGTTCGTGCCGGGCTTCGTCGACGGCAGCGTCGTGTTCGGCGGGGAGGAGAGCGCCGGGGCCTCGTTCCTGGGCTTCGACGGTCGGGCGTTCAGCACCGACAAAGACGGCATCCTGCTCGCACTGCTCGCGGCTGAGATCCAGGCCGTGACCGGACAGTCGCCGAGCGAGCGCTATCGGGAGCTGACCGAGCGCTTCGGCGCACCGGCCTACGCCCGCGTCGACGCGCCGGCCTCTCCCGAGCAGAAGGCGGCGCTCTCGGCGCTGTCGTCCGATGCGGTCACCGAAACCGAACTCGCCGGCGACCCGATCGTCGCCGTGCTCACCGAGGCCCCCGGCAACGGCGCCGCCATCGGCGGGCTCAAGGTGCAGACCGAGCACGCCTGGTTCGCGGCTCGGCCGAGCGGCACGGAAGACGTGATGAAGGTGTACGCCGAATCGTTCCGGGGCCCCGAGCATCTCGTCGAAGTGCAGGCAGCCGCCCAGCGCCTGGTCGCCGCGGCGACAGCACCGACCGGCTGAGCGGAGCGCGGGGCCGAGAGGGGGCGGTCGAGGACGGAGGCCGATCCTCGTCGGTACCCGGCCCCGGTCGAATGCGAGAGGCCGCCGAATGCGAGAAGCCGTCGCCCGACCGCGCGGTAGGCTTGTTCCCATGCCCGAGACACCCGCCACGCCGCGTCGCTACAGCTATCTGGGCCCGGCCGGGACCTTCACCGAGGCCGCGCTGCGCCAGGTGCCGGAGGCCGAGGGGCAGGAGTGGGCGCCGGTCGCGAACATCGGCGAGGCGCTGAACGACGTCGTCACCGGTTTCAGTGACGCCGCGATGATCGCGATCGAGAACTCGGTCGACGGCGGCGTGACGGTCGCGCAGGATGCGCTCGCGACCATCCCGGGCCTGCAGATCATCGGGGAGTACCTCGTGCCGGTGAGCTTCGTGCTCGTCGCTCGACCCGGTACCGGGCTCGAGGACATCAGCGTGGTCGCCGGGCATCCCGTGGCCTACGGGCAGTGCCGGGCCTGGCTCGACGATCAGGTGCCGAGGCACCGCCACCTGCCCGCCACCTCGAACGTGCAGGCCGCGGCCGACCTCTTCGATCTCGAGAAGGGCGTCGACGCGGCGATCGCGCCCCCCGGCATCGAGCAGCACTACGACGTCGAGGTGCTCGCCGAGGGCATCGCGGAGAACCCCGACGCCGTCACCCGCTTCGTGCTGGTGAGCCGCACCGCAGCGCTCGGCGAGCCCACCGGGGCCGACAAGACGAGCCTCATCGTCGAGCTGCCTAACGATCGCCCGGGCGCGCTGCTCGAGTTGCTCGAACAGTTCGCGACGCGCGGCGTCAACCTGACCCTGCTCGCGTCGCGGCCCATCGGCGACCGGATGGGCCGCTACCGCTTCGTGATCGACGCCGAGGGGCATGCGCGCGACGAGCGCGTCGCCGACGCCCTGCTCGGCGTGAAGCGCTTCAGCCCGCGCGTCGTGTTCCTGGGCTCGTACCAGCGCGCCGACCGAGTGGCTGCGACCACGCGCGACGAGCACGACAACGAGGCCTTCATCGAGGCCCGCGATTGGCTGCGCGCGATCTGCTCGGGGGGAGACGCGTAGCGTTTTCCGCAGATCGCGGTGGCTCCACGACGGGGGCGGCGATCCTCGTCCTGCCGAGCAGAACCGCGACGGCGGCGCCCCGACGGAGCAGGAGTAGCCCCGATGGATGCCGCGCCCCTGCCCCGGCCGCTCAGCGCGAAGTCGCACACCGCCACGATCGCTCTCGGGCTATATGGTCGGCTCCCACGCGCCAAGCACGCGCACGACGAGTGCGGCGGGGTCGACGGTGCCGTGGGCGGCGAGGGCGAGACCGAAGTCGTCGCCGTCGAGCTGGATGGGCTCGGGGTGCGACACGGAGAGCGCATACCGTTTCGCCCGGGTATAGGTGACTGACCGGGTGTCGTTGACGAGGTCGATCATCTTTCGGCCGGTTCTGGTCTTGCGCAGCACGCCGTTCTCCCAGCCGATCTTGTGCCAGATGCGCAGCCAGGAGAACGCGCCGAGCGGCCGCAGCGCGACCACGTCGAGCATGCCGTCGTCGAGCTCGGCCTCCGGGATCAGCAGCACTCCGCCCGGCAGCAGACCGCAGTTGCCGATCATCACGGTGAACACGGTGAGCGTCTTCACGGGCGCCCCGTCGACCGAGTAGTGGATCGAGAGCGGCTCGTCGCCCAGCATGGTGCGCATGCCCGCATCGACGTAGGCCAGCCAGCCCACCCTCTTCTTGAGCGAGGATCGGGTCGCCGTGATCGCCCGTGCGTCGAGGCCCATACCGGCCAGCACGAGGAAGACGTGCTCGTCCTCGCCCTCGTCGGGGCGGGTGATCGTGATCACGCCCAGATCGATCGGACGGTTGCGGCCGAAGAAGGCGGCGCGCGTCGCCTCCTCGATGTCTCCGAGCGGCATGCCGAGGTTGCGGGCCAGCAGATTGCCGGTGCCCTGCGGCACCACCGCGACCGGTACTCCGGTGCCGCGCAGCACCTCCGAGACCGCGCGCACCGTGCCGTCGCCGCCCGAGGCGAGCACGAGGCTTGCCCCCTCAGCGAGAGCGCGCCGCGTCGCCGCGATGCCCGCATCCGCCTCGTCGGTCGGGTACCAGCCGGTCTTCGCCCAGCCCGCGCGAGCCTCGTAGCGGTTCACGGCGGTGCGCAAGCCCGGCAGATCCGTCTTCAACGGGTGGTAGACGACAGCTGCGCGGGGCTGTGCATTGGGCATGCAACCACGTTACCCGCGATCCTCGCCCGTTCTCGCCGTCGCCACGAGGATCGCGCTCGCCCGGCGAACAGGCTGTTCCCACGGCGCGATGGCTAGACTGGTGGGGTGATCGATCCCCTGCTGCTGCGCAACGAACCCGAGACCATCAAGCGCTCGCAACGAGCACGCGGCAACGACGAATCGCTCGTCGACCAGGCGATCTCCGCCGACGAGGCCCGTCGCGCAGCGCTCGGCGAGTTCGAGACGCTGCGCGCCGAGCAGAACCAGTTCGGCAAGCAGGTCAAGGCCGCCTCGAAGGAAGACAAGCCTGCCCTCATCGCGAAGGCGCAGGAGCTCGCCGCCGGCGTCAAGGCCGCCGAGGCTCGGGTGCGCGAGACCGAGGCCGAGTTCGAGGCTGCCGCGAGCCGCATCGAGAACATCGTGATCGAGGGCGTGCCCGCCGGTGGCGAAGAGAACTTCGTCACCCTGCGCGAGGTCGGCGAGGTGCCGAACTTCGACTTCGAGCCGCGCGACCATCTCGAGCTCGGCGAGATGCTCGACGCGATCGACATGCAGCGCGGGGCCAAGGTCTCCGGCGCCCGCTTCTACTTCTTGAAGGGCGTCGGCGCGCGCCTCGAGCTCGCACTCATGAGCCTCGCCCTCGACCAGGCGCTCGCCGCCGGCTTCGTGCCCCTCATCCCGCCGACGCTCGTGAAGCCCGAGATCATGCAGGGCACCGGGTTCCTCGGCGAGCACGCCGACGAGGTCTACCACCTGCCCCAGCAGGATCTCTTTCTCACCGGCACGAGCGAGGTCGCCCTCGCCGGCTACCACTCCGACGAGATCCTCGACCTCTCGCAGGGCCCGCTGCGCTACGCCG
>JBEBTD010000089.1:0-9597 GCA_040393965.1 Leucobacter soli | reverse complement strand
TGTCGTAGAGCTGCTTGAAGGCCCAGAGCACGCTCTCCATGAAGCTCAGGTTGAGGGTCTTGTAGTCGTTCTCGAAGTCGACCCAGCGGGCCTGGCGGGTGACGTACTCCTCCCATTCCTTCGTGTAGAACAGCACCGACTCGCGCGCCTTCTTGTTGAAGACGTCGATGCCCATCTCCTCGATCTCGCTCTTCTCGGTGAGGCCGAGCTGCTTCATCGCTTCGAGCTCGGCGGGGAGGCCGTGGGTGTCCCATCCGAAGCGGCGCTCGACCTTCTTGCCGCGCATGGTCTGGAAGCGCGGGAAGACGTCCTTGGCGTAGCCGGTGAGCAGGTGGCCGTAGTGCGGCAGGCCGTTGGCGAAAGGCGGTCCGTCGTTGAACACCCACTCCTCGCAACCCTCGCGGCGGCGGATCGACTCGCGGAAGGTGTCGTCGGCCCGCCAGAAGTCGAGCACCTCGCGCTCGATGGCGGGGAACGACGGCGACGGCTCGACGCCCGAGACCTCTCGGGGGGCGGCGTGCTTCGGCTGCTTCGCGGCTGCCGCATCGGTCGGCTGCTTGGGGTAGGTCATGGTGTCCTCTGGGTCATCATCACAGCATCTGCCTGCCGGGACGAGCTGGGACGACGCCCTCACCCGCGGTACCACCCCGCTTGCGCGACCCCCGTCGATAAACGACGTGGCTCGCACCCCTTCATTTGGCTATAACGGGCCGTCCCCGTTCGGTTCTACTGAGCGGATCGTTCGCTCCGTGCCCTTCGCACATCGCTCGCTCGCCGCGGTTCTTCCGAAGACTCCCCGGTGATGGCCGGATCGCAGTCACTACCTCCCAGTCTAATGCAAGGATCGACCGTGCCGACCCTGAGTCGTTCTCGGCCCGTATCACCCGCCGGGTAACGGATGGGTAACGATGGCGTCCTTGCAAAAAGCCAGTTCAGGCGCAGTTTCCTGAGCAAAATGGACTGGTTTTGAGCCGCTGCCGCCTTGCGGTCTCCACAGCGCCCTTGCTAGCGTCGAAGACAGCGTTGAGGCGGACTTTCATGTTTCCCCGTCTCCGCAATAGATGATTCTGGCCTTTCGTGAGGCCGCCCGATCGGTGATCCCGATCGCCGTTGCGCCATCGCGGTGCCCATTCGGCGTACCCGCACGATCGACCACGATAGTTTGAGGAGAAGTAGTGTGAGTGTTGCCCAGCGCCAAACCCCCGAGTCTCCCCCGAACCCGGTCGATGGTGACGCCCCCGCCGTCACGGTGAGCCACGCGTACAAGGTCTTCGGCAAGCGCCCCAATGAGGCCGTCAGCCGCTTGAAGGCCGGTGCGAGCCGAGACGAGGTCAGCCCATTCGGCACGGCTGCGGTGATCGACGCGTCGTTCACCGTGAACCGGGGCGAAATCTTCGTGGTGATGGGACTTTCTGGCTCCGGCAAGTCCACCCTGATACGCATGCTGAACGGCCTGAACCCGACGACTGACGGCTCGATCAACGTGCTTGGCGAGGAGGTCGTGGGCCGTGATGCGAAGCAACTGCGGGACCTCCGACGCACACGAATGTCGATGGTGTTCCAGCACTTTGCGCTGCTCCCCCATCGAAGCGTGCTCGACAATGTGGCCTATGGCCTGAAGCTCCAAGACGTGCCAGCGGAAGCACGCCGCGAACGTGCCGAGTACTGGCTCGACCGAGTCGGATTACGCGACTGGGCCGACAGCATGCCGAGCGAGCTGTCGGGAGGTATGCAGCAGCGCGTGGGCATCGCACGCGCCCTCGCGGCCGACACCGAAGTGTTGCTGATGGACGAGGCCTTTTCCGCCCTCGACCCCCTCATCCGAAGGGAGATGCAGGAGCAACTCGTCGAGTTGCAGCAGGAGCTCGGCAAGACCATCGTCTTCATCACCCACGATCTCAACGAAGCGATGTTCCTCGGCGACCGGATCGCCGTGATGAGGGACGGCCGGATCGTCCAGATCGGCACTCCGAATGAGATTCTCACCGATCCCGCCAACGATTACGTTGCCCAGTTCGTGCAAGACGTGGATCGCGCCCGCGTGCTCACCGCAGGCGACGTAATGGAGCCGCCGCATGCCGTGCTGTTCGCCTCTGCAGGCCCGCGTGCAGCACTCAAGCTCATGCGAGACATGCAGACCTCCGCATGCTTCGTCACCACGGCGAAACGCGAGCTGCTCGGCGTGGTGCGCGACAAGGATGTCCTGCGCCAGGTGCGCGAGGGCAGCACCGATCTCACCGAACGTCTCCGCCCCACACCAGGAGTCGTCACTCAGGATCGACTCATCGCCGATCTCTTCGAGTACGCCGCCGAAAGCCCGTTGCCAGTCGCGGTCGTCGACGCCCACGGCCGCCTGGTCGGGGTCGTCCCTCGGGTGACGCTTCTCGCCGCGCTCGCCGACTTGCCCGCCACCACCATGGAGATCCCGCTGATCGAGCCGGCACCTGATGTACCCGCCGACACCATCACCGAGACGCTCGCCGAAAGCGAGGAACACCGCGCATGAACATGGAACTCCCGCGTATTCCGATCGGAGACGGGGTGAAGCTGGCGCTCGACTGGTTCCGCACCACCTTCGACTGGCTGCTCGAATTCTTCACGCTCGTATTCAAAGGCGCCGCGCAAGGCCTGGCAGACGGGCTCCTCTGGGTGCCGTATCCGTTGATGATCCTGTGCTTCGCGCTCCTCGCTTGGACGCTGCGCTCCTGGCGACTCGCGATAGGTATCGCCCTCGGCTTTCTGCTCGTCGCCTCGATGGGCTTCTGGGAGAGCGCAATGCAGACGCTCAGCCTGGTGGTCATCGCCACGCTCGTCTCGGTGCTCCTTGCGGTCCCGCTCGGTATCTGGGCGGCGCGAAACGACCGCGTCAGCGCCGCCCTGCGCCCGATTCTCGACTTCATGCAGACCATGCCAGCCTTCGTCTGGCTCATTCCGGCAGTGCTGTTCTTCAATCTGGGCTATGCCCCTGGCGTGTTCGCGACGGTGCTCTTCGCCATGCCCCCGGGGGTGAGGTTCACGGAGCTCGGGATCCGCGGCGTCGATGCGGAGACCGTGGAGGCCGGGTACGCGTTCGGAGCCACCCCGGGCCAGATCCTCCGCGGTGTCCAGCTGCCCCTCGCGATTCCGACGATCATGGCCGGGATCAACCAAGTCATCATGCTTTCGCTGTCCATGGTTGTGCTCGCGGGCTTCGTCGGGGCCGAGGGGCTCGGCAAAGACGTCGTGATGGCCGTGCAAACCCAGCGACTCCCCCAGGGCGTCGAGGCCGGTCTCAGCATTGTGGTAATCGCGATATTCCTCGATCGCCTCACCGCCGCGCTCGGAAATCCCGCAAATCACCCGAAGTCACTCCTGTCGATCGCACGTTCACGTCGGAACGGCGCCGCGCGCGCATGACCCCCCCCAGACCGCTCCACACAAAAGAGAAGGAACAGAATGATGAAGAAGCGTATAACCGGAGCCCTTACCCTCAGCACGGCGGCCTTGCTCGCCCTGGCCGGATGCTCGGCCGGAGCAGACACCTCGGCCGACGACGGCAACAGCGGCGCCGCCGCGGGCGAAGCCATTAAGGTGGCCTACGTCGCCGGCTGGACGGACGGCGAGAGCCTCGCCTACCTGCTCAAGGATCAGCTGGAAAAGATGGATCAGGCGGTGGAGATCACTGACCTGACGGACAACGGGCCGCTCTACGCCGGCCTCTCTCAGGGAGATGTCGATCTGCATGCCTCAGCCTGGCCCGAGGTGACCCAGATCGAGTACTGGGAAGACTACAAGGATTCCCTCGAAGACCTCACCACATACTACGACGGCGCCGTGCTGACCATCGCAGTGCCGAGCTACTCCTCGATCACCTCGCTCGAAGAACTGCAGGAGAACGCCGGACTGTTCGATGGTGAGATCATCGGCATCGAGCCCGGCGCCGGCCTGACGTCCGTCACCCAGAACTCGATGATGCCCGCCTATGGGCTCGAAGACGATTACACGCTCGTCACCTCCTCGACCGCCGCGATGCTGACGGTGCTCGGCGAAAAAATGGAGAATGAGGAGGAAGTGGTCGTCACGCTGTGGCGTCCGTTCTGGGCGTACAACGACTACGATCTGCGCGACCTCGAGGATCCGCTGCAGGCGATGGGCGAGCCCGAGGGCCTGCATGTGCTCGCCCGTGACGGCTTCTCAGCCGACTACCCCGAGATCGCCGATCTGATCAAGCAGATCAAACTCGACGACGCCGCCTACGGCGCACTCGAGGGTCTGGTCACGAGCGATGAGTTCGAGGGGGATCCCGAGGGCGCCGTGGACGCCTGGATCGCCGACCACACCGACGCCTTCCCCGGTCTGCTCGCCTCGTAAACCCATCGATCGCTGGAGCCGGGCTCGCCACCGCGGCGGCCCGGCTCCAGACGCATCGGCTAGACTGTCTCGCATGCGCTTGTACTTCTTCATCTGATCCGGTCGCCTCACCGCGACCGAATCCCTGCACTTCTGCGCGCGGCCTCCCCGCCGCGCCGGGTGCTATGAACGAAGAAAGCACCATCCGCATGCGTCACGCATCACCATCATTCGCGCGGGCCCAGATCGCGGCGCGCGACCTCACCCTCGCCCGGGCCGGCACCGCGCTGATCCTGGGCCTCGACCTCGCCATCGACCGCGACTCCCGGGTCGCGATCGTAGGCGAGAACGGCAGGGGCAAATCCACCCTGCTCAACGCCCTCGCCGGCTCGGCCGACGCCGGCGAGCTTCTCGGCGGCAGCGTCCACCGGCAGGGCCGCATCGCCTTCGGCGCCCAGGATCTGCCCGCGCACGACGGCCGCACGGTCGGAGACGCGCTCGCATTCGCGATCCGCGACTCCCTCGACTGCCTCGCAGAACTGGATCGTGCCGGCGAAGCGCTCGCCTCGGGGCGGAACGGGCCGGAGTCGTCCGCGGCCGAACAGCGCTACGCGAGCGCGCTCGACGCTGCAGTCTCGCTCGATGCCTGGGACGCGGAGCGCCGCGTCACGATCGCGCTCGAGGCGCTGGGAGCGGAGACCGATCGGGAGTATCCGCTGAGCGGGCTCTCGGTCGGCCAGCGCTACCGGGTCAGGCTCGCCTGCCTGCTGGGCGGCGACGCCGAGCTGCTGCTGCTCGACGAGCCGAGCAATCACCTCGACGCGGAGGCGCTCGCCTTCCTCACCGAGCGCCTCCGGAATCGGGCAGGCGGTTTCGCCATCGTGAGCCATGAGCGACAACTGCTGCGCGACGTCGCGGAGACCTTCGTCGACCTGGATCCCAGCCCCGACGGCCGACCCCGCGTCTTCGGCGGATGCTACGAGGCATGGCTCGCCGCGCGGAAGGCGGAGCGGACCCGCTGGGAACAGCAGTACCAGGAGCAGCTCGAGACCGAACGGCGTCTGCGGGACGAGCTCGAGGCCGCGCGGGCGAGGCTCGTCGACGGCTGGCGTCCGCCGAAGGGCACGGGGAAGCATCAGCGGGCCACGCGGGCCTCGGGCCTTGTCACGAACGTCAAGAGGCGCCAGCAGCTGCTCGAAGCACGAACGGTGGAAATCCCCGAGCCGCCGCTCGGCCTCTCCGTGCCCGAGTGGCGGGTGCGCGTCCAAGGCGCCCTGCTCTCGGCCGAGGAAGTCGCGCTGCCCGGTCGGCTGGAGACTCCCGTGAGCCTCTCGCTGCGCGCCGGGGAGCGTCTGCTGGTCCGGGGGTCGAACGGCGTCGGCAAGTCGACGCTGCTCGCGATGCTCGCCGGTCGCCTCGAACCCGGCGGGGGCAGGGTGCTGCGGCGGGACGGGGCGAGGATCTCGCTGCTCGCCCAGGAGAGCGAGCTCGCTTCGGCCGCGCTCGCCGGCCGCAGCGCGGCCTCGCTGTACCGGGAGCGGGCGGCCGAGCTCGTCGCCCGAGGGGCGCTTCCCGAGTCCCGCGCGGTGCCCCTCGAGCAGCTCGGGCTGCTCGGCTCTTCGGAGCGCGCGCGGCCCGTCGGCACGCTCTCCCTCGGGCAGCGCCGTCGGCTCGACCTCGCCCTCTGCCTGCTCGAGCAGCCCGACGTGCTGCTGCTCGACGAGCCGAGCAACCACCTCTCGATCGCGCTGCTCGACGAGCTCACCGAGGCGCTCGCCGCACTCCCCTGCGCCGTCGCGGTGTCGACGCACGATCGCGGGATGCTGAACGATCTCGCCGAGTGGCCGGCGCTCAGGCTCTCGCGCGTCGGAGCCGCATCACGAGCAGCGCGATGATTCGCCAGCCCAGCAGGAAGACGCCGAGCACACCGGTCGCGACGAGCACGAACGGCAGCGCCGCTCCGCCGTCGGTGAAGGCCACCCGCATCAGCATGCCGAAGACGACCGTGCCGATCCATACCGGCAGGCCGCTGCGCAGCAGGGCGAAGGGGCGCCGCCAGATCAGGGCGACCGCCCAGGTGAAGGCGAGCGCGAAAAGGAAAGGCCAGGCCGTCTCCCAGAGACCCGCGAGACTCGCGGCTTCGCCGTGCTGCGACCGTCCGCTTGCGGCGAAGACGAGCACGAGGGCGACGTCGAGCACGACCGCGAGCAGCACCGCGACGGCGGATCCTCGCGGCATCGCCTTCGATGAGGAGGGCTCCGGTACTCGGTTCACGTCTGCGCTCATGCCTCCAGCCTATCGACGGGCGGTTCGGGCCGGGCCCGAGGCGTTCTCAGCGCGAACGCGGCGCCGAACAGCGCAGTGCCGAGCAGCATCGCGGCCACGGCGCCGGAAGCCGTGAGACCCTCAGGGCCGCCGAGCTCGGAGCCCGTTGCGGCGATCGGGCCGAGGCCCTCGCCGTCCGGGTCCCCGGCCGCCGAGCCGCCTCCTTGCGGATCTCGGGAACCGCCGTCGGCCCCGGCAGCGGGTTCTGCGCCGCCCTCGGATCCGCCGTCGGGATCCGGCGCCGGGCGATCCTCGACGAGGGTGGCCCGACCCACCGCGGGCGGCTCCACGATGCCCGCCGCGGCGAAGTGATCCACCGTGGCCTGCAGGTCGTTTCGCCCGGTGTCCGTCGAGTTCGCGCCCACGGTGAAGACGGAGAAGCCGTCGCCGCCGCTCGCGAGGAATGCGTTGGTCGCCACCGCGTACCGCCCCTCGGGTGCGACCGGCGCGCCGAGCAGGCGCATCTCGAGGATGCGCTCGCCGCGAGGGAGGGCCGGATCGTAGCGGTACTCGAATCCCTCCGAGATCGCGAGATGGCGCTTGAGCTCGGTCTCTCCGCTCGCATACCACTGCTGCTCCAGCATCTGCCGCAGCTGCTCGCCGCTCAGCTCGACGATGACGAGCGTGTTCGCGAACGGCTGCACGCTCGCGACGTCCCGGTAGCTGACCGTGCCGTCGCTCCCGTAGAGCAGATCCGCGCGGAGGCTGCCGGGGTTGATGACCCCGATGTCGGCACTCGCACCCATGCCGCGCACGGCGTCGAGGGTGATGTCGGCGATCAGGTTGCCGAGGGGCGACTCGACCCCCCGATCCGAGCCGGGCGGGTTGCCGCCGCGCAGGATGTCCGCGCTGATCGCACCGACAGAGCGTGAACCGCGGATCTCCGCCTCGGCGACGGCATCCGCCACGATGCGTTCGACCTCGGGCTCCACCGGGTAGAGCGCCTCCCCCTCCGAGGAGAGCAGCGGCAGCATTTCGGAATCCGCGCCGAGCAGCTGCTTGCTCGCGCCGTCGAGCTCAAACGAGATACGCCCGACGGCCGAGCCGAAGGCGCCGGGCTGCACGACCGGCCGACCCGCGATCTCGCAATCGTAGGAGAGGTGCGTGTGCGCCGAGACGATCGCGTCGATCTGCGGTGAAGCCTCCCTCGCGAGCTCGCCGAAGGTGCTGGTCTCGGTCGCGATCGCGGCGCAATCGGTGGAGAACGAGCCGTCGTGCGCGAGCAGCACCGTGAGGTCGACGAGGTCGTCGATCTGCGCAGCGACGCGGTTCGCGGCCTCGAGCTGCGAGCCGAAATCGAGATCCGCGACAAGGGCGGGCGTGACCGAGGTCGCCGTCTGCTCCGTCACCGTGCCGATGAAGCCGATACGCACGCCGCCGCGCTCGACGATCGCGTACTCGTCGAGCACGGGCGTCCGCGTGCCCTTCGCGTAGACGTTGGCGCCGAGCCCGAACCCGGTCTCGCCGTAGCGGTCGAGCACGCGGCCGCGCAGATCGTTCCAACCGCGATCGAACTCGTGGTTGCCGACGTTGGAGGCGTCGAGCCCGGCCGCGAGCAGCGCATCGATCGTGGGCTCGTCGTCGGCGATGAACGAGGTGAAGGTCGAAGCGCCGATGTTGTCACCCGCCGAGACGAACACCGTGGCGGGGTTCGCCGCGCGCTGCTGGGCCACGGCGCCCGCGAGCACGGCCGCGCCGGCCGCGCCTCCCGCCGGCGCGAACTCGATCCTTCCGTGGAAGTCGCTGATCGCAAGCAACTGCACCTCGACCGAATCCGGCTCAGGAGCCGCCGATGCGGCGGTGGCCGCACCTCCGCTCAGAGCGAGGGCGAGGATCGCCGCACCTCCGCCGATCCTCGCCGCGACCCGCCTCTTCATCCGCACGACCATCTTCCACTCCCGACCGCTCCGCTTCGCCCCGGACTCCCGAGTCCCCGACTAGAATGGCAGGGTTCACCTTCAGGCACCAAGACCCGGCGCGCCGGGCCGACCACGCGGTGCCGCCCATAGCGAAACCGGAGCCCACGCATGAGCGCGATCCCTGACAAGCCCCAACTCGAAGGCCTCGAAGAGAAGTGGGGGGCGATCTGGGAGCAGCAGGGCACCTATCGCTTCGATCGCGAGGGCGCCGATCGCGACTCGGTCTACAGCATCGACACTCCCCCGCCCACGGCTTCGGGCTCGCTGCACGTCGGCCACGTGTTCAGCTACACCCACACCGACACGGTGGCGCGCTACCAGCGCATGCGCGGCAAGCGGGTCTTCTACCCGATGGGCTGGGACGACAACGGCCTGCCCACCGAGCGCCGCGTGCAGAACTACTACGGCGTGCGCTGCGACCCTTCGCTCCCCTACGCGCCGGACTTCGTTCCGCCGCACGAGGGCGGCGACGGCAAGAGCGTGAAGGCCGCCGACCAGCAGCCGATCTCGCGCCGCAACTTCATCGAGCTCTGCGAGCGTCTCACCGTCGAAGACGAGAAGCAGTTCGAGGATCTCTGGCGCACCCTCGGCCTGTCGGTGGACTGGGACCAGACCTACCGCACCATCGGCGAGGAGTCGCTGCGCGCCTCTCAGCTCGCCTTCATCCGCAACGTCGAGCGCGGCGAGGCCTACCAGGCCCAGGCGCCGACGCTGTGGGACGTGACCTTCCGCACCGCTGTCGCGCAGGCCGAGCTCGAGGATCGCGATCAGCCCAGCGCCTATCACACGCTCGCCTTCCACCGCACCGACGGCGAGGGCGACATCCTGATCGACACCACACGCCCCGAGCTGCTGGCCGCCTGCGTGGCCCTGGTCGCGCACCCCGATGACGAGCGCTACCAGCCGCTCTTCGGCCGAACCGTGCGCACCCCTCTCTTCGACGTGGAGGTGCCCATCGTCGCCCACCACCTCGCTCAGCAGGACAAGGGCACCGGCATCGCGATGATCTGCACCTTCGGCGACG
>JBEBTD010000088.1:0-9603 GCA_040393965.1 Leucobacter soli | reverse complement strand
GCGGTCTTGCCGGTCTGGCGGTCGCCGATGATCAGCTGGCGCTGGCCGCGGCCGACGGGGATCATGGCGTCGATCGCCTTGATGCCGGTCTGCAGGGGCTCGTGCACCGACTTGCGCTGCATCACGCCGGGGGCCTGCAGCTCGAGGGCGCGGCGGCCCTCGATGCCGCCGATCTCGCCGAGGCCGTCGATCGGGTTGCCGAGCGGGTCGACCACGCGGCCGAGGTAGCCCTCGCCCACGGGCACCGAGAGCACCTCGCCGGTGCGGGTGACCTGCTGGCCCTCCTCGATGCCGGTGAACTCGCCGAGCACGACGACGCCGATCTCGTTCTCTTCCAGGTTCTGCGCGAGACCCAGGGTGCCGTCGGCGAATCGCACGAGCTCGTTCGCCATGACGCCGGGCAGGCCCGCGACGTGCGCGATGCCGTCGGCGGCGTCGACGACGGTGCCGACCTCGGTCTTGTCAGCGGTCTTGGGCTCGTAAGAGGCCGCGAAGTCTTTCAGCGCGTCCCGAATCTCATCGGGGCTGATGGTGAGTTCTGCCATTTCGTTCTCTCTTGTTCTCTACCGAGGCGCCGCCCCGGATGAAGTCGCCAGGCTGCAAGCTGCAGGCGAAGGGAATTCGTTAGCCTGCCAGTTGCAGGCGTAGATCGTCCAGACGCGACCGGACGCTGCCGTCGATCACGTCGTCGCCGATTTGGATGCGAACGCCGCCGACCAGCGAGGGGTCTACGACGGTGGTCACGCGCACGGGGCGACCGGCGCTCTTCTCGAGCAGGCTCGAGATGCGGTGCTGCTGCGCCTCGTTCAGCGGAGAGGCGACGGTGACCGTGGCCAGCTCGCTGCCGCCCTGATCCGCTGCCACGCGTGCGCTCTCGCGCAGCGCGGAGCTGACGCGACGGCCGCGGGGGCTCGCGACGAGATGGCGGACGACGTTCACGGCTCCGGTCGAGAGCTTGCCGGCGAAGAGACGCTCGACGAGCGCGACCTTGGCCTGCACGTCGCCGAGCTTGTTGCCGATGGCGAGCTCGAGCTCGTGGCTGCTGTCGATCGTGCCGGCGGCGGTGAGCAGCTCGTCGGCGAGGTCGGGCACGGCGATCGCCTCGGCGCGCAGGCCGAGCTCCTCGATGCCGTCGACCAGCTCTGCGGGCTTCGACCAGGCCTGGCCGACCGCGGCACTGAGCACCGCGCGGGCGCCTGCGCCGAGGCCTCCGAAGAGACGCTCGACGAGCTGCGCCTTGGCCTCGGCCTCGATCGAGCTGTCCGACAGGGCTGCGAGCAGCGCCTGCGAGTCATCGATCTGCGCGGACGCGGCGAGCAGCTCGGCGCCGGTGCTCGCGTCGAGCTTGCCGCCGAGTGCCGCCTTCGCCGCGGCCAGAGCTTCGCGTGACGCGCTTCCCATCAGTTGGCTGCCTTCTCTGACGCCTCGAGATCGGCGAGGAACCGGTCGACCAGGGCCGAGGCCTTGGCGTCATCGCCGAGCTGTTCGCCGACCACGCCCGAGGCGAGGTCGATGGCGATCGAGCCGACCTCCTTGCGCAGCGAGACGACGGCGCTCTGGCGCTCCGCCTCGATCTGGGCCTGAGCGGTCTGGGCGATGCGAGCCGCCTCCGCGTTCGCGTCTTCCTTCGCCTTGGCCACGATCTTGGTGGCGTCGGCGCGGGCTGCGTCGCGGATCTCACCGGCCTCCTGGCGGGCGCCGGCGAGCTGCGCGGTGTACTCCTGCAGCGCGGCCTCGGCCTTGGCCTGCGCCTCGTCGGCCTTGGCGATGTTGCCCTCGATCGCAGCGGCACGCTCATCGAGCATGACCTGCATCTTGGGCAGGAAGACCTTCCAGAATGCGATGAGGATGACGACGAAGATAACCGCCGACCAGATGATGTCGTAGTCTGCGGGAATCAGCGGGCTCGGAGCCGGTTCGCTGTTCTCCGCAGCAGCGAGAATCACTGCGTTAATCATCGAGCCTCCCTTTCGAGACTAGGGAAGTGACTGATTAGAAGATGAACGGGGTCGCGATCGCGATGAACGCGAGCGCCTCGGTGAAGGCGATGCCGATCCACATCAGCACCTGGAGGCGGCCGGCGAGCTCGGGCTGGCGGGCGACACCCTCGATGGTCTTGCCGACGACGATACCCACGCCGATGGCGGGGCCGATGGCGGCGAGGCCGTAGCCGACGGTTGCGATGTTGCCCGAGATATCAGCGAGAACAGACACAGTATGTGTTTCCTTCCGTGTGTTGAGCGCGGCGGTTGCCGAACCCGGTTTGGTTTAGTGCTCTTCAGCCAGCGCGAGCTGGATGTAGACAGCGGTGAGCAGAGTGAAGACGTAGGCCTGCAGCGCGGCGACCAGCACCTCGAAGAGCGTGAAGGCGAAGCCGAAGGCGAAGGTGCCCACGCCGAAGGCCTTGAAGATGCCGTCGGCGCTGAAGAAGAAGAAGTGGGTCGCGGCGAAGAGCAGGACGAGCAGCAGGTGGCCGACCATCATGTTCATCAGGAGTCGCAGCGTCAGGGTGACGGGCCGGATGATGAAGGTCGAGATCAGCTCGATGGGGGTCACGATGAGGTAGAGACCCTTGGGCACGCCTGCCGGGAAGAGCGAGTTCTTGAAGAAGTTCTTGGGGCTCTTCTTCACGCCCGCGTAGATGAAGGTCACGTAGGAGACCACTGCGAGTACGAGCGGCAGGCCGATGACCGAGGACGCGGCGATGTTGAAGAAGGGAATGATGCCCGTGATGTTGCAGAACAGGATCATGAAGAACATGGCCGAGAGGATCGGCAGGAAGCGCTTGCCGTCCTTCTTGCCGAGCAGGTCTTCGGCGATGTTCACGCGGACGAAGTCGAGCGCCATCTCGATGAGCGACTGGAAGCGGCCCGGGACGACCTTCATCTTGCGCGTGCCGGCCCAGAAGAGCACGAGCAGCAGCACAGCCATGATCACGCGGATCAGCATGATGCGGTTCATCTCGAAGGGCGTACCGACGAAGAGCACGCCGTCGGGGAAGAACTCCCACATCGAAGGGGCGTGGAATTCACCGCCCTCCGCAGCGGAAAGCACCGGGGTCACGAGTTGCACAGCGTTAGAAAACAGCGCCATTCTCCTGCTTCGGGGTGCGAGTCTTGCTCACACGGCGACGAACGATATTCGTGCCCCCATAGACACAGCACAACATGGCGCGCCGGCGGGAACGTATTACAGCCTATCAAGAACTTCGGCCTCGTGCGAGCCGAATCATCTCGAACCGAGTCGAAATCAGGCGCTCGGATCCGAGACGTACGGGATACGGCTCTTCGTGGCGACGAGCACGTCGACCGCGAGTGAGACGATGATGCCCGCGATCAGTCCGAAGAAGAGGATCCTCGTGTCGAGCCATGCCTGATCGCGCAGCAGCACGACGGCGACGATGAATGCGATGAGTTTGAACAGCCAGCCGCCCGCGACGATCGCGAAGAAGATCACCACGTAGTTCTGGCTCTCGATGAAGCGGTGGTTCGCGAAGGCGATGCTGCCGATCGTGAGGCACGACATCACGCCGGCGATGACGACGCCGAGCGCACCGCCGACGACCCCGGGCATCTCCGAGACGAAGTAGCCGATCGCGCCGAACGCGACGGCGAGCACGACGGTGGCGAGCACCTCGAAGCGGAGCGCGCGCATCAGCACCGGCTGCGAGCTCGGCATGCGGTACGGCTCGGGCGCGGCGCCCGGTACGGTCTCGTCAGTCACTCGGAACCCTCTCTCGGGCGGACTCGCCGCCGTTCGTTCTCGCCCCGCCGCTCGGCGCGGGCGCTGCCCTCAACCGTAGCAAGCCCCGCTGCGAGAGCCAGTCACGCACGCGCACGGCGGGCGTCATCGTCACGATGAGGCAGAGCACTCCCCCGGCGAGCACGACGAGCGACGGCCACAGGAAGCTCTGGGTGGTGAACACGAGCAGGCAGGCGAGCGAGACCATCGCCGTCCAGAGGTAGAAGATGGTCACTGCCTGCACCGGCGAGTGACCCATGTCGAGCAGCCGGTGGTGCAGGTGCCGGCGGTCGGCCTCGAACGGGCTCTTGCCCGCGCGGAGCCGTCGGAACACGGCGAGCGTGAAGTCGGCGAGCGGCACCGCGAGCACCGCGATCGGCAGGATGATGGGGATGTAGCTCGCGAAGACGAGCTTCTGGTCGAGCTGGGCGGGGTTCAGCTGCCCCGTCACCGACACGGTCGACGCCGCCATGAGCAGGCCGATCAGCAGCGCGCCCGTGTCTCCCATGAACATTCGGGCGCGATGCCAGTTGAAGGGCAGGAAACCGGCGGAGACGCCGACCACGATCGCGGCGATGAGCGCGGCGAGGGTGATCGACGAGTCGGCCCCCGTCTGAGCGCTGAGCAGCTGGGTGTAGACGAAGAATGCGCCGTTCGCGATGATCGCGACGCCCGCGACGAGCCCGTCGAGACCGTCGACGAAGTTCACCGCGTTCATCACGAGCGTCATGAGGAAGACCGTCAGCGCGAAGTTCACCGTCGGCGAGCCCACGATGAGCGTGTCGCCGAACGGCAGCGATACGATCTGCGCGCCCGTCCATGCGAGCAGCCCCGCCGCCGCGAGCTGCGCCGCGAGCTTCACCATCCAGTCGAGGTCGAGCAGATCGTCGAGCACCCCGATGACCGCGATCAGCGCGCAGGCGCCGAGCAGGCCCCACAGCTGCGCGCGATCCTCGAACACTGCTGAGAAGCCGGGCTGCGTCGACGCGAACAGCAGGGCGGCGAGGATCCCCGCGAACATGGCCACCCCGCCCAGACGGGGGGTGGGCTGCTCGTGCACGTCGCGCTCGCGCACCTCCGGGGCGAGATGGAAGCGGCGGCTCAGCCGCAGCACCCCCGCCGAGGCGATCGCGGTGATGCCTGCGGCGACGGCGGCGACCAGCAGGAAGACGAGCATCTCAGCCCTCGATGGAGGCGTCGGGCAGCAGCTCCGCGATCGCTTCCCTGCTGACGCCGCCCTGGCGCAGGATTCGCAGCACTCCGCCGTCGGCGGTGAGCCCTGTCGCGTCGACGATCGTCGACGCCGTGCCGTCGCCCGAGACCGGGCCCGCGTCGAGATAGACGGCGATCGAGTCTCCCAGCATGGCCCGAGCCTCGTCGACGCTCTTCGCCGCGGGCTCCCCCGTGAGGTTCGCGCTCGAGACCGCGAGCGGGCCCGTCTCGCGCAGCAGCTCGATCGTGAGCGGCTGATCGGGGATGCGCAGGGCGACCGTGCCGCCGGTGTCGCCCAGATCCCAGCTGAGGCCGGGGTTCGCGGTCAGCACGACGGTGAGCGCGCCCGGCCAGAAGGCCTCGGCGAGCCTGCGTACAGGCTCGGTCACCTCGGCGGCAAGAGCGCCGAGCGTCGCGAGGTCGGGGATCAGCACGGGCGGGGGCGATTGCCGGCCGCGACCCTTCGCCGAGAGCAGACGCTCCACCGCCTCGGGAGTGAAGGCGTCGGCCGCGACGCCGTAGACGGTGTCGGTCGGGAGCACGACGAGCTCGCCCCTGCCGATCACCTGGCGCGCCGCTCGCGCCGCCCCGAGCAGCTGGGAGGGATCACTGCAATCGAACACTTCGGCCATAGCCCACAACTCTACTCTTTCAGCCTGCGACAGCGGTCGTGGCTCGATCCCGCAGGGTGAGATCGCGATGCGTCGAGGGAGCGCGCCAGCCGTCGGCGGCCAGCAGCGCGCGAATCGCAGCGCCCTGCCCCTCGGCGTGCTCGAGCACGAGCGCTCCTCCGGGGGCAACGAGCTCGAGAGCCGCTCGGCTGATGACGCGGATCAGGTCGAGGCCGTCCTCGCCGCTGTAGAGGGCCATCTCGGGGTCGTGATCGCGCACCTCGGGGTCTCGGGGCACCATGCCCGACGGGACGTAGGGCGGGTTCGAGACGAGCACGTGCACCCGCCCGCGCAGTTCGGGGAGCAGCCCGGAGGCATCCGCCGCATCGCCGAGGAGCAGCTCGACGCGGCCCTCGCCGAGGCGTTCGACGTTGCGCGAGGCCCAGGCATGAGCCTCGGGGCTCTTCTCCACGGCCCACACCCGCGCCGAGGGCACCTCGTGCGCGAGGGAGAGCGCGATGGCGCCGCTGCCGGTGCAGAGGTCGACGGCGAGCGCCTGCTCGGCCGGCACCGCGGCCAGCGCATCGATGGCGAACTGCGCGACGACCTCCGTCTCGGGGCGAGGCACGAACACGCCGGGGCCGACCTCGAGCTCGATGCCCCGGAACGGCGCCCGGCCGGTCAAGTGCTGCAGCGGCACGCGCCGAGCGCGCTCGGAGGCGAGGTCGAGCGCCCGCTCGCGATCTTCGTCGGAGAGGACGCCGCCCATGATCGCGAGCGCCTGCACCCTGCCGCGCGACTCCCCCAGCACGTGCGCGAGCAGCAGCTCCGCGTCGGGCCCGGGCTCGATGCCGGCCTCGGCGAGCAGGCCCTCGATCACCCGCAGCACCTCGGCCACGCCCGCATCCGCCCGCCTGTTCACCAGGCAAGCCTACCGGCCGCCCGCAATACGGGGTCACATTCATAAGCCGTTGTGAAACTTGCAATAACAGTGAGATATAGTTTTGAACGGCTTTCAGACACGAGCGCGAATCGCGCGCAGAAAGGGGCGAAGCCCACCATGGCACGCACGTACAGCAACATCACCGAGGCATTCGGCAACACCCCGCTGGTTCGCCTGAACCGCGTCGCAGGCACAGGCGCCGAGGTCTACGCCAAGCTCGAGTTCTACAACCCCGCCGGCTCGGTGAAGGATCGCATCGGCATCGCCATCATCGACGCGGCCGAGCAGTCGGGCGCCCTGCAGCCCGGCGGCACCATCGTCGAGGGCACCAGCGGCAACACCGGCATCGCGCTCGCCTTCGTCGGCGCGGCCCGCGGCTACCGCGTGATCCTCACCATGCCCGAGACCATGAGCATCGAGCGCCGCAAGCTGCTCGCCGCCTACGGCGCCGAGATCGTCCTCACCGAGGGCCCCCTCGGCATGAAGGGCGCGGTCGCCAAGGCCGAGGAGATCGCGGCGAGCACCCCGGGCGCGGTGCTCGCGCAGCAGTTCGCGAACCCCGCCAACCCCGCCATCCACCGCACCACCACCGGCCCGGAGATCTGGAACGACACCGACGGCCAGGTCGACATCCTCGTCTCGGGCATCGGCACCGGCGGCACCATCACGGGCGCGGGCGGCTACCTGAAGGAGCAGAACCCGAACATCAAGGTCGTCGCCGTCGAGCCCATCGACTCGCCGCTGCTGACCGAGGGCAAGGCCGGCCCCCACAAGATCCAGGGCCTCGGCGCCAACTTCGTGCCCGAGATCCTCGACCGCGAGGTCTACGACGAGGTCATCGACGTCGCCCTGCCCGACGCCATCGCCAAGGCGCGCGCGCTCGGCACCGATGAGGGCATCCTCGCCGGCATTTCGGGCGGCGCGGCAGTCTGGGCCGCCGCCGAGATCGCGAACCGTCCCGAGAACGCCGGCAAGAAGATCGTCGTGGTCGTGCCCGACTTCGGCGAGCGCTACTTCTCGACCGTGCTCTTCGAAGACCTGAACGTCTAGCACCCGAGGAGCACCGAGAGGCGTGGGCATCTTCTCCCGCATCCGCGAAGACGTCGCCGCGGCCAGGTCGCACGACCCGGCCGCGCGCGGCGTCTTCGAGGTGTTCTTCATCTACTCCGGGCTGCACGCCGTCTGGTGGCATCGGCTCTCGCACGCCCTCTGGCGGCGCGGCCTGCGCTTCCTCCCTCGCGCGATCTCGCAGCTCATCCGGTTCTTCACCGGCATCGAGATCCATCCCGGGGCGATCCTCGGCCGGCGGATCTTCATCGATCACGGCATGGGCGTCGTGATCGGCGAGACCGCCGTGGTCGGCGACGATGTGCTCATCTACCACGGCGTCACCCTCGGCGGCACCGGCCACGATGCCGGCAAACGCCACCCCACCGTCGGCGACCGCGTCGTGATCGGCGCCGGTGCGAAGCTGCTCGGCGACATCGAGATCGGACACGACAGCGCGATCGGCTCGAACGCCGTGGTCGTGCGGTCGGCGCCGCCCTGGACGACGCTGACCGGCATCCCCGCCGAGAGCCGGCCGCGACGCGGCGCCCCGCTCGCCGAGCTGCCGGATCAGGCCGACTTCTACGTGATCTGAGGACGGTCTCAGGGGCTCAGCGCAGCTTGCGGCCGTGCTCCCGCATCCAGCGGCCGGTGCGCCTCATCTCGAGCACGATCATCGAGAGACCGAACAGCCAGAAGGGCAGCTGCGTCGCGAAGGCCCAGCGGAACGCCTCCAGCGTGTAGCTCTCTGGCGAACCGGCGCCCTGGATGTCGAGCGCGAGACCGACGAAGAGGATCGCGAGCAGCGCCGAGGTGAAGCCGCCCGTGTTGACGAGGCCGGTGCCGAAGCCCGCGAAACTGCGCGGGGTGTGCGAGCGGCCGACCTCGAAAGCGATCATGGAAGTCGGCCCGCCGAGTGCGATCACGAGCATGAGCACCGCGATCAGCCAGACCGGAGGCACGCCCGGCCACAGCAGCACGACGAGCCAGTTGATCATGATGAGCACCGTCACCGTGATGACGATGTACACGCGCCGCTCCACGAAGCGCGAGCTGAGGGGCCCGAGCAGCGTGCCCGCCACCATGCCAGACACGATCGTGAGGCTCAGCAGGCCGCCCGTCGCGGCCTGGCTCAGGCCGAGACCGCCCGTGAGGAACGGCGTGCCCCACAGCAGCACGAACATCGTGCTCGGGAACGGGGTCGTGAAGTGCACCCAGTAGGCGAGCCGCACGCCAGGCACGCTCAGCAGGCGCTTGGCCCTGCGCCAGAAGCCGATCCCCGGAACCTTGCGCGACCGGCCGTCGACGATCGGGATGACCTCCGTCGGCGGCGGCGCCACCGCCGCGAGCGCCGCGGTGCTGTCCGAGACGCCGAGCGAGACGGCCTCCCGCGTCGTGCGCCCCTGTCGACCGGTCAGGCGTTCGAAGGCGGTGCCGCGGCCGGGGGCGTCGCGCAGAATGAAGAACCCGGCGATCGCGACGACGAGTCCCACAGCGGCGACGCCGATGAAGCCGTTCGTCCAGCCGAAGAGCTCGACCGCGATCGCGAGCGGCGTCACCGAGATCAGCTGCCCCACCTGGCCGAGCAGACCGGTGAACTGGCCCACGGTCGGCAATTGACGCACCGAGAACCACTCCGGCAGCATCCGCATGACGCTGATGAAGGTGCAGGCGTCTCCCGCACCCACCAGGATTCGGGCGAGGATCGCGAGGTTCACGTCGTGCACCGTCGCCATCGCGAGCTGGCCGGCCATCATGAGCACGCCGCCGACCAGGATGACGGCCGAGGGGCCGAAGCGGTCGAGCAGCGTGCCCACCGGGATCTGCATGCTCGCGTAGACGACGAGCTGGATCACCGCGAAGATCGACAGGGTCGTCGCATCGATGCCGAAATGATCCTGCGCCATAGGGCCGAGCGCCGCGAGCGATGAGCGATTGACGATGGCCACGGCGTAGGCCGCGGTCGCCACGCCCCAGACCAGCCATGGGAGCAGGGGGCGGCGGGCGGCGGTCACTCTGCCATGCTACTCCTCGCCGCGCCCCGCCCCG
>JBEBTD010000087.1:0-9659 GCA_040393965.1 Leucobacter soli | reverse complement strand
ACGATCGCGTTCGTCACGACGATGCCGATGAGCATGAGCACGCCGATGAGCGAGGCGACGCCCAGCGGTATGCCCGTCGCGATGAGCAGCAGCAGGGCGCCCGTCGCGGCGAAGGGTACCGAGACGAGCAGAAGCAGCGGCTGCAGCAGGCTCTTGAAGGTCGCGACCATCACCACGTAGACGATGAGGATCGCGGCGGCGAGCGCGAGGCCGAGCTGCTCGAAGGCCTCGCTCTGCTGCGCCATGACGCCTCCGACGTTCGCCGTCGCGCCCGCCGGCAGCTCGATGCTCTCGAGCGCCTCCGTCACCGCGAGACCCGCGGTGCCGAGGTCGTCGCCCTCGGGCAGGGCCGAGACGGTCGCGATGCGAGTCGCGTCCTGCGTGCGCACGGTCACGGGGCCGTCGGCCACCTCGACCGTCGCGAGCGAGTCGAGGCGCACCTCGCCGTCCATCGTGGGAATCGCGATCGCGGCGACGCCCGCCTGATCGGCGGGGGCGTCGCCCTGCGAGAGGTAGATGCCCACACTGGTGTCGTCGAGCACGATCTGCCCGGCCTGGCGCGGCTGCATGCGCTGCGAGACCATGCCCGCCACGGCCGCCTCGCTGAGCCCAGCCTCGGAAGCCTTCGCTCGGTCGACCACGATCGCGAGGTAGGGGCGCGAGGTCGCGAGGTCGCTCTCGACCTGCTTCAGCCCGTCGTGCTGCTTCAGCGCCGCGACGACCGCGTCGCTCGCCTCGGCGAGGGTCTCCTGGTCCGGCGCCGAGACGGCCACCTCGATGGCGCTCGACATGGTGACGCCGCCGTCGGAGACGCCGATCGAGAACTCCCCGGCGTCGTCGAGCCCGTCGACCGCGGTCCTGATCGCGTCCTGCACCTCGAGCTGCGGCGCATCCTCGTCGGTCGTGATCGAGTAGCTGACGACGCCGTCGCCGCCACCGCCGAAGATCGCCGCCATGCCGCCTCCGCTCGAGCCGATCGTGACCTGCACGGTCTCGACCTCGTCGATGCCCTCGAGCGCCTCCTCGACCCGCTCGACCTGGGCGAGCTGCTCGTCGAGGCTCGTGCCGGGCGCGAGCGTCTGGGTGAGGCCGACCGAGTTCTGCTCGTCGCTGCCCATGAAGTTCGTCTTCATGAACGGGGTGGCGGCGATCGTCCCGCCGAACACGAGCACCGCGACGATGAGGGTCACGGCGGGGTGCGCCAGCGTCCACTTCACGATCGGCAGGTAGCCGCGCTGCATCGCGGTCTCGTGCTCCTCGCCGTGCACGGGGTGGGCCCCGCGCTTCGCCTTGCGGCGAGCATCGCGCGCCGCACCGGCGGCCGTGCCATCGCGCAGGAACCAGTAGGCGAGCACAGGCACGATGGTGAGCGCCACGAGCAGGGAGGCGGCGAGCGCGATCGTCACCGTGAAGGCGAAGGGACGGAACAGCTCGCCCACCATGCCCGCGACGAACGCCATGGGCAGGAAGACCGCGACCGTGGTGATGGTCGACGCGGTGATGGCCCCGCCCACCTCGCGCACGGCGCGCACGATGGTCGAGGCGCGATCCTCGTCGGGCGAGTCCCCGAGGTGGCGCTTGATGTTCTCGATGACCACGATGGAGTCGTCGACGACACGGCCGATCGAGATGGTGAGCGCCCCGAGCGTCAGCATGTTGAGGGTGTAGTCGGCGAAGTTCAAGCCGACGAAGGTGAGGAGCACCGAGACCGGGATCGAGATCGCGGTGACGAGCGTGGCCCGCACCGACATCAGGAAGACGAGGATGACGAGCACCGCGAAGACGAGGCCCAGCAGGCCCTCGGTGGTGAGCGTCTCGATCGAGCGCTCGACGTAGGGAGCCTGATCGAAGACCACTTCGAGCTTCGCGCCGTCGAGCGAGGGCTCCAGCCGCTCGAGCGCCTCCCGTACGACGTGCGAGACCTCGACCGTGTTGGCCGACGACATCTTGGTCACGGCGATCGTGATGGCAGG
This sequence comes from Leucobacter soli, assembly GCA_040393965.1. Classification (GTDB taxonomy): domain Bacteria; phylum Actinomycetota; class Actinomycetes; order Actinomycetales; family Microbacteriaceae; genus Leucobacter; species Leucobacter soli_C. The sequence goes on along the minus strand of JBEBTD010000087.1, from coordinate 7,686 downwards.
GCGGCCGTCGACGCGCGAGATGCCCTGCTGGGGGTTCGGCTCGACGACGACCTCGGCGACCTCGCCGATGGTGATGACGGGCAGGGGGTCGAGCGGTGGCGGCGCGGCCTGCTGCGCCGCGGCGCCCGTAGCCCCGGCGGCATCCATGCCTTCGAAGCCGGCGCCCGCTCCGGCTCCTGCGCTTCCCGCGGCGGCCTCCGCTGCGGCGGCCTGGGCGCGGGCCTGCAGCATGCCCGCGTCGCGCACGAGCGGCAGCGCCGAGAGCTGATCGACCGAGTCGAGCGTCGAGCCGGACTGCACCGCGAGTGTCCGCGCGTCCTGCGTGACGCTGCCCGCCGCCATGAGCAGGCCGCTCTGCTGCAGCGCGTCGGCGATCGACTGCTGCGTCAGGAACTCCTCGCCGAGCCTCTCCGCATCGGGCGTGATCGTGACCCGGTCGCCTCGCGCCCCGATCAGCTGCGCCTCGCGCACCCCGTCGAGGTCGTTCAGCTCGGGAAGCGCGATGCGGTCGACCAGGCGCGCCGTCTGCTCGGCGTCTCCCCCGTCGGGCGGTGTCACTGCGATCTGCACCACCGGCAGATCGTCGAGCGACCCCGACATCACCTGCGGGTCGACGCTCTCGGGCAACAGCCCCGAGATGCGCGATACCGCGCGCTCGACTTTCTGCTCGGTCGCGGCGAGATCGACGCCGTAGGTGAACTCGGCCAGCACCATCGACGCACCCGTCGACGAGGTGGCCGTGGTCTGCTCGAGCCCCGGAACACCGCGCAGGGCCGTCTCGATGGGCGTCGACACGTCGTTGTTCACGACCTCGGGAGAGGCCCCCGGATACGAGGCCAGCACCACGATCGCCGGGAACTGCACCGACGGCATCAGCTCCTGCTTGAGCGAGCCGACGCCGACGAAGCCGAACACCGAGGCGACGATCGTGACGAGGGCGATGAGCGCGCGGTTCTTCAGGCTCAGCCTGGCAAGCAGATGCATAGCCGAAATTCTTTCATGCCCCACTGACAAACAGCCCGCGCCCTACCCGTGGAGCCCCATGCAGGCAAGGGGGATCCTCGTACCGCGCGAGGCGGCATAATCGAGTAGTGGCCAGAACCAGCACGCGCACCCTCGGGGCAGTCACCCCGGCCGACTTCGAGCGGCTCGCTCAGCTGCGCAGGATGCAGGGCGTCGCGCTCGCCCTGCTCGTCGGCATGGCGCTCGTCTTCGTCGTGAGCTTCGCGCTGCAGCACCAGTACCCCTGGCTCTCGTACGTGCGGGCCGCGAGCGAGGGCGGCATGGTGGGCGCGCTCGCCGACTGGTTCGCGGTGACCGCGCTGTTCCGCCATCCGCTCGGCCTCAGGATCCCGCACACCAACCTCATCTCGAGCAAGAAGGACGAGATCGGCGACGGGCTCGGCGGCTTCATCGAGGAGAACTTCCTCGCCGACGAGGTCGTGCACGACAAGCTGAGCGAGATCAGCGGCGCGCGCATGGCCGGCCAGTGGCTGCAGGAGCGCGACCACGCCGAACGGCTCGGAGACATGATCGCGAGCGCCGGGCTCGGCGCGCTCACCGTGCTCGACGACAACGACGTGCAGGATCTCATCGAGGCGCTCGTGCGGGAGCACGTGATCGACCCCGAATGGGGGCCGCTCATGGGCCGCGCGCTCGACTCATTCGTGACGGGCGGGCATCACGAGGCGCTGCTCGACATCGCCGCGGATCGCCTCGAGGAGTGGCTCGTCGAGCATCCCGAGGCCTTCGACCGCATGCTCTCGTCCCGGCTGCCGCACTGGCTGCCCGGCATCGCCCAGCGCTTCGTCGACGACCGCATCCACGCGGAGGCCGTGCGCTTCGTACGGGCGGTGCGCGAGGATCGCGAGCACCCGTTCCGCCTCGCCGTGAGCGGCTTCCTCGGCGATCTCTCGCGAGACCTCGGCGAGAAGCCCGAGCTCCGCCGGCAGCTCGAGTCGTTCAAGCACGAGGTCTTCGACAGCCCCCGCATCCGCGCGCTCGCCGAGAGCACCTGGGTCACCGCCCGCGCCGCGCTCGTCGGCATGCTCGAGGATCCGCGCAGCGAGCTGCGATTGCGCCTGCTGGCCGCGCTGCAGGACTTCGGCGCGCGACTGCTGGCCGACAGCACCCTGCAGTTCAAGATCGACGTCTGGGTCATGCAGGTCGTGGAGCATCTGGTGCGCAACTACCGTCACGACCTCGCCCGTGTCGTCTCGGATACGGTGCGGCGCTGGGACGCGCGCGAGGCCGCGGAGAAGATCGAGCTGCAGATCGGCAAGGATCTGCAGTTCATCCGCATCAACGGCACGGTCGTCGGCTCGCTCGCTGGCCTCGCGATCTACACGGTCGCGACCCTCGTCATCACGCCGCTGGTCTCTTAGACGGATCGATGCTCGCCAGACAGTTCGAACCTCTCCCGAGCAACGAGCAGGCGGTCACTCGGCGAAGGCGACCGGGAGCTGCATGTCCTGCACCCGATCGGAGGAGGCCGTGTGATCCGCGCGGGTGGTCACCGCGCACAGCGACTTCGTGCAATCGAGCCCCTCCTGCGAGGCGGGGGGCACGAGCATCCGCACTTCGAAGGCGCCCTCGGAGGGGTCGTCGTAGCCCTTGCTCGCAAAGGCCCGCCAGGCCCAGTCGTCGGTGATCCAGGCGCTCGTCGCCGCCTCCTCATCGCCGCCTGCCTCGCCCTCCATCGCGCCCTCGGGCATGCCGCCGAGGCAGGGCGAAGGCTTCTCGCCCGGCACTGAGGGGACGAGGCAGATCGAGACGTAGATGCCGATGCTCGCGTCGTAGCCGCTGCCCCGCACAACGATCTCATCGCCGGGCCGCAGCCGGGAGAGATCGGCCGGCTCTCCCTCGGGCGTCTCGACCGAGAGCGTGCGGGTGCGGCCGTCGGCGCCCGAGGCCTCAGCGCTAGAGACGAAGCCCTCCGGCAGATCCTGCCCCGAGCCTCCGGCGCTCTGGTGCGTCAGGATGGGGACGAGCATGGCGACGGCTCCGGCCAGCACGAGCACGGCGAGCATCAGCGCAACGATGAGGACGTTGCGCCGGGTTCTTCTTCTCGCTGGGTGGGCGGCCACAACTCCATGCTAGCGCCGAGCGATTTGGCGGGCCCCGCATGGTAAGCTTTGCACCATACGTCTATTGGGTTGAATACGCCTCGCGGAATATGATTTCGCGAGGCCCGAATGTGTAAGGGGGTCACGCATGGGGCGCGGCCGTCAAAAAGCAAAGCACACCAAAGTCGCACGGGAGCTGAAGTACTTCACCCCGAACACCGATCTCTCCCAGCTCGAGCGCGAGCTGGCCGCGAGCAAGTCGCAGGACGACCCGTGGGCGGAGTACGCCGACAGGTACAACGACGAGGCCGAATTCGACGACGACGAGGAAGAATAGCCCGTCGCGGGCTCGGTCGTCTCCCCTCCTGCTCGCCGCCTCAGCTCGACCGCCTCAGTCGCGCAAGACTCGCCGGCCCCGCGCCGACCGCGGGATCTCGCGCCGACCGCGCGCCTGCCGCTGAACCCGCGAATGCGGCTCAGCCGGCATAGGAGCCCACCAGGCGCACCGCGCCTCCGTCGACGCCCTTGGCGCCCTGCTCAAAGCCCTCGAAGTCGCGCGCAGCGGTGCTGATGACGCCGGCCTGCCAGACCTGCAGCCCCTCGGCATGCAGCGCAGCGGAGACGGCTTCGGCGCGATCCTCGGCGACGACCGCGAACATGCCGATGCCGAGGTTCCAGGCGCCCTCGAGACTCTCGAGGGTGTGCCCGCCCAGCTCGGCGAGGTGGCGGAACACCGGCAGCGGCGACCAGGCGCCGCGATCGAGCTCGACCCAGGCGCCGGTCGGCAGCACGCGGGCCAGGTTCGCGGCGATGCCGCCGCCGGTCACGTGGCTGAGCGAGTGGATCGCTCCGTCGAGACCTGGGGCGCCGAGCACCCGCAGCAGCGGGCCGGTGTAGAGCGCGGTCGGCTCGAGCAGGGCCTCCCCGTAGCTCGCGCCCAGCTCGGCGCTGTGGTCGGTGTAGAGGATGTCGCGGCCGGTCAGGATGTGGCGCACGAGCGAGAAGCCGTTGGAGTGCAGGCCCGACGCTCCCATGGCGAGCACGACGTCGCCGTCGCGCACCCGTTCGGGCCCGAGCAGGGCGTCCGCCTCGACCACGCCGACCGCCGCGCCCGCCACGTCGTAGTCGTCGGGGCCGAGCAGGCCGGGATGCTCCGCGGTCTCGCCGCCGACGAGCGCCGTGCCCGTCGCCTCGCAGGCCTCCGCGATGCCGCGCACGATCGAGGCGATGCGCTCGGGCACCACCTTGCCGCAGGCGATGTAGTCGGTCATGAAGAGCGGTTTGGCGCCCACCACGACGATATCGTCGACGACCATCGCGACCAGGTCCTGCCCGATGGTGTCGTGCTTGTCGATGGCCTGGGCGATGGCGACCTTCGTGCCGACGCCGTCGGTCGAGCTCGCGAGCAGCGGGCGACGGTAGCCCGTCAGCGCGCTCGCATCGAAGAGGCCGGCGAAGCCGCCGACGCCTCCGAGCACCTCCGGGCCGTGGGTGCGGGAGACCGCCGATTTCATCAGTTCGACCGCGAGGTCGCCCGCCGCGGTATCGACGCCGGCCCGTGCGTATGCGTTGCTCTGTTCGCTCACCCTTCCCAGCCTACCGGCACCGGAGGCGGGGTGATCCTCGTCCCATGCGAGGCGAGTAGACTGAGCGGGTCGCGGGGTGCGGCACTCGATCCATTGCAGGAGCAACACGACACAACATGTGCGGCATCGTCGGCATCGTATCCACCGAACCCGTCAACCAGCAGGTCTACGACGCGCTGCTGCTGCTGCAGCACCGAGGGCAGGACTCGACCGGCATCGCCACCGCCGACGGAGACCAGTTCCACATGGTCAAGGCCCGGGGTCAGGTGCGCGAGGCGTACCGCACGCGCGACATGCGCTCGCTGCTCGGCGACATCGGCCTGGGTCACGTGCGCTACGCCACGAGCGGTTCCGCCGCCCGCGAGGAGGAGGCCCAGCCCTTCTACGTGAACGCGCCGTACGGCCTGATCCTCGTGCACAACGGCAACCTCACCAACACTCGCGAGCTCACCGCCGAGCTCTACAACGTGGATCGCCGCCACCTCAACACGCACTCCGACACCGAACTGCTGCTCAACGTGCTCGCGAACGAACTGCAGCAGACCGCGAACAGCCCCGATCTCGAGCCCGCGCAAGTCTTCGACGCCGTCACCCGCGTGCACGAGCGCGTCGAGGGCTCCTACGCCGCGATCGCCCTCATCGCGGGGCACGGCCTGCTCGCGTTCCGCGATCCGCTCGGCATCCGCCCCCTCGTGCTCGGCCGCCGCGACGGTGCGAACGGCCGCGACGAGTGGGTCGTCGCCAGCGAGTCTCTCGTGCTCGAATCGGGCGGCTACGAGATCGTGCGCGATGTCGAGCCCGGCGAGGCCGTGCTGATCTCGCCGAACGGCGAACTGCACTCGCGCCAGTGCGCGACGAACCCGCGTCTGCTGCCCTGTTCCTTCGAGTACATCTACCTCGCCCGGCCCGACTCCGTGCTGAACGGCATCGCAGTCTACGACGCGCGCCTGCGCCTCGGCGACGTGCTCGCCGAGCAGGTCGAGCTCGAAGTGCCTTCGGGCGACATCGACGTGGTCATGCCGATCCCCGACTCCGGCCGCCCGAGCGCCATGCAGCTCGCGCAGAAGCTCGGCGTCGAATACCGCGAGGGCTTCTTCAAGAACCGCTACGTCGGCCGCACCTTCATCATGCCGGGGCAGTCGGTGCGCAAGAAGAGCGTGCGCCAGAAGCTCAACGCCATGAGCACCGAGTTCCGCGGCAAGAACGTGCTGCTCGTCGACGACTCGATCGTGCGCGGCACCACCTCGGGCGAGATCGTCGAGATGGCCCGGGCCGCCGGCGCGAAGTCGGTCACCTTCGCCTCGGCCGCGCCCCCGGTGCTGTTCCCGCACGTCTACGGCATCAACATGCCGACCCGCGCCGAGCTCATCGCGCACGGCCGCACGAACGCCGAGATCGCGAGCACCATGGGCGCCGACCACCTCGTCTACCAGACCGTCGAGGGCATGAACCGTGCCATCCTCAGCGGTCAGAGCACGGTGACCGCGCTCGAGGAGAGCTGCTTCACCGGCGAGTACCTCGCGGGCAACGTCGACGAGGAGTACCTCGCCTGGGTCGAGGCCACGCAGACCAGCTAGGCCCGCAGAGCCCGCGATGCGAAGCGAGAGCCCGGGTCGGCCTCATGACCACCCGGGCTTTCGCTAGGCTCGTGGAGCGTTCGGCGCTCAGGCCTGCTTCGTGTCGTCGTCGCTCTGCTTCTGCTCCGCCGCGCGCTGCTCGGCGGCTGCGCGAAGCGCTTCGGCCTCGGCCTTCGCCGCGGCGGCTTCTGCCTTCGCCTTGGCCAGCTCGTCCTCGGCGGCGGGAGCCGGGGCGGCGGGAGCGGGAGGAACGATCGGGGCAGCGGGGGCGGCCGGAGCCTCGGGCTCCTCGGCGACCGACTCGGCCTTGCGCTCGTCGTCGTTCGACGTCACCTCTTTCTTGAGGATCTTCATCGACTGGCCCAGGCTCTTCGCGAGCGCGGGCAGCTTCGGAGCGCCGAACAGCAGCAGCACGATGAAGAGAATGACGAGAAGCGTGGGGCCGCTCAGGTTTCCGAACATAGGTGGATCGCTCCGATCGATCGAGACGTGGCTATCTTACGTCAGTCTGCACAGCGATTGCTGCGCCGCGATTGCGCCTTGCGACGATTCCCAGCAGCAGCGAGAGCAGGGCTCCGAGCGCGAGCCCGATAGCCCCTCCCACGACCGCCATGAGACCCGCCACCTGGCCGAGCTCGTAGTCGGCGCCCTCGGCCACGGGGAAGAACAGACTCGCGATCGCGCCGATCAGCGCGCCGAGCGCCGCGGCGCCGATGAGGATGCGGCCGTAGCGCACGGAGCGCTGCAGCCCCACCTCGATCGGGGCGTGGGGGATCTCGACGAACTCCTCCGTCCGGGGCTCCTCGGCCTCATTCACGGGCTCCGTCGCCGACTCGTTTGCGGGTTCCGCCCCGACGGCCGCGTTCGGCTCGATCGGCTCGGCGACCCCTGCCGCCTCTTCAGTACTCATGCTCACCATTCTCTCAGGGTGCGGCTGGGAGCGTTCGCACCGCTGGGCGGGGCGCTCGGGCTTCGCGAGCGCATGCAGGGCGACGATCGCAGGAGGCTTCGCGCCTCACGCCCAGTCCGGCCGCAGCAGGGGCAGGAGCCCGTCGAGGTTCGCGCGTGTGCCGGATGCGGCGATCCTCGCCCCCGCAGTCGCGCTCTCCCAGTCGAGGCCGCCGGTCGCGAGCGCGATCCATGTCGCGGGATCGGTCTCGATGACGTTGGGCGGGGTACCGCGGGTATGGCGGGGGCCGGCCACGCACTGCGTGGCGCCGAACGGGGGCACGCGCACCTCTACGGAGTTGCCGGGCGCGCGCTCGGCGAGCTCCTCGAGCAGGTAGCGCACGGCCGTGGCGACCGCCTGCCTGCCCTCGTCTCCGCCGAGCACGGCGCGCACGGCCGCGAGGCCCTCGCTCTCGCCGATGCGTCGTTTCGCCATGCGTCCAGCCTAGCGAGGCGGGCGGCGGTGTCCCGGTGCCGAGTGTGCACGGTGTGCTCGAGCGTGCATGAAGT
>JBEBTD010000086.1:0-9666 GCA_040393965.1 Leucobacter soli | reverse complement strand
CACTGTTACCAAACTAGTCAGCTGGGCGTCGCGCCCCAAGTCCGTCGTCCGCAAAACAGATTTCGATTGGGCAACGGTTGCGTCTAGTGCCGCGGCGGGGTGGCGCCCGATCCGTCGAGCAGATCGATGTAGCGCAGCACGATGCCCTCGCGAAGCGCCCAGGGCGACACGGTGAGGGTGTCGACGCCGAAGACCTTCATGGCGGTGCGCAGCACGATGGCGCCGGCGAGGATCTGGTAGCCGCGCTCGGGGGTGATGCCGGGCAGGTACTCGCGCACCGAGCCCGGCATCTCGCGCAGGGTGGGCTCCCATTCGCGCAGGCCCGTATAGTGCAGCGGGGCGAGCTCCCCCGTCACCGGGTTCGCGGGACCGCCGATGAGCCGGCCGAGCGAGCGGATGGTCTTCGAGGTGCCGACGACCCGGGTAGGGCGGGGGCGATCCGCGAACATGGTGTCGCGCGCTTCGGTGAACACCTCGCGGGCGTGCGCGCGCAGGAGCGAGACGGCTTCGCGCGGCGGCGGATCCTCGCGCAGGAAGTTGATGGTCGATCGGCCCGCCCCGAGCGGCAGCGAGAGCGAGACGTCGGGGTACTCGTCGGCCCCCTGCGCGATCTCGAAGGAACCGCCTCCGATGTCGAAGAGCAGGATCTCGCCCGCCGACCAGCCGAGCCAGCGGCGCACGGCGAGCATCGTGATGCGCGCCTCGTCCTCGCCCGTGAGCACCTGCAGCTTCACCCCGGTCTCGCGCTCGATGCGCTCGAGCACGGCATCGCCGTTGGGCGCCTCGCGAATGGCGGAGGTGGCGGTAGCGATGCGGTCGTCGACCCCGATCTGCGCGACCGTCTCGACGGCCTGGCGGATCGCTCCGACGAGCGCGAGCTGCCCCTCCTCGGTGATGCGGCCCTGCTCGTCGAGGTAGCGCATCAGGCGCAGCGTCGAGCGCTGGGAGTGGTAGGGCACGGGGCTCGCGCCGGGGTGCGCGTCGACCACCAGCAGGTGGACCGTGTTCGAACCGACGTCGATGACTCCCAGGCGCATGGAAAAGATTCTATGGGGCTTAGTAGCCGCCGCCGCTCGCGTGCTGCGAGTGGCCATCGTTCCACGAGTCGAGGATCGCAGCCGTTGCCGAGACTCCAAACCGTGTGGCTCCTGCTTCCCAGAGCTCGCGCACCGCCTCCGCACTGCGAATACCGCCGGACGCCTTGACGCCGAGGCGGTCACCGACGGTCTGCGCCATGAGACGAACTGCGTGCACGCTCGCGCCGCCGGCGGGATGGAAGCCGGTGGAAGTCTTCACGAAGTCGGCCCCGCCGGCCTCTGCGGCCTTGCAGGCGCCGACGATCTCAGCGTCGTCGAGCGCTGCGGTCTCGAGAATGACCTTCAACACCTGATGACCACTCGCCTCGCGGACCGCGCGAACCTCGACTTCGACCCCCGCCCAGTCGCCCGCCCGCACCAGTGCGAGGTTCACGACCATGTCGATCTCATGCGCGCCGTCCGCGACGGCCTGACGGGCCTCGGCCGCCTTCACCTCGGCATGATGGGCGCCGCTCGGAAAGCCGACGACGGTCACGATCTCGCGGCCACGATTGTCGGTGGGCAGCAGCGAAGGCAACACGCACACTCGCCTGACACCGATGGCTTCGGCGCTCGCGAGAAACTGATCGAGCTGCGCCGCGGTGGTGTCGCTCGCAAGCAGCGTGTGATCGGCGATCTGCAAGAACATCTCAGGAGTGATCTCGGCGTGGCTGGTTTCGGTCATGCATCGATCGTACCCGTGAGCCCAGCCGTGCACCTGGGCAAGCCCGCCGATGCAACCGCCGCATGGCCCTAGCCGGTGGCAAGAGGCCCGACCCGGGCAACGCGGATCACGGGTTCCCCCGCCTCCTCGCTCTCCGCGAGGTCGATCTCGCCCTCGATCGCCCAGCCGCGCTCCCCCTCGGGGTCGAGCAGCACCTGCCGGAAGCCCCACGCCCCACGTGCGAGCGCCTCCGGGCCGCGGTCGAGCGAGAGCAGCGCCGGGTTTCGGGCGTCGGCATCGACGAGGATCTCGTCGTACTCGGAGAAGTAGGCGTCGAGGGCGTCGCGCCAGCGATCCTCGCCGAAGCCGTGACGTCCGTCGAGTTCGGCGAGCTCCCCGTAGCGCTCGAAGGCGGCGGCCTGCACCCGGCGGAAGAGGGCGTTGCGCACCATGACGACGAAGGCGCGCTCGTTGGCGAGTACCGAGCGCGGCTCTGCGAGGGCGGCCGGCTCCCCGCGAGCGGATCCGGATGCCCCGTCGAGGACGAGGCTTCCGTCTTGGAGCGCCTGCCATTCGTCGAGCAGGCTGGAGTCGACCTGCCGCACGACCTCGCCGAGCCAGTCGATCAGCTCCTCGAGTTCGGGGGTCTTCGCGGAGTCGGGCACGGTGCGCTCGATCGCGCGGAAGGCATCGCTGAGGTAGCGCAGCACGCCGCCCTCGCTGCGGCCCAGCTGGTAGAACGAGACGAGATCCCGAAAGCCGAACGCCCGCTCGATCATGTCCCGCACGACCGACTTCGGCGACAGCGCGTAGTCGCGCGCCCAAGGCACCTCCGAGGCGTACGCCTCGTACGCCTCGGCGAGCAGCTCCCCCAGCGGCTGCGGGTGGGTGACCTCCTCGAGCCGCTCCATCCGCTCGTCGTACTCGACGCCCTCCGCCTTCATCGCCGCAACGGCCTCGCCGCGCGCCCGATGCTCCTGCGCGCGCAGGATCGCGCGGGGATCCTCGAGCGTCGACTCGATGACCGAGATCACGTCGAGAGGGTAGTCGGGGCTCTCCGGGTCGAGCAGTTCGATAGCGGCGAGCGCGAACGGCGAGAGGGGCTGGTTGAGCGCGAAGTTCGACTGCAGCTCGACGGTGAGGCCGAGCAGCCCGTCGCGTCGCTCGACGATGCCGCCCTGTCGAAGCGTACGGAAGATGCCGATCGCCGCGCGGGCGTGCTCGAACTGCGCCGCCCGCGGCTCGTGGCTGTCGAAGATCAGGGATCGCATGGTCTCGAGCGCATCCCCCTCGTGACGCTCGCCGCGCGCGATGACGCTCAGCACCATCGAGTGCGTCACGCGCATGCGGCTGACGAGGGGCTCGGGCTCGGATGCGACGAGCCGTTCGAGGGTCTGCTCGCTCCAGGCGACGAAGCCCTGGGGCGGGGCCTTCTTCTTCGGCCCCTTCCCGACCTTCTTGCCCGCCGCAGCCTTCGCCTGGGTCTTCGCGCTCTGCTTCGCGTTCTCGACCTCGTGCTCCGGCGCGAGCGCGATCACGTCGCCCTCGGTGTCGAAGCCGGCGCGGCCCGCACGGCCCGCGATCTGGTGGAACTCGCGCGCGCTCAACCTGCGCATCCTCGTGCCGTCGAACTTGGTGAGGCCGCTCAGCACCACGGTGCGGATGGGCACGTTGATGCCGACGCCGAGCGTGTCCGTGCCGCAGATCACTCGCAGCAGCCCCCGCTGGGCGAGCTGTTCCACGAGGCGCCGGTACCTCGGAAGCATGCCCGCGTGGTGCACGCCGATGCCGGATCGCACGAGGCGAGAGAGGGTCTGCCCGAAGCCGGTCGAGAACCTGAAATCGCCGATCGCCTCCGCGATCTCGTCGCGGGCCGCGCGATCCGCGATCCGGATGCTCGCGAGGGCCTGGGCCTGCTCGACGGCGTGCGACTGGTTGAAGTAGACGAGGTAGGCGGGGGTGCCGCCGTCTTCGAGCAGCTGCTCGACGACCTCGTGCACGGCCTTCACCTCGTAGGCGAAGTGCAGCGGCACCGGACGCTCGACGCCGGTGATGCGCGCGGTCTCGCGGCCCGTACGCGCCGTGAGGTCGCGGGCCAGCTCGGTCACGTCGCCGAGGGTGGCCGACATGAGGAGGAACTGCGCCTCGGGCATCGTGAGCAGCGGCACCTGCCACGCCCATCCTCGCTCCGGGTCGGCGTAGAAGTGGAACTCGTCCATCACCACCTGCGTCACCCCACCGGCCTCGCGATCCCGCAGCGCGAGGTTCGCGAGGATCTCGGCGGTGCAGCAGAGGATCGGGGCGTCGGGGTTGATGCTGGTGTCTCCCGTGACCATGCCCACCCGCTCGGCGCCGAAGACGTCGACGAGGGCGAAGAACTTCTCGCTCACGAGCGCCTTGATGGGAGCCGTGTAGACCGTGCGGCGCCCTTCGGCGAGCGCGGTGAAGTGCGCGCCGATGGCGACGAGCGACTTGCCGCTGCCGGTGGGCGTGGCGAGGATCGCGTTCGAACCGAGGGCAAGGTCGAGCAGCGCCTCCTCCTGCGCGGGGTAGAGCGACAGGCCGAGCTCGTCGGAGACCCAGGCCTCGAAGCGCGCGAAGACCTCGTCCGCCTCGGGAGCGCCCGATCCTCGTCCCTGCATCTCGTCGAGGATCGCGCCCAGTGCCATGACGACCACCCTAGCCTGCCGCGGAATAGACTCGTGTGATGGCCGATCCCCTGCTCTTCCAGCCGTTCCAGCTCCGCGGGCTCGAGATCCGCAATCGCCTCTGGGCGGCGCCGATGTGCCAATACTCGGCCGAGGCCGAGGGGCCGCTCGCCGGCGCCCCGACCGACTGGCACGTGCAGCACCTCGGCGGGCTCGGCCGGGGCGGGGCGGGCCTCGTCATGGTCGAGGCGACCGCCGTCGTGCCGGAGGGGCGCATCTCGCCGAACGATCTCGGCCTCTGGAACGACGCGCAGGAGCAGGCGTTCGCGCGCATCGTCCCGCTCGTGCGGGCGCACGGGGCGAGGATCGGCATCCAGCTCGCGCACGCGGGGCGCAAGGCCTCCACGTACCCGGCGCTGCCGGAGCAGCCGAGCGGCTCGGTGCCGGTGGGCGAAGGCGGCTGGCGCACCGTCGCGCCGAGCGCGGTGCCCTTCACCGGCCTGGCCGATCCTCGCGCCCTCACCGATTCGGAGGTGCGCGAGACGATCGCGGCGTTCCTCACGGCCGCGGATCGCGCCGTGCGCGCCGGCTTCGACGTCGTCGAGGTGCACGCGGCCCACGGCTACCTGCTGCACGAGTTCCTCTCCCCGCTCTCGAACCTGCGCGAAGACGAGTACGGCGGCTCGCCGGATCACCGGGCGCGGCCGCTGCGCGAGATCGTGCGCGGGATCCGGGCGGCGCACCCGGGGCTGCCCGTCATCGTGCGCGTCTCCGCCGACGAATGGGTGGAGGGCGGCTTCGACGTGGAGGCGGCGGCGCAGCTAACCGGCTGGCTGCGCGAGGACGGCGCCGACCTCGTCGACGTCTCCTCGGCGGGCAACATCGCGGAGGCGAGGATCGCGATCGGGCCCTCGTACCAGGTGCGCTTCGCCGAACGGCTGCGCCGCGAGGGGCTGCCGGTGGGCGCGGTCGGGCTCATCACCTCGGCCGAGCAGGCGGAGGCGGTGCTCGCGACCGGCCAGGCCGACGTGGTCTCGCTCGCGCGACCCCTGCTCGCGAACCCGCACCTGCCGATCTCGTGGGCGCACCGCCTGCGCGCCCCCGGTGCCGCCGAGCTCGTGCCGCCGCAGTACCGGCGCGCGCGCTTCGACTGAACGGAGCGCACGGGGGGCGATAGCCTTCTCGCATGCATATCGAAGAGCTCTCGCTGGTCGCCGTCGGCGCGCTCGTGCTCGTCGTCGCGGTCGCGATGCTCGCCGGCCGCATCGGCATCGCGACGCCGCTCGTGCTCGTCGTGGTCGGCATCGGCATCGGCTACATCCCGGGCGTGCCGCTGATCGAGATCGACCCCGAGATCATCCTGCTCGGCGTACTCCCGCCGCTGCTCTACGCCGCCGCCGTCAACGTGCCGATCCTCGACCTCCGGCGCAACCTCGGGCCGATCACCGCGCTCTCGGTCGTGCTCGTCATCATCTCGGCTCTCGTCATCGGCGCCCTGCTGCACCTGGCCGTGCCCGCGATACCGTTTGCCGCCGCAGTCGCGCTCGGCGCCGTCGTCGCCCCGACCGACGCGGTCGCAGCCACCTCCATCGGCAAGCGGGTGGGCATGCCGCCCCGCCTCGTCACCATCCTCGAGGGCGAGAGCCTCGTCAACGACGCGACCTCGCTCGTGCTGCTGCGCACGGCCATCGCAGCGACCGCCGGGGGCTTCATCTTCTGGGAGGCGGCGGCCCAGTTCGCCTACGCCGTCGTCGTCGCGCTCGCCATAGGCTTCGCCGTGGGGGTCGTCACGGTCTGGGTGCGCTCGAAGCTCAGCAACCCGGTCTACGACACCGTCATGTCATTCGCCGTGCCTTTCATCGCCTTCGTTCCCACGGAGTACGTCGGCGCCTCAGGCGTGCTGGCCGTCGTCATCACGGGCCTCTACTCCGGCCACCACGCTCACCGGCAGTTCAGCGCCACAGCGCGGGTCAACGAACGGCTCAACTGGCGCACCGCGCAGTTTCTGCTCGAGAACGGCGTGTTCCTGCTCATGGGACTCGAACTGCACAAGCTCGTCGAGGATGTCGGCCGCAGCCAGCTGCGACTCGAGCACACGGCGCTGATCGGCCTCGGCGTGGTCGTCGTGCTCGTAGTGCTGCGCATGGCTTTCATGTGGCCCGTCACGTGGAGCCTCGCCCGCGCCCTGCCCCGCTACGAGGCGAGGGCCGCCGGCTGGAGCCGCATCGCGAGTCGCCTACGGCAGAGCCAGCGTTTCGAGACGAGCACCGACACCGGGCAGCTGAAACTCCACCGGCTCGATCGCGCGGCCAGGCGCAGCGCCGCCGATGCGACGCATGCGCGCGAGCAGGGCCTCGATGGGCGCGGGGCGACGATCCTCGGCTGGAGCGGCATGCGGGGCGTCGTCACGCTCGCCGCGGCCCAATCGATCCCGACCACGGTGCCGTTCCGCTCCCAGCTCGTGCTCATCGCCTTCGTGGCCGCCGTCGTCACGCTGCTGCTGCACGGCCTCACGCTCCCCTCGCTCATCCGCAAGCTGCGCCCGCAGGGGCCGAGCGCGAGCGACCGCAAGGAGGAGCTCGTCGCGCTCTACACGGATCTCGTCGAGGCCGGCACCACAGCCGTCGACGCCGAGCTCGAGCAGGAGCGCAGGATCGCCGCAGAGGATCCCGGCTACCACGTGCCCTCCGAGGCCGTGGTGAAGCGCGCGAGATCCAGCGTGCAGAATTCGATCGCCGTGCTCGCCTTCGCGCTGCCGAAGCACGAGGCGAGAGAGCTCTCCGAGGCCGAAGCCGAAGCCCAGGGCTACATGCGGCTCGCGCACGCGGCGCTCGAGGCCCAGCGCGCCGCGCTGCTCGAGGAGCGGGCCATCGGCCAGTACAGCAGCGAGGCCCTGCGGGCCGCCGCCGAGGCGCTGGATCAGTACGAGATCAGGCTCACGCCACCCTCGGGGCACTGACCCCCGCTACCCGGCCGCCCCGCGTGAGCCCACCCCGACCGGGTTCTGGTGGTGGCTGAAGACGATGCTCGTGCGGGTGGACGACACCGCGGGGTGCGCCGAGAGATGCTCCATCACGAAGTCGCGCACATGATCCGAGTCGCGCGCGGCGAGATGGATGATGAAGTCCTCGACGCCTCCGAGAAAGAACAGCTGCATGACCTCGGGCAGACTGCGCAGCTCGTCGCTGAACTCGGAGATGCGCTGACGGGCGCCCGAGCGGATCGAGACGCTCACGAGCACCTGGAGCGCCATGCCCATCACGGCGGGGTCGACCGTCGCCGTGAACCCCGTGATGATGCTGCGCGAGAGCAGGCTGCGCACCCGGGTCACGCAGGTCGACGGCGCGATGCCCACCCGCTCGGCCAGCTCGGCGTTGGTGATGCGCCCGTCGGCCTGCAGCTCGGCGACGATCTGCCGATCGACGTCGTCGAGCGATGCGATATCTCGCAGATTCTTCGACTGCGGCATGACTTCTCCCTCGCATTTCGGTGGATCGCTGATCCTCGTCGGAAGTTTTCGAAGATTATTCTATCTTTAGCAAGAACCGTCGCAGATAGTGCAGAATCGAAGCGGAGAGACTATGGACTCGCGAAGGGCGTCGCAGCGCTGCGACGCGGCAGTCCCGCTCGAACACGACCCCATTCACTGAAACGGAGCATGACATGCGCGTCGGCATTCCCACCGAGATCAAGAACAACGAGAACCGCGTCGCCATCACCCAGGCCGGCGTCTTCGAGCTGAAGCGCCGCGGCCACGAGGTGCTCGTGCAGGCGGGGGCCGGCCTCGGCTCCGCCATCACCGACGCCGAGTACGAGGCGGCCGGCGCGACCATCGTTCCCACCGCCGACGAGGTCTGGGCCTCGAGCGAGATGATCCTCAAGGTCAAGGAGCCCATCGCCGCCGAATACGACAAGATGCGCAAGGGTCAGGTGCTCTTCACCTACCTGCACCTCGCCGCCTCGCGCGAGTGCACCGACGCCGTGCTGAACTCGGGCACCACCGCCATCGCCTACGAGACCGTGCAGCTCGCGAACCGCGGCCTGCCGCTGCTCGCCCCGATGTCCGAGGTCGCCGGCCGTCTCTCGGTGCAGGTGGGCGCCTACAGCCTCATGAAGCCGGGCGGCGGCCGCGGCATCCTGCTCGGCGGCGTGACCGCGACCCGTCGCGGCAAGGTCGTCGTGATCGGCGGCGGCGCCGCCGGCGAGCAGGCCGCCCGCATCGCCTACGGCATGGGCGCCGAGGTCACCGTGATCGACATCTTCATCCCGCGCCTCAAGCAGCTGGAGGACGAGTTCAACGGCCGCATCCAGACCCGCACCTCGAACGCCCACAACATCAGCGAGGCGCTCCGCGAGGCCGACCTCGTGATCGGCTCGGTGCTGATCCCCGGCGAGAAGGCTCCGAAGCTCGTCACCGACGAGATGGTCGCGCAGATGAAGCCGGGCTCGGTGCTCGTCGACATCGCGATCGACCAGGGCGGCTGCTTCGAGAACTCGCGCCCCACCACGCACGACGACCCCACCTTCCAGGTGCACAACTCGATCTACTACTGCGTGGCGAACATGCCCGGCGCGGTGCCCGAGACCTCCACCGCGGCGCTCACCAACGCGACCCTCCCCTACGTCGTCGCCCTCGCCGACAAGGGCTGGAAGGCCGCGCTGGCCGCCGACGAGGCGCTCGCCAAGGGCCTCAACGCCCACGAGGGCATCGTCACCAACGAGGGCGTCGCGCAGGCGTTCCCCGAGCTGGCCTACACCCCCTACGGCGAGGTCGTCGCGGCCGCGTAGCTCGCAGCCGGGTCTCGGCCCGCTCGCCGAGCGAGTAGCCTGGATCCCATGGAATTGAAGTTCACCTTCGGCGCATCGAACCCGCTCCCCCTGCAGCAGGAGGGAGCGGGTTCCGCGTCTGCGCCGGGCTCGGGCGTGCTGGAGCTGCGCGTCTCGTTCTCGCCCGCGGGCGACGAACTCGTCTGCGAGGGGCGATCGGGTGACGGGGTCTCCTACGCGAGTACCTCGGTTCGATACGAGGATCGCCCGCTGCACCTCTCGCTGCGCTCGGCGCTCGCCCGGGGCGGCGCCGAGCTGCCCGAGCCGCTGCTCGGCGCAGTGAACGGCATCGTGCTCGATCTCGGTGGTCGCGAGGCCGAGGCCCTCGAGGGGCTCGGCCTCACGGTCGCTCCGGGCGCCTCGGCAGGAGCGCAGCTCGCGACCGTCGACGCCGCCCTGCAGGCGCGCACCGGCATCGCCGCCGGAACACCCATCACCGCTGCCGCCTAGG
>JBEBTD010000085.1:0-9692 GCA_040393965.1 Leucobacter soli | reverse complement strand
TTTCCACTCGTTTTGTTTGTTTTCGGGGGTTCTGTTTTCGGTCCTCCGTTACTTGGGGGGGGGGGGGGGGGGGTGTTTCCCGCGCCCCCCGGCCCGACCGGCGGATGGCGCCGCGTTCGCGGCGCCGACCGGCCAAGCCTAACCGGCGATGTCCTGCTGCACCTTGGCGAGGCTCTCCTGCAGCTCCGAAGCCGGGGTCTGGACGAACACCGCCGTGTCGCCGGAGTTCTCGAAGACGCCGTCGAGCACGTCCTGGCTGTTCTGGTAGATCTCCACCAGCTTCAGGTAGGTCGGGTTGTCCTTGTCCTCGGCCTTGGCGACGAAGATGTTGATGTAGGGGAAGGCGGCGGGATCGCTCGGATCGTCCTGGGCGATCGCGTCGGAGAACTGTACGCCGGCGTCGGTCACGAAGTCGTTGTTGATGACCGCCGCGTCGACGTCGTTGAGCGAGGTCGCGGTGAGTGCGGCGTCGAGCTCCTGCACCTTGACGCGCGACTTCTCCTCGACGATCTCGTCGGGGGTCGAGACGACCGAGCCACCGTCCTCGAGCTCGATGAGCCCGGCCGACTGCAGCACGAGCAGGGCCCGCGCGCGGTTGGTCTCGTCCGAGGGAATGGCGACGAGGCCGCCGTCGGGGATGTCCTCGACGCTCGCATGCTTCTTCGAGTAGAGGCCCAGCGGGTAGATGGCGGTCGCGCCGATCGGCTGCAGATCATCGCCGGTCGCGTTGTTGTGCTGCGCCAGGTAGATGATGTGCTGGAACTGGTTCAGGTCGATCTCTCCGGCGCTCAGCGCGGGATTCGGCAGGTTGTAGTCCGAGAAGTCGACGAGCTCGACCTCGATGCCCTCCGCGGCGGCCGCCTGCTTGTAGGTCTCCCAGTAGGGATCGCTCGCGCCGACCACGCCGATGCGGACGACCTCGCTCTGCCCGCCTTGCTCCTGCGGCTCCGATCCGGCCTGGTCACCCGAGGCCGAGCAGCCCGTCAGTACGAGCGCGGCGGCGGCGATCGCGGCGACGATCGCGCCGCTCTTCTTGATTCTCATCTTCACAGCACCTCTTCGGTTCGTCATTCGTGTTCTGTCCTGGCTCCGGGCATGCCTCGAAGCCGTCGACACCACTGTGGCAAAGCCCCGCCGCAGCGCTAAATCGGGGCGTCACACAACGTCATTCGCATGGGATACTGGAGGGAAGACGCCGGGCGGCGTCGCGGCGGGCAGGCCGAGCAGACCGATTCCAGAAAGGAACCCTCCGTTCACATGAACCATCGCGCGGACGCATATCTCGAGGCGTGGAAGGCCAAGCAGCAGCTCGCGGAGCGAATGATCCCGCTGATCGGCCAGCTGTACCGCGATCACGACGTCGTCATGTCGGTGCACGGCCGCAGCCTGGTCGGACGATCGGCGATCGACATCATCCGCGCGCACAGCTACGCGCGCAAGATCGACGAGGTCGAGCTGCCGCTCGAGGAGACCGGCGCGATCGTGGAGGCTCTCGCGAAGATCCAGCCCGGCCCCGTGTCGATCGATCTCGCCCTGCTCGCCAACGGGTTCCGTAGCTCGGGCGTCGACGACCTCGAGGCCTACCTGCGCGATCAGCTCGCCCCGGCGCTGGACGCCGCGCCGAGCACCGGCACCGACGTGGTGCTCTACGGCTTCGGCCGGATCGGCCGCCTGCTCGCCCGCATCATCATCGAGCACTCGGGCAGCGGCAACACCCTGAACCTGCGCGCGATCGTCGTGCGCAAGGGCTCGGAGAACGACCTCGTGAAGCGCGCGAACCTGCTGCGCCGCGACTCCGTGCACGGCCCCTTCAACGGCACGATCCGCGTGCTGGAGGACGAGAACGCGATCCTCGCCAACGGCGTGCGCATCCAGGTGATCTACTCCGACGACCCCGCGAGCGTCGACTACACCCAGTACGGCATCGAGAACGCGATCCTCGTCGACAACACGGGCCGCTGGCGCGATGCCGCCGGCCTCGGCCAGCACCTCGAGAACCGGGGCATCTCCCGCGTGCTGCTGACCGCTCCCGGCAAGGGCGACATGCTCAACGTGGTCTACGGCGTCAACAACGACAAGATCAGCGATGAGCACACCGTGCTCTCCGCCGCGTCGTGCACCACCAACGCGATCACCCCGGTGCTCAAGGTGCTCAACGACACGTTCGGCGTGATCCGCGGTCACGTCGAGACCGTGCACTCCTACACCAACGACCAGAACCTCATCGACAACTTCCACAAGGGCGACCGCCGCGGCCGCTCGGCGGCGCTCAACATGGTGCTCACCGAGACCGGTGCCGCGAAGGCCGTCGCGAAGGCGCTCCCCGAGTTCGAGGGCAAGCTCACCGGAAACGCGATCCGCGTACCCACGCCCGACGTCTCGATGGCCGTGCTCAACCTGCAGTTCGAGCGCGACGTCACCCGGGACGAGATCAACTCGCACCTCGAGCAGGTCTCGCTGACGGGCGCGCTCCGCACCCAGATCGATTACGTCGAGTCGCCCGAGATCGTCTCGACCGACTTCGTCGGCTCGAACCGTGCGGGCATCGTCGACGGCCTCGCCACCATCGCGAGCGGCGACAGCGCCGTGGTCTACGTCTGGTACGACAACGAGTTCGGCTACAGCTGCCAGGTGGTTCGCATCATCGAGCAGCTCGCCGGCAGCCACCCCATCCACCTGCCCGCCCTGGGCGGCTGAGCCGCCCCGACACACACCGACCGAAACACCTGGAGGGTACTGCAATGGCCGAGAAGTACATCATCGGAGTCGACGGCTCCGAGCAGAGCCGTGTCGCGCTCGAATGGGGCCTCAAGCGGGCCGCGCAGACCGGCGCCCACGTCGAGCTGCTGCACGTCGCCGACGACTCGTTCCTGAGCGAGAGCGTCGCATTCCTGAGCGAGGCCCAGCAGGCGTCCGAGCAGATGCTCGCCGCAGAGATCGAGTACGCCAGGGCGCACGGATACATCGGCGAGATCACCGGCACCGCAGTGGTGGGCCACCCGATCGTCGAGGTCGAGGAGGCGTCGAAGCGCGCCGACCTCGTGATCCTCGGGGCGCACACCGGCAGCAAGCTGGCGGGCTCCTTCTTCGGCACCCGCGCGGTCAAGATCGCGGCGGTCTCGCACTGCCCGGTCGCCGTCGTCCCCCATCATGTCGAAGGCGCGCCGAAGCCGGCCGTCGTCGTGGGCGTCGACGGCAGCGAGGCCGCGAAGAAGGCCATCGCCTTCGCCGCCGAAGAGGCTTCGCAGCGCGCGGTGCCGCTCATCGCCGTCTACGCGTGGATGCCCCCGCTCACGCCGGGTCTCGAGTACCTCTGGAGCGAGGAGCTCGTCGAGTCGCAGCGGGCCTCTGCCGAAGAGGCGATCGCGATCGGCACGGCGGGTCTCGCGAGCCGCTACCCCGATCTCACGATCGAGCGCCGGATCATGCAGGCTCCCCCGGTCGCGGCGCTGCTGCAGGCCGCCGAGGACGCCGACACGATCGTTGTTGGTAGCCGCGGCCGCAGCGGCCTCTCGCGTCTGCTGCTCGGATCGGTGAGCCACGGCGTGCTGCAGGCCCTCCCCCGCACGACCATCGTCACCCGGGGCTGAGCCTCAGGAAAACCGTGAGGGCGGGGTGCGCGACGACCGTCGCGAGCCCCGCCTTCGCCATTCTGCGCAATCCGCAGAAATTCCAAGCGGCTCTCAAGCCCCATTCATTAGACTTATCCGAGTGATAAGCAAGCCAGAGAAGAGCGCCACTCGTGCGCCTGACCCGAGACCCGCGCGCACGCGCGCGGCGATCCTCGCAGCCATCGAGCGCCTCGGCGCTCAGGGCCAAGAACTCAGTGTTTCGGGCGTGGTCGTCGAGGCCGGGCTGAGCCGCAGCAGCTTCTACTCCCAGTTCAAGGATCTCGGCGACGTCGCCGTGCAGCTGATCCAGGAACTCTACGAGCGCCCCGAAGCCGCCGACCTCGACCCGGACGGCAAAGACTCTCCCCCCGATTCGATCCTCGCCGCCACGGGCATCCTGCTTCGGGAGTTCGAGCACCGTCGCCCGCTCTACGCGGCCGTGCTCGGTACGAGCGCCGCAGTCAGCGCGCAGTGGGCGGTCTGCGACATCATGGCCAAGGGCGCGCTGCGCAGCATCGGCGGTCTCGTCCCCGAGCACATCGAGCCCGAGTTCGCCGCCCGGCACATCGCCTCGGGCTACCTCGCGAACATGGTCGAGTGGCTCAACGCCGCAGATCCGGTACCCGTCGAGGAGTTCGAGGGCCAGCTCCGCGCCATGCTCCCCGAGTGGGTGGCGACGGCCCAGCGGTAGGCGCGCCCGACCGGCCTGCATCGCACACCGGTCGAGAGTGGCCACGCCTGGCCCGAAGTCCACTACGCTGTGGGCATGACCCACGATGTGTCGCCGCGCAAGGGAGCGCCGCAGCGCCTCTCGCGCATGATCCAGCTGCCGACCGTGTCCGCCGAGCTGCAGACCCGCGGCGTCGCGCCGTTCGACGCCTTCACCTCCCTGCTCGAGGAGCTGTATCCCCTGATCCACGAGCGTCTCGAGCGCGAGCGCATCACCGATTTCGGTCTGCTCTTCCGCTGGCCCGGCGAGCGCCCCGACGCCGATCCCGCCGTGCTCATGGCGCACTACGACGTCGTACCGGTCGACGAGACCGACCCGTGGAGCTTCCCTCCGTTCGAGGGCCGCATCGAGGGCGGTTTCGTCTACGGGAGGGGCGCGCTCGACGACAAGGGCCCCCTGCTCGTGCTGCTCGAGGCGGTTGAGAATCTCCTCGCCGCCGGTTTCACTCCGAAGCGCGACGTCTACCTCTCTCTCGGAGGCAATGAGGAGACCTTCGGGGATGCGGCCGAGCAGATCGCCGACACGCTGCACGCGCGGGGCGTCACCCCCTGGATCGTGCTCGACGAGGGCGGAGCCGTGACGGATGCGACCCTCCCCTTCGTCACCGGCATCGCAGCGATGGTGGGCGTCGGCGAGAAGGGCATCGCGACCGTGCGGCTGAGCGCGCGCAGCGAGGGCGGCCACGCCTCCGTGCCCCCTCCGCTGACCGCCGTCGGACGGGTATCGCGGGCCGTCGCGCGGCTGACGCCCGGCACCTTCCGCGCCCGAGCCCCGAAGGCGATCCCGAGGATGCTCGGTCTCCTCGCCCCGCGCAGCCGCGGCGCCGGCAGACGGCTCTACCGGCTGCTCGCCGCCTGGCCCTGGCTCAACGCGCGGGTCTTCGCCGCGCTCGGCGGCGAAGCGGCCGCGATGGTGCGCACGACCATCGCCCCCACTCGACTCACCGGAGGCACCGCGAACAACGTGCTGCCCTCGCAGGCGAGCGCCACGGTGAACCTCCGCCTGGCGCTCGGCGAGACCGTGCAGAGCACCGTCCGCACCCTGCGACGCCGCATCGCCGACGAGCGGATCGATATCCAGGTGCTCGAGGGCAACGACGCCTCGCCGGAATCGCCGAGCGACGGCCCGCAGTTCGGACTCATCGCGGAGGCCGTGCGATCCTCGCACCCTGAGGCCGTCACCGTGCCCTACGTGACGATGGCGGCCACCGACTCGCGCTACTTCCACCGCTACTGCCCGCACACCTATCGTTTCGCGCCGCTCATGATGAACGCCGAACAGCGCGCGTCGATCCACGGCGTCGACGAACGGGTGGAGATCGCCGAGCTGGAACGCGGGGAGCGCTTCCATCGCACGCTCATCGAGAGGCTGCCCGCATGAACGCGCGCGCCAGGGCGACGGCATCGAAAGTCTCGCTCGCCCCGCTGGCCGGCATCGTCGGCTTCCTCGCCTTCGTCGAGTTCACGAGCGGGGTGCTGCAGGGCTACTACACGCCCATGCTCACCGACATCGCGAGGCATCTCGGCATCCACGACGCCGACGTGAACTGGTTCGAGGGCACGCAGCTCATGCTCTCGGCCCTCGTCGTGCCGGCCTTCGCGAAGCTCGGCGACATGTTCGGGCACAAGCGCATGCTGCTCTGGTCGACCGCCCTCACCGCCCTCGCCTCGCTGGCGCTCCCCTTCACGGACTCCTTCGCGCTCTTCCTCGTCGCATGGACGCTGCAGGGCTTCTACGTCGTCTGGCTGCCGCTCGAGATCGCGATCATCTGGATGCGCACCCGCGGGCGCGAGGGCGGCACGCTGCTGACCGCCCGCGCGGCCGGGATCCTCGTCGCGATGCTCGAGGCGGGCGCGATCTCCGGCGCGCTGCTCGGCGGACAGCTCGTCGACACCCTGCCCCTGTGGATCGTGCTGCTGGTACCGGCGCTGCTCGTGGTCGCCTGCTACTTCGTGATCCAGTTCGGCGTGACCGAATCCGAGCAGCAGAACGGCGGCAAACTCGATCTCGTCGGCTTGTCGCTCATCTCCATCGCGCTCATCGCCTTCACCGGCGGGCTCAGCCTGCTGCGCCTGAACGGCCCGGCCGATCCGCTGGCGTGGTCGGTGACGGTGCTCGGGGTGCTGCTGATCGTACCCTTCGCGCTCTACGAGCTCCGCCACCCCGACCCCCTCATCGACGTACGGCTGTTCCGCTCCCCGGCGCTCGCGCCGGTGTTCCTCACGGCGGGGCTCTTCGGCATGAGCGTGCTCGGTGCGCAGGCGCCGCTGTCGACCTTCGCCCGCACCGATCCCGAGGTGTACGGGTACGGGCTCGGCACGACCGGGTTCGCGACGTCCCTGCTCATCGGCATGTACCTCATCGCGATGATCGTGGGCGCGCTGCTGTATCCGAAGTTCTCGCGCTGGATCAGCCCGCGGCGCACCCTGATCGGAGCTTCTTCCCTGATCGGCGTGGGCTACCTGCTCTTCGCACCGCTGCACGACACGTACGTGCAGATGGTGACGAACATGATGATCGCGGGCCTGGGCTCGGGTGCGCTGGTCGCCGCGCTGCCGGCGACCGCGGCGGCTGCGGCGCCGATCACGCAGACCGGCGTGGCGACCGGGCTCACGAACTCGGTCAAGACCGTCGGCGGGGCTATCGCCTCAGCGATGTTCGGCATCGCGCTCATGCAGGGCGTCGCGACTCAAGCCGGCGAGGCGACCGGCACCGCGGGTTCGCTGAGCGGCTACATGACGGTCTGGCTGATCTGCAGCATCAGCGGCTTCATCGCGGCCGTGCTGCTGTGCTTCGTGCCGAAGCACGCCTTCACCGATCGCGCTGCCCTCCCGGTCTGAGCCGTGCGTCAGAAGAGCGTCGGTTCATCGTCTTCGTCGGGCCGAGCATCGGGAGGTTCGACGATCTCGATCTCGAGGGCGAGGGAGATGCGGTTCGAGGCGAGGATCGCCCGCTGCACGAGCTCCTCATCGCCTCGGCAGGAGGGATCGAGCCATTCGTCGTGCAGTTCGCGCGGCAGGACGAGCGGCATGCGGTGGTGCGCGGATCGCGCCTCGCCCACCGCCTCACGGGTGACCATGGAGTAGCTGATCGCGGTGCCGCTCGCGGGGGCGGGTGCGAGGATCGCCGCGATGCCGAAGCATTCCTCCTTGGGCAGGGCGAAGCGCTTGCCCTTCTCGATGTACCAGTTGGCGGGCAGCAGGCCGCGGTGCTGGAACGGAGCCCGCCAACTGCGCAGCAGCTTGTCGTCGCGCGAGTTGAAGGCGCTGTAGGCGGCGGGCGCGCCGTCGACGTGCAGCCACCACCAGGCGAGGCTCAGCTCCCGCTCGCCTTGCAGCGCGTGGATGACGGGGTTCAGGTTTCTGGCGTTGCGGCCGGTGATCCGGGCATCGCCCCCGTTCGCGGCCGCCCAGTCTCGCATGAGCGCTCTGCCCTCGGGGCGATCCATCGGGGCGATCGGGCGGAAGCGCACCGAGGTCTCGCCCGGGCGGCGCTCCCTCGAAGCCTCATAGCCTTCCACGCAGTACCGACTGCACATGCGCTCAGCCTAACGTCAGGATCGCTAGGTGATGAAAAGCTCCGTAAGGATAACCATTCGTGAAGCTTCGCTTCACCGATCTGCGCTTGTTCCCCGGGACGCGATCCGCTTGCCTGGAAGAAACGGAACGGTGCACGAGAGGTGCACGCGGAAGGGGGACGAATGCGCGTCATCGGACTGATCGGCGGGATGAGCTGGGAATCGACCGCGATCTACTACCGCATCGCCAACGAACTCGTGCGGGATCGTCTCGGCGGACTCCACAGCGCCAGGATCGTACTGGCCTCCCTCGACTTCCAGGAGATCAGCGAGTTGCAGCGGGCCGACCGCTGGGACGAGGCGGCGGGCATCCTCGCCCGCGCCGCGCGCGGCCTCGAGCAGGCCGGCGCCGAACTGCTGCTCATCTGCACCAACACCATGCACCTGCTGATCGACGAGGTGCAGGCCGCGGTCGAGGCGCCCGTGCTGCACATCGGCGACACGGCCGCGGAGGCGGTCACGGCGGCTGGAATCGGCCGGGTCGCGCTGCTCGGCACGGCCTTCACCATGGAGAAGCCGTTCTACCGTGAGCGCATCGCGCGGCACGGCATCGAGGTGCTCGTGCCAGACGAGGAGGATCGAGGCTTCATCCATCGCGCCATCTTCGACGAACTCGCACTCGGAGTCGTCGACGATCGCACGCGCGAGCGGTTCGCGGGGACCATCGACGGGCTCGTCGCCCGCGGCGCGCAGGGCGTGATCCTCGGTTGCACCGAGATCGAGCTGCTGATCTCCCAGCAGGACAGCCCGGTGCCGGTCTTCCCGACCGCGCGCCTGCACATCGAAGCGGCAGTCGAACGGGCGCTCGCCGAGTAGCGGGCCAAGGCCGCGGCCGCGATCCTCGTCAGGCGGCAGCCCCCCAGCTCAGCGCGGCGGGATCCGGCGCAGCGTGAGGGACTGTTGGATCGCACCGACCGGGCCCGCGGCGTCGTGCAGCACCGAGACCGTGACCCCGATGCCGGTCGAACCGAAGGCCACCCGCGTGTCGAGACCCGCCCAGACCCCGGAGGGCTCCCGGTAGAGGTGCACGGTCAGATCCACGTTCGGGAACATCCACTCCTCGGGCGGCTGCCGCACCGCAATGCCGTTCGCCGTATCGATGAGCTTCAGGAACTCGGCGAGCGGCTGCGCCGCCTCCCCCGCCACGAGCGGCAGCTCGCTCGACACCCAGGCGCGTGCGCGGCCGGGGCGCCGATCCGGAGCCTGCAGCGCGCGCACGCTCCTGATGAAGCCGCCCGGCCAGTCGAGCAGGGTGGAGGCGTCCTCGCACTCCTCCGGCGAGGGCATCGGGTCGAACTCGTGCCCCGCCACGCCCGCGGTATCCGAGCACTGCAGCAGCCAGGCCCGCACCCGGATAGTCGCCCGGCCACCCATCATCGCGGTGGCCTCGACCAGTTCGATGGTGCGTCCCGGCCGTACGACCTCCGTCGAAAGCTCGATCGTCGAGCGCGGGATCTGCCCGAGCACCTCGAAGGAGAATCGGCTGAAGCAGAGAGTGCCGGCGTTCGCCTGGCGCCAGCGCTCGAGATGGTGCACGAGCAGACCGGCAACAGGGGCGAGGTGCAGCTCGTCGTCGCGCCACGCCCCGCCGGCGTGATCGGTCGGCTCGTAACGATCCTCGCCGAGGGCGACGAAATAGGCGGCGGGCGGCGCGGCTTCGATCATGGGGCGAGCCTAGCAATTCCGGCGCCCGGTAACCGAACCGCAGCGGGACGACGCGGGGTCGGAGACGGTGGTGGGCCCTGCCGGGATCGAACCGACGACATCCACGGTG
>JBEBTD010000084.1:0-9765 GCA_040393965.1 Leucobacter soli | reverse complement strand
AGGTGCTCTTCGACGATCGCCCGAAGGTGTCGCCCGGCGTGAAGTTCGGCGATGCAGAGTTGCTGGGCGTGCCGCGCGTCGTCGTGGTCGGCCGTGACGCCGCCGAAGGCTTCGCCGAGGTCTGGGATCGCGCCGCCGGCACCAAGGAGCGCGTGGCGATCGCCGACGTGCCGGCTCTGTTCCGGGCGTAAGCCCCTCCCCGCCTTCGAGGATCGCGCCGCCCGGGCGCGATCGGGTTTGTCGCGCCCCAGGCCCGGGTGTGCCCGTTTCGTACTGTCATGCGCATATGCCTGCCGCTGAGCTCTCTTCTCAGCGGGAGCGGGGTCGTCGAATACGAAAGGCGCTACGTCAATGACTGACAAGCAGACACAGCTCGGAAAACCCACCCCGGCCTTCATCGGGGCCTCGTGGGTGGCGCTCATGCTCGGCATGGGAACCTATCTCATCGGTCTCTTCAACGCCCAGATGGAACTCAACGAGAAGGGGTACTACTTCACCATCCTGATGTTCGGGCTCTTCGCAGCGGTGTCGCTGCAGAAGACGGTGCGCGATCGTGCCGAGGACATTCCCGTGACCAACATCTACTACGGTCTCGCCTGGTTCTCGGTCATCCTCTCCCTCTCGCTGCTGGCGATCGGGCTCTGGAACGCAGACAGCCTCAGCCTCAGCGAGAAGGGCTTCTACGGCATCGGGTTCGCGATGAGCCTCTTCGCCTCGGTGGCGGTGCAGAAAAACGTGCGTGACCTCGCCCGCTTCAAGGAGGACGAGCCGGAGGCTCCGGAGCTCGCGGAGCCGGGCTTCGGACAGGGCTTCGAGCGTCAGCGGTAGCGCCGCAGCAATTCTTGCCCGGGCATCGCGGGACGAGGATCGGCGCCCCTGCGGGCCGCGGAACATCAGCGGATTCGCGATTGTTTTGTCGCTCACAGCGGCGTCTTGCCTATATTTTCGGTCAGTTATGCACAGATTTCGGGAATCGGCCTCTCGTAACCGATTGCCGAGGTAGCCTTGGATCAGCTCGACGGGGCACGTCGGGCGTCAACCGAACATCGCGCATGGGGGGCCCTGCGCCAAAGAAAGAAAGCTCCCCATGTCGAACATCAAAGTCTCATACGCCGAGATCGAACACGCCGCCGCACAGCTCGGCCAGGGCCGCGAAGAGCTCACCGCGAAACTGCAGTCTCTGCAGCAGCAGATTCAGAATCTGGTGTCGTCAGGCTTCGTCACCGATCAGGCCTCGGTGAAGTTCAGCGGCGCGTACAACGAGTACACGACGAGCGCGAACACGGTCGTGGCTAGACTCACCGAGATCCAGAGCTTCCTCACGCAGACCGCAAACGCGATGCGTGATATGGATGCGCAGATCGCCGCCCGCATCGGCTGAGCGTCGGCTCTGAGGTCGACTGGTGTCCGATCGTCTGGAGCTGAGCGATGATGCGCTGATGCAGGCGGGGCACACCCTAGTGGTGGCGTCCTACGTGATGACGCACGACAACGTTCACCGGCCCACGGGTCTCCTCGCATCCGTATCGGGCGTAGGTCCGCAGCTGGATCGCTACCTTCGCGGTCTGGCGGTCGCGCGCGCCGCCCTCGCAGACGCGGCGAGAACCGCGAGTGAGGGCGTCGCCGCGGTGATGAGCGAGAGCACCGAACTCGACAGCTTCATCGCCGTGCATCTCGGCCAGGGCTTCGCATTGAAGAAGGGCAAGGGATGAGCGCGACGGCTCCGACGCTCGGCGAGGTACTGCCGGGCACGCCCAAGGCCGGCAGCATCGCCGAGATCGAGGCGCTCGCCGCGTATGCGAACGACGTGATGCAAGACGGTGAGCAGTTCGCGGTCTCCGTCCGCGGTGCCGCGAGCCAGCTCCTCGGCGCGCATAGCGCGGCAGTGGAGCGCATCCAGGAGAAGCTCCTCGAGCGGCTGTTACCGGGTGCGCAGGTGCTGCAGCAATCGGCGGACGAAGCGAGGCGAGCGCTCGGGGTCTACGCATCGGAGGTGGATCGCATTCACCGGCAGGCTGATCTCGTGCTGGGCGATGCGCAAAGGGCCATCTCCTCGGTCGCCTCCGCCATACGGGAGGTCGATGAGATCGCTGAGGCCATAGGGGTGCGATCGCCCGGGTCGTGGCAAAGCGTGCCGCCCGGTCGCATGCCGGAACCGATTCTCGGTTGGAGGGCCGGCGGGCTGAGCGGAGATGAGCGAGACGCGGTGACGTGGCATCTGTACCGTCTCTACGAGGATCGTTGGCTGCGGGCGGCTTCGCAGTGGTGCGCCGCGGTCGATGGGCTGGGCGTGGCGGGAAGGCGGTGGCGCAGCCTCATCGATGAGCGTCGCGCGGTTGAGGGGCGGCTGGTGCGCGCACTCGAGGACACTCCCGTCGGGCATTTGATCTCGCTGGGCACGAGCGGCATTGGGCCGAGCACTGCGAAGCGCACCATCGCGCTCGCCGTCTCAGGCGAAGCATGGGGCAAGACGCGGCTCGGCAGTCCGCAGAAGGCGAGGCACCCCCTGCTGGAAAAGTTGATCGATACCTCCGACGGCTCCGGGGTATGGGATGCCGGGATCGATCCGAAACTGGTCGCCGCGAGATGGGATCGTCTCTCGTCGGACGAGCAAGACGCCCTGATTATGGAGGTGCCTTGGGTAATCGGCAACCTCCCAGGTCTCGACGGCTCGGTTCGCGACCGCGCGAACCGCCTGCAGCACGAGTTCTATCGGGAGCACCCCGAACTGCTCGATCTGGAGCAGCTCAAGCTTCTGGCCGGAATCCAGCGGATTCTGACTCGGGAGGAGGAGCAGGTTGGTCGGGGGCGTAAAGCTATCCCTCCGATCCAACTGCTTGCCCTGAGTCTTGTGGATGAGGTGCCGAAAGCGGCCATCGGCTACGGGCACGTAGACACTGCAACGCATTCGAGCTGGGTCGTTCCTGGAATGAACAATGACGCGCCCGATGGGCTGTATGGGATGGACATCGCGAGCATGAACCTGTTCAAGGCGCAGGAGCGTCTCGCCCGCGGCGCAGGAGAGAACGCGGTTGTCTCCTGGCTCGGCTACGACACTCCGGGGATGCCAACCGAAGGAGACTTCAGCGTGCTCGGTTCGGGCAAGGCGCTCGCCGGTGCGGAACGCCTCGCCGCCGAGATCGACGGCTTCGGCGCGGCGCGCGAACGCGGGCCGCTTGGAGCTCCCGTGGTGAACGTGCTGGCCCACTCCTATGGCACGACGGTCGCCTCGATCGCGCTGACCATGCTGAAGAACCCGGTGGACGCGTTCGTCATGTTCGGTTCCGCCGGCCTCGACACCGATCGGGTCAAGACACTCGACGCTCTGAAGGTCGGGGAGCTCTCGCCCGGGCAGCGGGCGATCTTCACCACGCACGCCTCGAGGGATCTGCTGGCTCCGGGAGGAGCCGGGCTCAGCGGCCGTGGTCAGCCGAATCCAGAGGCGAAGACCCTGCTCGGCATTCACAATTACAGCCCGGTCTACGGCGGCGCTCTCTCGTTCTCGTCAGAGGGAGACTCGGCTCAGGGTCTGCTGCCCACCGATGGGCACTCGCTCATCGGAGAGGGGAGTGCGCCTGGTCTCATCGGGATGAGTGCGTCTGAGGGGCATGGGTATTTCGACCCGAAGACGCAGTCCTTGAAGTCCACAGCGAAGATCACCATGGGGATGGTCGATCAGACGCTCCTCGCCTCACTCGAACTGACCGAGCCAGTGTGCGTGACTCCCGTTGTCAACCCGGTCGCCGGTCTGGCGACACCGCTCAGAGTGGAGTGCGAATGATGAAGAGAACGAGATCGATCGACCAGAGCTCTCTCATGAGTTCCGGGCTGGTGCTCATCCTGGCTGTGGGCCTGTTGAGCGGATGCGTGCACGAGGTGCCGCTGGTATCGAATGAGACGAGGATACGCATGAGCGGTGACACGCTTGAAGAACAGCAGGCCTGGCTCGGCGAACAAGCTGATGCGGCGATTGCGGCCTCGGGAGTGCCTGAAGGTTGGCATGAACGGGGCTATTACGTTGAGGACAACCTCGATTGGGCCGCTGACGGCGAGAACAGGCGGCAGATTCTGTACTCCAAGCTGCCGCAGTTCTGCGGAGGTACCAGGGCGGGTCGACTCGACCTCGGGTTGAACAATGATGTCGTGCTCGAGAACCCGCTTGCGGTAGCCGATCGTGTGCGCGCGTTCTGGGAGGCCGAGGGGTGGGTGGTGTCCGAGGTGCTGCCGGTGCTGGAAGGGGAGCGGGATCTGCGTGCGGATCGTGAGGATGGCGCGCTGCTCGGGTTCACTGCGACGCCGGATGGGCTGCTGATCGAGATCTATACCAGTTGTTCGGCGGATGCATCGGTGACGGATTGGATGCACCAGTCGGGGCGGGACAGCGAGTTCCAGGACGAACTCGACGCCCGTGAGGAGTAGCCCTTGAAGTTGAAACTCGGCGTCACCGACCCCGACCGGGTACCGGTCGTCGTGCGAGGGAATCGCGAGCTCGAGGGGACGCTGCTCGCCGGTTTCGTCACGCCGCTCGTGTTCCGGCTGACCGTGCTCATCATCTGGATCGCCACGGTCACAACGAGCATCGTCTACTGCGGGGAGCTGCGTGCATGAAGCTCAGACTCGGAGTCGTCGCGGGCGGGTCGCAGCACGACATCGCTCTCTCCTGCGATGTCACCATCACAGTGGAAGACACCGCTCGAGCGCTGGTTCGCTCAGGCCTCTTCGAGAGCTCCAATCTCCAGGAGTTCCTCGAGTTGAAACGAGGCAGCGTGACGCTGCTCGGCAATGCAGGTGATGGGGGAGACGATCTTCTACTCGATCCGGGAGCGCCACTCGGTGCCTGCGGTCTGCAATCCGGCTGGCAGGTGACCGTGGTTCCGGAGTTCAGCTCGAACGCGCTGCGGCCCATCCCCATGGTCGGTACGGTCGAGGTGCTGAGCGGTAGTCAGGAGGGTGCGGTCTTCAGCCTCGTGCCGGGCGGCAACACCATCGGTCGGGACTCGCAGAGCCGCATCGTGATCGACGATCACAGCGTCTCTCGGCGCCACGCGGTGATCGACGCGGGGGATCAGGGCCTCGTGCTGCGCGATCTCGGCTCCGCGAACGGTGTTGAGGCCTTCGGGCAGCGCTTCGAATCTCTTTCGATCGAACGAACGACAGAGGTGGCGCTGGGTACGGTCGCCCTGCGCATCTCGCCGATCGCATCCTGGTTCTCGCCGACGAGGGTGCTCGATCACCGCCACCCGCACACGCGCGCCCCGCGGGTGGATCCCCGCTTCCCCGCGAGCAGAAGAGAACTGCCGAAGCCCCCGCAAGCGGCGAGCCCGAGCCGTGTGCCGATGCTCGCCATGCTCGCGCCCATGATGATGGGGATCCTGGTCTTCGCAGTGACCGGATCCCCTCTGAGCCTCATGATGGCCGCGTTCACCCCGCTCATGATGGTCGGCTCCTGGGCCGACAATGTCGCCTTCGGGAAGAGAGCGCTGAAGCGGGAATCGAGGAAGTTCGTCGAATCGCTCGCGAGAGAGCGGGAGGAGTTGGCTGAGCTGCGTCGGCAGGAGGTCATCGCGCGTGCGGCGGAGACGCCGAGCCTGGCGCAGATCGCCGAGGCGATACGGCAGCGGAGCAGGCTGCTCTGGGCCCGCAGGCCGGAGCATCGCGGGTTTCTCGAATTGCGGTTCGGCGATGGCGCGTTGCGCAGCCGGATCGAGATCGTGCTGCCGCATCGAGGCGAATCGGCGGCACAGCAGTGGCGTGCGCTGCGCGAGATCGAAGCGGAGTTCCGCGATGTCAGCCCGGTGCCGGTGCTCGAACGGCTCGACCGCTGCGGTTCGATCGGCATCGCCGGCGATGAGCGGATGGCCTCCGGCCTCGCGAGAGCGCTCGTGCTGCAACTGGCGGGGCTGCACTCGCCGGCCGAACTCGTGATCGCCGCGTTCGCGGGCGCCGAGCGCGAGGGCGGCGAATGGGAGTGGCTCAAATGGCTGCCCCACATCGACCCGGTCTCGAGTCCCATCGGGCCGTGGCAGCTCGCAGACGATCAGCAGACGGCGGCGCGCCTGCTGATCTCTCTGGAGGCGCTCATCGAGCAGCGGCAGGGCAGCGGCGGCGGCACCGTACGCTCCCACCTCGATGCGGCTGGTGCCTCGCAGAATGACGAGGGGGCGGTCGGCACGCGGCCCCCGCTCCCCGCGGTGGTGGTTCTCGTGCTGGGGAACCAGGTCGCCGAAGAGCACCGGAGCCGTCTGATCGCGGTCGCCGAGGACGGGCCCGATCTCGGTGTCCACGTGATCTGGGTGGCGAACGCGATCGAGCGCGTGCCCGCCGCCTGCCGCAGCTTCGTCGAACTCGGCCTCTCGGCGAACGGCGAGCCGCAGGGCACGGCCGGCTTCGTGCGGCACGGCCGCGTCGTACCGCTCAGCCGTGTCGAGCACGTCGAATCGTCCACCGCTGCCGAGCTCGCCCGCAGTCTAGCGCCGGTCGATGACACCGCCGCGAAGGCGCTCGACGAGAGCGACCTGCCGCGCAGCGTGAATCTCAGGGAACTGCACCGCGTCGATCTGCTCGGCGGAGCGGCACCGATCCTCCGGAACTGGTACCGCACTGGGAGCATCGTGAGCGCTTGGCGGAAGGGCGAGGATCGCGAGGCGGTGCGCCTTGCCGCGGTGGTGGGTCAGGGCGTCGACGGCCCCGTGGAAATCGATCTGCGGGCGCACGGCCCGCACGCCCTCGTCGGCGGCACCACTGGTGCCGGCAAATCGGAGTTCCTGCAGAGCTGGATCATGAGCCTGGCCGCGAACGTCGGCCCCGACCGCCTGACGTTCCTGCTGGTCGACTACAAGGGCGGCGCGGCGTTCGCCGAGTGCGTCGAGCTGCCCCACACTGTAGGTCTCGTCACCGACCTCAGCCCCCATCTCGTGCGACGCGCGCTGACCTCGCTGCGTGCCGAACTGCGCTATCGAGAGGAGCTGCTCGCCGAGCACGGGGCCAAGGATCTGCTCACGATGGAACGGCGCAGCGATGCCGCCGCGCCTCCCGCGCTGGTCATCGTGATCGACGAGTTCGCGGCACTCGCGAGCGAGGTGCCCGAGTTCGTCGACGGAGTCATCGATGTCGCGCAGCGGGGGCGCTCGCTGGGGCTGCACCTCATCATGGCGACGCAGCGGCCGACCGGGGTGATCAAGGACAATCTGCGTGCCAATACCAATCTGCGCATCGCGCTGCGCATGGCCGACGAAGCCGACAGCGCCGATGTCATCGGGGTGAAGGAGGCGGCCTTCTTCGACGTCGAAATGCCGGGCCGGGGCGCCATCAAAGCGGGTGCGGGCCGCATCTCCCACTTCCAGACCGGATACCTCGGAGGGCGGGCGGATGAGGAATCGATCGTCCCGCGCCTCGAGATCCGCGACCTCGGGTTCGTCGTGGGCGAGCCGTGGGACATTCCCGACGCTCCCGTCGGCGCCCGTCGGCGCGACACGGGTGAGAAGCGCAAGGCAGCGCGGGAGATCGAACGCCTGCGCGACGGTCTCGTCGCCGCCGCTGCCCAGGCCGGTATTGCGGCTCCGCGCAAACCCTGGCTCGACATGCTGCCGACGCTGCTCTCGCTCGGTGACGCCCGGGAGAGGCTGGCCGGGTCGCCCACCGGCTCGACGCCGGGGCAGCAGCCCGCGGGGGTGCTCATCGGTATGCGCGATCGCCCGGAGGCCCAGCTGCAGGAACCGGTCTTCCTCGATCTCGACGAAGCGGCCAATGTGGCTGTCCTAGGCGCGAGCGGCACCGGTAAAACGAGCCTGCTGCTCTCCTTCGCGGCCTCCATCAGCGAGGGCGCGGCGACCGACGCGGTGCACCTCTATGCGATCGATGCCGCGGGCGGCGGCCTCGATCCCCTGCTCTCGCTTCCGACGGTGGGCGCCGTCGCCTCCTTGAACGACGACGAGCTCATGCGACGGGTGCTGCGGCAGGTGCAGAGGGTGGTAGCTGAGCGAGGATCCCGATTCGCGGCGGCACGCGCGAACGCGCTGGGCTCATACCGCCGCATCACAGGTTCGCGGGAACCCAGAGTGGTGCTGCTGATCGACGGCTTTTCGGCGTTCAGGCACGCGACCGAGTCGCTCGGCATGAACGATGCCCCGATGCAGATGCTCGGCGAGATCATGCAGGCAGGGCGTGCGGTCGGCGTGCACGTCGTGCTCACCGCTGATCGGGCGGGCGTGCTGCCGAGCGCGCTCGCCGCGAGCGTGCAACGGCAGCTCGTGCTGCGTCTCGCCTCCCAGCACGATTACGCCTACGCCGACGTGCCGAGCGACACCCTCTCGGCAGCTCCTCCGGGGCGTGCGGTCTTCGCCGGGCAGCGCGACGAGGTGCAGCTCGCGCTGGTGGGTGGCGCGCCCGACCTCGCTGCGCAGGCGCGGGAGCTCGAAACGCTGGCCGTCAGGCTGAGCACCCAGGATCTCGTGCCGGTCGAGGTCGTGCGCAATCCTCCGGAGGTCGTGCTGCTCGAGGACCTCCCCGCCGAGATGGCGGGACGCCCCGTGTTCGGCATCGAGACCCATGCTTTGGAGCCGGTCGGCATGCCCTCGAGCGGTCTCGGCGTGATCGCCGGCCCAGCGTCGTCCGGGCTCTCGACCGCGGCGCTCAGCTGCGCTGCCGGATTCGCGAGATGGGTCGAACGCCGCGGAGAGACAGTCGAGCGAGTGCTGCTCAGCTTCGTGCCCGACAGCGCGGGAGGTCTCGGCGCGAGAGGGCGCTGGGATCGAATCGCCCGCGGCCCCGAAGAGGTGGCGGAGCTCGCGAGAGAGCTGACTCTCGCGCTCGGCGGGAAACCGCCGCCCGACCCTGCCGCCGCACTCACGGCGGGCCTCTTTAGTGGGACGGTGGGAGATCCGCCGGCTGCACCGGTCGGCGCTGGAGTCGGGCCGCCGAGCAGCGATCCGCTGTCAGAAGACTCCGATCCCGTGTTCCCGCGCGCGTCCCGGCGCGGAGTGATCGTGGTCGAACGCTCCACAGAGGCGGAGGGTACCGAGGCGCTGCCGATCCTCGTCGCGCTTGCGAAGGCGGCCCGACGCGCAGAAGTGCTCGTGCTCTTCGAATTCGAACAGGGTGCCACCGCCGGTGCGTGGGATCTCCTCAGCGCGCTCAAGCAACCCCGGTGGGGCCTCGTGCTCCAGCCGGATGAGAACGACGGCGGCTCTCCCTTTCGCGAGAACCTGGGCAGGGTCAAGCGCGCGAGCTTTCCGCCGGGCCGCGGGTTCGCCGTCGAAACGGGCCGTATCGCGCCGGTGCAGGTCGCATTGCCGCCCCACCGGGAACGCGAGGCCGCTTGGGGTATCCTGGGTAGCTGATCCGCAACGCGGAACCGACATCTGAATAAAGGAGGCCCACCGTGAAGATCGACCTCGCCATGCTGCGCGGACTTGAACGCGAACGAGAGATTCCCTTCGAGGAGCTCGCGAGCATCATCGAACAGGCCATCCACACCGCCTACATCAAGCATGAGGTGAACATCGGCAACCCCGAGCCCTCCGAGGATCAGGTGCGCGTCACGCTCGACCGCAAGAGCGGCGAGATCAGCGTGCTCGTTCCCGAACTGAACGAGGCCGGCGAGATCATCGGCGAGGCGCTCGCCGATACCGAGGAGTTCGGCCGCATCGGCGCCAACGCCGCCAAGCAGGTCATCAACCAGCGCCTGCGCGACCTCGGCGACGACCAGGTGCTCGGCCAGTTCAAGGACAAAGAGGGCCAGATCGTCTCGGGCATCGTGCAGCAGGG
>JBEBTD010000083.1:0-9825 GCA_040393965.1 Leucobacter soli | reverse complement strand
GCCTGCTCGAGCAGGATCAGCTGCGCGAGTTCGACCGCTCGCTCATGCCCAACGTAACCGAGCAGATGATCCCCATGGTGCAGAAAGCCTCCTTCGATCCCGATCGCACGTGGTCGATCCCCTACCAGGCGGGCATGACCGGCCTGGTCTACAACACCCAGCTCTACCCCAAGGGGGTGCGCAGCGTCTCCGATCTGTGGGCGCCCGAGCTCAAGGGCAAAGTGAGCCTGCTCAGCGAGCAGGACGACACCCTCGGCCTCGTGATGCTCGAGCAGGGCGTCGACATCGAGGGCGAATGGGGCGACGACCAGTTCTACGCCGCCCTCGAGGTCGTCGAGCAGCAGCTCGCCGCCGGGCAGGTCTACACCGTCAAGGGCAACTCGTACACGCAGGATCTGCAGACCGAGACGATCTGGGCGGGCATGGCTTGGTCGGGCGACGTCGCCATGCTGAACGACGAGGCGGGCGATGAGATCTGGCAGTTCGTCGTGCCCGATGAGGGCGCGACCCTCTTCATCGACTCCTTCTGCATGCCGACCACCACCGAGGCCTACGAGCAGGTGCACACCCTCGTCGACTACTACTACGAGCCCGAGGTCGCGGCCGAGGTCGCCGCGTACGTGCAGTACGTGACACCCGTCGAGGGGGCCCGCGAGGCCATGGAGCAGATCGACCCCGAGCTCGCCGAGAACACGCTCATCTTCCCCGACGAGGAGATGTCGGCGCGCGTCTTCGACATGCGCTCGATCACCGCCGAGGAAGACAACCGCTACGCGCAGGCCTACCAGAAGGCGCTCGGCAACTGACGGCTCGGGCGCGGCGCGCGGCGCGCGGCGCCCCGTTCAGAACGCCGCGCGCCGCCGCGCTAGGGTGTGACAGACATGCCTTAGGCGCCGAGCAGCGCCTCGATGGGCCCGCGCGCGAAGTAGATCACGAAGCCGGCGGCCACCACCCACAGCAGCCAGTGGATCTCACGCGCCTTGCCCGACAGCGCCCGCACGAGCACCCATGAGACGAAGCCCGCGCCGATGCCGTTGGCGATCGAGTAGCTGAGCGGCATCACGGTCACCGTGAGGAACACCGGCAGGGCGACGCCGAAGTCGGCGAGGTCGATGCTCTTGATCTGCGTCATCATCATCGCACCGACGACCACGAGCGCCGCAGCAGCGACCTCGGTCGGCACGATCTGGGTGAGCGGGGTGAAGAACATCGCCAACAGGAAGAGGCCGCCCGTCACGAGGTTGGCGAAGCCGGTGCGCGCGCCCTCCCCGATGCCCGAGCCCGACTCGATGAACACCGTGTTCGACGACGACGAGGTGAGACCACCGGCGATCGCGCCGACGCCCTCGACGACGAGCGCCGACTTCAGGCGCGGGAAATTGCCCTTCTCATCGGCGAGCCCGGCCTCGCGGGAGAGGCCGGTGAACGTGCCCATGGCGTCGAAGAAGTTGGTGAAGAGCAGGGTGAAGACGAGCATCACGAGCGTGATGACGCCGACCTTGCCGAGGTCGAAGCTGACCGCGCCGACGAGGCTGAGATCGGGAACGCTGAACGGGCTGCCGGTGAGCGCCGGCACCGTGAGTCCCCAGCCGCCGGGGTTGTCCACGGCGGAGCCGAGGTGCCAGATCGACTCGACGACGACGGCGAGCACGGTGCCGCTCACGAGGCCGATCAGCAGCCCGCC
This sequence comes from Leucobacter soli, assembly GCA_040393965.1. Lineage (GTDB taxonomy): Bacteria > Actinomycetota > Actinomycetes > Actinomycetales > Microbacteriaceae > Leucobacter > Leucobacter soli_C. The sequence goes on along the minus strand of JBEBTD010000083.1, from coordinate 8,141 downwards.
GCGCACCTTGCGAGCGACGAGGATGCCCGTCAGCACAAGGGTGAAGACGAAGAGCAGGGTGGGGACGGTGGCGACCGAGCCGCCGATGCCGAGACCGACGGGCGGCGAGGCCGCCCCCGTGGCCGTGACGAAGCCGGCGTTGACGAAGCCGATGAAGGCGATGAAGAGGCCGATGCCGACGGTGATCGCGATCTTCAGCTCGACCGGCACCGCGTCGAAGATCATACGGCGCAGGCCGGTGGCGGCGAGGATCACGATGAGCACGCCGTTGATGACGACGAGCGCCATGGCCTCGGGCCAGGTCACCTGCCCCACGACGGAGAAGGCGAGGAAGGCGTTGATGCCGAGGCCCGCGGCGAAGGCGAAGGGCAGGCGCGAGACGATACCGAAGACGATCGTCATGACCCCGGCGGTCAGCGCCGTCACCGCGCTGATCGCGGGGAACGCCAGCTGGTTGCCCTCGATGTCGACGCCGCTCGACAGGATGATCGGGTTGAGGATGACGATGTAGGCCATCGTGACGAAGGTCACGATGCCGCCGCGCACCTCGCGCCCGACGGTCGAGCCCCGCTTCGTGATCTCGAAATAGCGATCCAGCGTGCCGCGAGGCTCGCCGGTCTGCTGCGTCTGCGCCAAGGCGTTCTCCTGTTCCTGAAAGTGAGCTGAACAGGAAAACGCTATCAGCTCCTAGGAGACGGCGAGCAGGTCGATCACGAAGATCAGCGTCTTGCCCGCGAGGGGGTGCGTGCCCGACTGGCCGTAGGCCTGCGCGGGCGGCACGACGAGCTTGCGGCGACCGCCGACCTTCATGCCGGGGATGCCGAGCTGCCAGCCCTGAATGAGGGAGCGCAGCGGGAAGTTGATGGACTCGCCGCGGCCCCACGAGCTGTCGAACTCCTCGCCCGACTCGAACTCGACGCCGAGGTAGTGCACGTTGACGGTCGAGCTGGCGAGCGCCTCTTCACCGCTGCCCTCCACCACGTCGACGATCTGCAGCTCGGTGGGTGCAGGCCCCTCGGGGAACTCGATCTCGGGCTTGGACAGCGATAATTCACTCATATGCTCCATTCTGTCGTGCGCATCGGGCGAGCGCAGCGACGTTCGCTACAAGAGGAAGCCCCGAACCTTGCACTTTCGCCATGTCATGCGCGCTCGGGGAGACGGCTACGCTTGAAGGGTGAAGTTTGCGCATGTGACCGGGGCAGAGAGTCAGCAGCCAGCACTGGCGGTAGTCAGGGACGAGAAGGCGGTGTTCGTCTCGGAGCTGGGCGAGTCGTTCGAGACGCTGCAGCAGCTCATCGAGGCGGGGCCCGAGGTTCTCGCTCGCCTGCGCGCGGCGGCGGATGCGCTACCCGAGGGCAGTGGCACCCCGCTCGCCGAGCTCGAGTACGGCCCGGCCGTGCTGCGCCCGCCCATCGCGCTCGCGGTCGGGCTCAACTACGACGAGCACGCGAGCGAGCTGAGCCTCGACAACGACTCGGGGCCGGTGCTCTTCTCGCTCTTCCCGAACTCGCTCAACGGGCACGGCCACGAGGTACCGCTGCCGCAGCGGCTCACCGAGGAGGTCGACTACGAGGGCGAGCTCGGCGTGATCATCGGCCGTCCTGCCAAGAGCGTCACCCCCGAAGAGGCGCTCGACTACGTCTTCGGCTACACGGCGGTCAACGACATCACGGCCCGCAACATCCAGTTCTCGGAGCCGCAGTGGTCCCGCTGCAAGTCGTTCGACGGCTTCACGCCGGTCGGACCGGTGGTCGTGACCGCCGATGAGATCCCCGACCCCCAGGCCCTGCACCTCACGACCGACGTCGACGGCCTGCGCGTGCAAGACTCCACGACCGGGTACATGATCCGCACGGTGGCGCAGCTGATCTCGTCGATCTCGCAGTCCCTCACCCTGCTCCCGGGCACCCTCATCTCGACCGGCTCGCCCGGTGGGGCCGGCCGCTCGCGCAAGCCGCCGCTCTACCTGGTACCGGGCACCGAGGTAACCGTCACCATCGAGGGCATCGGAGCGCTCACCAACACCTGCGTCGCCGAGTAGCCCGGATGCGGTCGACCGGGCTCCGGCCCGAGCTGCGGGGCCCGTGTCTGCGCGCCTCGCGGCGTCCGTAGAACCGGCGATTGCAGCTAGAACCGGCAGCTTTCGCTGAATTCAGCCGGTTCTAGCTGCAATCGCCGTGCGAAACGACGAGATCGAGGCGACGGGACAGATGCGACGCGACAGGATCGAAGCGACGCGACGAAGCGACAGGGAGAGCGGCTCTATCCCGCCACGCGAAAGGGGCGAGGATCGCGCATCGCGGATCCTCGCCCCTTTTCGCGTTCGCGGCTGCGGCTACTCGCCGTTCTCCGGCTCCGTGGACGCTTCGTCGGCGACAGCCTTGGCGATCTCGCTGACGTCGACCGCGCCGGTGGCGGGCTCGGGCTCGATGCCTGCGAGCTTCGCGGGCTGCAGGATCTCCTCGAGCTGGGCCTCGTCGAGCAGGCCTGCATCGATCACGAGGTCGGAGACCTTCTCGTTGGTGGCGAGGGCCTGCTTGGCGAGCTTCGCGGCCTCGGCGTAGCCGATGACCGGGGCGAGGGCCGTGATGACGGTGACCGAGCGCGACACAGTGTCTGAGAGGCGATCGACGTTCGCGGTGATGCCGTCGACGCAGTTGACACGCAGCGTCTTGCAGGCGCGCTCGAGCCAGGTGATGGACTGGAACAGCGAGTGGGCGATGATCGGCTCGAAGGCGTTCAGCTGCAGCTGCCCGGCCTCGACCGCCATAGAGACCGTCACATCGGCGCCGGCGACCGAGTAGGCCACCTGCGAGACGGCCTCGGGGATGACGGGGTTGACCTTGCCGGGCATGATCGACGAACCCGCCTGGCGCGCGGGAAGGTTGATCTCGCCGAGACCCGCCTGCGGCCCGGAGGAGAGCAGGCGGAGATCGTTCGAGATCTTCGAGAGCTTGAGAGCGCTGCGCTTGAGGGCGCCCGAGAAGGTGATGAAGACGCCGGTGTCGCTCGTCGACTCGATCAGGTCGCCCGCGGTCACGAGGTTGAGGCCGGTGATGTCGCGCAAATGGCGAACCACGGCCTCCTTGTAGCCCTTCGGCGCATTGATGCCGGTGCCGATGGCGGTGGCGCCCATGTTCACCTCGCCGAGCAGGGTGACGGCCTCGCGCAGACGATCGATGTCTTCGCGCAGCGTGATGGCGAATGCGTTGAACTCCTGGCCGAGGGTCATCGGCACCGCGTCCTGCAGCTGGGTACGGCCGACCTTGATGATGTGCGAGAACTCGCGGCCCTTCGCTTCGAAGGCGTCGGCGAGCAGCGCGAGCTCCTCGAGCAGGCTGGTCAGCGAGAAGGCGAGCGCGATCTTGATCGCGGTCGGGTAGGTGTCGTTGGTCGACTGGCTGCGGTTGGTGTGGTCGTTGGGGTTGATGAAGGCGTAATCGCCCTTCTCGTGCCCGGCGAGCTCGAGCGCCCGGTTGGTGATGACCTCATTGGCGTTCATGTTGGTCGAGGTGCCCGCCCCGCCCTGCACCACGCCCACGACGAACTGGTCGAGCAGCATGCCGGTCTTGACCTCTTCGCAGGCGCGGTCGATGAGGGTCGCGCGCTGCTCGTCGAGCGCACCGATCTCGAGGTTCGCGCGGGCTGCGGCCTGCTTCACGCAGGCGAAGGCGCGCACGAAGTCGGGGTAGACCGAGATGGGCCGGCGGGCGATCGGGAAGTTCTCGTGCGCCCGGGCGGTGTGCACCCCCCAATAAGCGGATGCGGGGATCTCCACACTGCCGATCGAATCGGTTTCGGTGCGGGTCTGGGCGGACAGGAAATCACTCACGGTGTATCGGCTCCGGGTTCGAAGTTGAGATTGTGGAACACGCCGCTGCGGTACCTCCATAAGCCTACTCGGAATCGCGTGTTCGCGAGGGCATGTTCGGCCCCTCGCCCTCCTCGATCTCCTGCAAGGAGACGGGGCCGGTGAGCCCCTCGCTCAGGGCGCCGCTCTGGGGCGCCGAACTGGGTTCGGCGAGGATCACCGGCCCGCGCCGCAGCACCGAGATCGGGGCGGTGAGCGTCTCGCTCTGCGCGCCGTGATCGTCGTGCAGACCCGGCCTGCCGGCGTGCGTGAAGCTCAGGTGACCGCGGGCGCCGATGTGCACCCGCAGACGGCGCTCGACCATCAGCCAGCCGAGGCCGATCGCGAAGGCGACGAATCCCGCGAGCGAGGCCACGCCGAGGCTCCACCGGGCGCCGAAGGCATCCGCGATCGCGCCGACGATGGGGGCGCCGATCGGAGTGCCTCCCATGAGGATCGCGAAGTAGAGCGAGAGCACTCGGCCGCGCACCGCGGGGTCGGTGGTGGTCTGCACGAAGCCGTTCGCCGTCGAGAGCAGGGTCGCGGTGCAGTAGCCGAGCAGCACGAGGGTCGCGGCGAACGTCCAGAAGCTCGGCATGAGGGCGCTCATGAGACTCGCGACCCCGAAGCCGCCGGCGGCGAGCACGACGGCGCGCAGCCGCGCCGCGGGCCGCCTGGCCACGAGCAGCGCGCCGGCGAGCGAGCCGATCGCGAGCACCGAGGAGAGCAGCCCGTACTCCCCCGCTCCGCGCCCGAACTCGACCGCCATGGTCGAGGAGTAGACCGGGAAGTTCATGCCGAAGGCGCCGATGACGAAGACGATCAGGAAGATCACCACGAGGTCGTGCCTGCGCAGCACGTACTTGAAGCCGGCGGCGAGCTGGCTGCCCTGCGACTCCCGCCCGCTCGTGCCCGGCCGCACGAGCCTCGGCACCCGTATGAACCAGAGCGCCGCGAGCATCGCCACGAACGAGACGGCGTTGATGAGGAAGACCCAGCCGGAGCCGACGAGCGCGATCAGGACGCCCGCGACCGCCGGCCCGATGAGACGGGCCGAGTTGAACGATGCCGAGTTGAGCGCCACCGCGTTCGAGAGCTGCTCGTTGCCGACGAGATCGGAGACGAACGCCTGCCGAGCGGGGGTGTCGAACGCGTTGACGATGCCGAGCGCGAGGGCGAAGCCGTAGAGGTGCCACAGCTCGGCGTGACCGAGCACGAGCAGCAGGCCGAGGCCGCAGGCCAGTAGCATGAGCAGGGACTGGGTGACCATGAGCACGCGCCGCCGATCGAAGCGATCCGCGACTGCCCCGCTGAACGGCACGAGCAGCAGCTGCGGCCCGAACTGCAGTGCCATCGTGAGGCCCACCGCGATCGCGTCGTTATCGCTCAGCTCGGTCAGCACGACCCAGTTCTGAGCGGTGGCCTGCATCCAGGCGCCGACGTTCGAAACCAGCGCTCCGATGAACCAGATGCGATAGTTTCGCACCCCGAGCGATCGGAACATCGATGACACGTTGCGGGCGACCTCCTCAGGCAGACGCCTCTACCCTACGCCTTTCCGCGATGCCGATCAGCCTTCTTCGCGACCGGCGAAAGCGCGGCGCGCGCTCCTGCAGCCGCCCCGCACTCCGGGACGGCTGCGAGGCGCTAGAACTTGTCGCCCATGGTGAGCAGACGGCGGATGCGCTCGTCGATGGGCGGATGGGTCGCGAAGAGGCGCTGCATGAGCCCGGGTTTCAGCGGGTCGGCGATCCACAGGTGCGCCATGCTGCTGTTCTGCTTCTGCAGCGGCCTGCCGTACTCGTTCAGCTTGTGCAGCGCGCTCGCGAGGCCCTCGGGATAGCGGGTGATCATGGCGCCCGTGGCGTCGGCGAGGTACTCGCGCTGCCGGGACACCGCGAGCTGCACGAGCGAGGCGACGAGGGGGGCCACGAGCATCGCCACGAGACCGAAGACCATGACCACGGGGTTGCTGTTGTTGTTGCGACCGAAGAAGGCCATGCGCACGAGCACGTCGCTGATCATGCCCACGGCGACGACGAGGCCGTAGACGATCATGGAGACGCGGATGTCGTAGTTGCGCACGTGCCCGAGCTCGTGCGCCATGACGCCCTCGAGCTCGGCGTCCGTCATGATGTCGAGCAGGCCGGTCGTAGCGGCGACCATAGCGTGCTCGGGGTCGCGCCCGGTCGCGAAGGCGTTCGGGGCAGGATCGTGCACGATGTAGACCTCGGGCATCGGCGTGCCCGTCGCGATCGACAGGTTCTCGACGACGCGGTACAGCCTCGGGTTGTCGGCCGCGGTGATGCGCTGGGCGCCGCTCATCGCGATGGCCTGGCGCCCGGCCGCGAAGTACTGGATGGCGGCGTAGCCGGCCGCGAAGACGACGACCCAGATGACGATCGTCCAGGAGTCGTAGATGAGAGAGGCCAGCCAGCCCAGGGCGGCGATGATGCCGATGAAGAGCAGGATGATGAGCGCGCTGTTGACCTTGTTGCGCCGAATCGCGCGGTACACGGGCCCTCCTGCTTAGAACTGGATGCGCGGCGGCTCGGAGATCGCGGCCACGTTCTCGACCTCGAAGAACTCGCGCGCGGTGAAGCCGAACATCTTGGCGAAGACGTTGTTGGGGAAGATCTGCAGCTTCGTGTTGAACTCGCGCACGCCGCCGTTGTAGAAGCGGCGAGCGGCCTGGATCTTGTTCTCGGTGTCGACGAGCTCGCTCTGCAGCTGCAGGAAGTTCGAGCTCGCCTGCAGCTGGGGGTAGGCCTCGGCGACGGCGAAGATGCTCTTCAGCGCCTGCTGCATATGGTTCTCGGCGACGGCGGCTTCGGCAGGCGACTGAGCGGAAATGGTCTCGGCCCGAGCCTCGGTGACCGCCTGGAAGACGCTCTTCTCATGCGCCGCATAGCCCTTCACCGCTTCGACGATGTTCGGGATCAGATCGGCTCGGCGCTTGAGCTGCACGGTGATGTCGCTCCACGCCTCGTCGACCCGGACTCGCAGGGTGACGAGGGAGTTGTAGGTCGCCCACACGTAGATGCCGAGCAGCACCACGACGCCGAGCACGACCAGGAGAGCAGTCAGTCCACCATTCATGCCAGCATCCTATCGAGACGCCCTCGAAATCGGCTGTGCGTCGCCCCTTCCTCGACTCACGCCCCGAGCACGCGATCGAGATACGGATTCGCGAAGACGCGATCCGGGTCGAGCCGATCGCGAACGGCGAGGAACTCGTCGAAGGCCGGGTAGACCTCGCGCAGCGCCTCGGCATCGCGCGTATGCATCTTGCCCCAGTGGGGACGCCCTCCGTGGGCGGCGAGCACCGCCTCGGCCTCCCGGAAGTACTCGCGGTCGGGATCCCGCCAGTAGCGGTGCACGGCGATATAGCCGGTCTCGCGGCCGTGCGCGGTCGAGAGCGGCAGCCCGTCGGCCGCTGCGGTGCGCACCTCGATGGGGAAGGACACGCGGAACCGGCGGCGATCGATCAGCTCCCGCAACTCCCGCAGCGCCTCCGGCACCGCGTCGAAGGGCAGGCCGTACTCCATCTCCCGGAAGCGCACCCGGCGCCGCGTGATGAAGACGCGGTGGGACTCGTCGCAGTAGTCCCGGCTGCTGGAGACTGACTCGATCGCGCGGTTGATGCCCGGGGTGGTGGCCGGCGCGAGCCGTTCGAAGCCCACCACCGCGCCCAGCAGCGCGTTGTTCACGAGCTCCTCATCGACGAAGCGCGACACCCGGCCGAGCGGGCGCGCCTCGTCGCCGATCGGCAACCGCGTATTGGTCTTGGTGCGCACGGTCGTCGTGTGCGGGAACCAGAAGAACTCGAAGTGATCGGCCTCTCGGTTGCGCTGCTCGTACTCGTCGAGCACCTCGTCGAAGCCGGCGGGCGCCTCGACGGCGCGCAGCAGGAAGCGCGGCACGCACTGGATCGTGACGGTGACGAGCACTCCCAGCGCCCCGAGACCGAGAGCGACCACGGGCAGCAGCTCGGGATGCTCGGTCTCGCCGACAGTGAGCAGCTCGCCCGTTCCGGTGACGATCTCCGCCCCGACCACGCGGCTCGAGATGCCGCCGAGGGCGAGGCCGGTTCCGTGGGTGCCGGTGGAGATCGCCCCGGAGATGGTCTGGCGGTCGATGTCGCCCATGTTCTCGAGGGCGAGCCCGAGGGGGTCGAGGATGGACGGCAGCTCCCACAGATGCGTGCCGGCCCAGAGCGTGACGCGTCCCCGCTCGAGGTCGACGTCGACCAGGCCGCGCAGGCGACTCATGCCGAGCCGCACGCCGT
>JBEBTD010000082.1:0-9846 GCA_040393965.1 Leucobacter soli | reverse complement strand
GCATCAGCGGGTGAACGCTGATCGCCGCTCTCGGGTTCCCGGATCCCCGGTCGTCATTCGACGGCCGGGGATCCTCGTTTTCCACCCCCATGCCGGGCGCAGCTTGTCAGTCGATGCGGCCTCCAGCCGGCTCGAGCAGCATCTACTGCCGAGCTGCGGCGAGCGCATCGCTGCGCGCAGAATCATGTCCGATGCGCGATCCGCAAAGCCCAACCCTTTCCAAATGGATAGTCTGCGCTTACACTCGACCTCACGAGGGGTTCATCCGCGCCATCCCCGGCGCGCCACCAGGCAGTGTCGCCGCCCCGAGAGGAGATCAATGATGAGCGAACGCACACCATCTCAGACCACGACCCACGATCCGGGCCTCAGCCGCCGAGTGCTCGGCGTGCCCTCCATCACCCTGATGATCATCGCGGCCTCCGCGCCGCTCACCGTCGTCGCGGGCGGCGTCACCACGTCCTTCGCCGTCACGGGTTCGCTCGGCGTGCCCCTCGGCTTCCTGCTCATCGCGGTGATCCTCGCCCTCTTCGCGGTCGGCTACACCGCCATGGGCCGCTACGTCACCAACGCGGGCGCCTTCTACGCCTACGTCTCGCAAGGCCTCGGCCGGGCGCTCGGCGTCGGCGGCTCGCTCGTCGCCCTCGTCTCCTACAACGCGATGCAGATCGGCATCTACGGCCTCTTCGGCTTCCAGCTCTCGATCTTCCTCGAGGCCAAGCTCGGCTTCGCCTCGCCCTGGTGGCTGTGGGTGCTGCTGTGCATCGTCGTAGTCGGCGTGCTCGGCGTCAACCGCGTCGATCTCTCGGCGAAGGTGCTCGGCACTCTCGTCGCCCTCGAGTTCATCGCCGTCATCGTGTTCGACATCGTCTCGTTCACCGTCTCGCCCGAGGGCGTGTCGACCGCAGCCCTCGCGCCCGGCGCGCTGTTCGGGCCCGCGCTCGGCCTGATCCTCGTCTTCGGCGTCGCCGCCTTCATGGGCTTCGAGTCCGGCGCCATCTACGGCGAGGAGGCGAAGGATCCGAAGCGCACCGTGCCGCGGGCGACCTACGCCGCGGTGGCGATCATCGGCGGCTTCTACGCCTTCAGCGCGTGGGCCTTCTCGGTGGGCATCGGCCCCTCGCAGATCATCCCCGCCTCGCAGGAGTTCGGCCCCGACCTCATGTTCGTCTTCATGACCGAGCACACGAGCGTGCTCATCGCCGACATCATGACGATCCTCTTCATCACGAGCCTCTTCGCAGCGCTCCAGGCCTTCCACAACGCGGTCGCCCGCTACCTCTACTCGCTCGGACGCGAAGGCGTGCTGCCGGGCGGCTTCTCCCGCACCACGAAGGCCGGCGCCCCGTGGGCCGGCTCGATCGCGCAGACCGTGCTCGCCGCCGTGGTCGTGATCGGCTTCGCGATCGCCGGAGACGCGCTCGGCGGCGCGGAGGCCATGTTCGGGGAGATGTCGTTCCTCTTCCCCGTGCTCACGATGTTCACCTGGCTGACCAACACCGGAGCCGCGGGCCTCGTGCTGCTGATGGGCCTCACCGCCTTCGCCGTGGTCGGATACTTCCGCCGCGACGCCCGGGGGCTCGGCGCCTGGACCCGCGTGATCGCCCCGATCGTCTCGGGCGTGCTGCTCCTCGTCATGTTCGTCATGATCCTCGGCAACTTCCAGCTCATGCTGGGCCAGGAGCAGCCCGATGCCACGACCTTCATTTTGCCCGGGCTCCTCATCGCGGCCCTCGTCATCGGCATCGTGTGGGCGCTCGTGCTGCGCTCGAGAAACCCCGAGGTCTACCGCCAGATCGGCCACGGCACCGAGCCCGGCGCGTACGGCACCGAGCTCATCGAAGTGGTCGACGCCGAGTGACCACCGCCCTGCGCTCCGCCCCCGGCGAACTCGATACGCTCGATGCTGTGAACGAGCATTCGGGCCGAACCTCCCTGCTGAAGGCGACCATCACCGTCGTGGCGAGGGGAGGGCTGCGATCGCTCACCTACCGAGCGGTCGCAGCCGAGGCCGGGGTATCGCACGGTCTCGTGCGATACCACTTCGGCACGCGGGATCAGCTCATCGCCGAGTCGCTCGACTACTCGATCGATCGGAGCCTGCGCGCATCGAACATGCACGCCCAGGTGCTCACGCCGCACGACTTCGCCGACGGCCTCGAGACCCTGGCCTCCCGGGAGGGCGATATCCACGCCTTCCAGTACGAGCTGCTGCTCGAGTCGCGGCGCAGGCCCGAGCTCGCCCCGCACGTCGAGCGCTACTACGAGCAGTACCGGCAGGCGATCGCCCGCCAGCTCGGAAGACTCGGTGTGACCGAGCCCGCGATGGCGGACGCCGTCTGGTTCGCACTCGACGGCATCGTGTTCAAGCAGCTCGTGGCCCCGGGCGATGTCGGCCCGGCTCTGAACTACGTGCGCGGCCTCGTCGAGGCCGCCGCGCAACCCTGATCCTCACCTGAAAGGACGCACGCAGATGTCGTCGCAGCAGATCGATTTCCTCTACCTCAACGAAGCCGACATGATCGCCGCCGGAGTCACCGATATGGCCGATTGCGTCGACACGATGACCGACATGCTCGGCCTCTTCGCCAAGGGCGACTACCGCATGGCCGGCACCGAGAACAATTCGCACGGCGCGCAGGTCTTCTTCCCCGAGACCTCGGAGTTCGAGGGCATGCCCCTCGACGGCCCCGATCGGCGCTTCATGGCGATGCCCGCCTATCTCGGCGGCGATTACCAGATGGCCGGCTGCAAGTGGTACGGCTCGAACGTCGAGAACAAGAAGCTCGGGCTCCCCCGCTCGATCCTCATGTTCACCCTCAACGACAAGGACACCGGCGCGCCGCTCGCGATCATGTCGGCCAACCTGCTGAGCGCTTACCGCACCGGAGCGATCCCCGGAGTGGGAGCGCGCTACCTGGCTCGGGAGGACGCGCGCATCGTCGGCATCGTCGGTCCCGGCCCCATGAACCGAACCTCCCTCGAGTCGTTCCTCGCCGTACGGCCCGGCATCGACACGGTCAAGGTCGCGGGCCGCAGCCAGGGCGCCATCGACACCTTCATCGGCTGGGCGATGGAGAAGTTTCCGCAGATCGCCTCGATCGAGCAGGTGCCCGACATGGAGGCCGCGGTGCGCGACAGCGACATCGTGAGCATCGCCGTGCCGAGCCCGATGGGCTCGGAGAACTACCCCTACGTCGCCGACGAGTGGGTGAAGCCCGGCGCGTTCATCTGCTGCTCGGCCCATCTGCAGCTCGAGGAGAGTCTCGTGAACCGTTCGCGGCACGTCGCCGATGCGCGCAAGATCTACCAGGCCTGGGCGGAGGAGCTGCCCACGCCTGCGCACGAGACCGTCGGTATCTGGGGCATCAGCCTCGTCGACCGCGTGCGCGACGGACGCCTGCGCCCCGAGCAGTTCGAGGATGTGGGCGAGATCATCGAGGGCATCGCGCCCGGGCGCCGGCACGACGACGAGATCTTCATCTACTCGGTCGGCGGTATGCCGGTTGAAGACGTCGCCTGGGCGACGAAGGTCTACCGCAATGCCCTCGAGCGCGGCATCGGCACGAAGCTGAACCTGTGGGAGAAGCCGGCGCTGGCCTGAGGCCGCCGGCTCGCGAGACGACGCAGAAGGAGACGGAGAAGATGAGCGAACTGCAGCAGACGGATGTGCTGGTGATCGGCGCCGGCGCCGTGGGCTCGATGGCCCTGTGGCAGCTGAGTAAGCGGGAGAGGCTCGATGTCGTCGGCATCGAGCAGTACGGCCGCGTGCACTCGCACGGCTCGTACGCCGGTGAGTCGCGCGTGTTCCGCACCGCGGTGCACGAGGGCGGCACCTACGTGCGCATGATCCAGCGCTCGCGAGATCTGTGGCGCGAACTCGAACGGGAGTCCGGCCGCGACATCTACTACGAGGTCGGCTGCCTCTCGATCGCGCCCGAGGGGTTTCCCGACCTCGAGGTCGCGATGGGCACGGTGCGCGATTTCGGCATCCCCCACCGCGTGCTCTCGACCGATGAGCTGCGCGCCGAGTACCCCCAGCACCTCGTACAGGACGGCGACATCGCGCTGTTCGACGAGCACGGCGGCGGGCTCCGACCCGAGGTGGCGGTGATGAGCGCGCTCGACCTCGCGGAGCAGAACGGTGCGAGGCTCTTCTTCAACACCCCCGTGATCGATGTGGAGGAGCGTCCCGAGGGCGTGGTCGTGCGCACCGCGCAGGGATCGTGGCTCGCCGGAACGGTCGTCATCGCCTCGGGCTCGTGGTCCACCAGGCTGCGCCCGCAGCTGAAGGAACTGCTGCGCCTGCAGGTGCTCGGCCTCACGTGGTTCATGCCGCACGACCCTCATGCCTTCGTCCCGGAGAGGTTCCCCGCGTTCCTTCGCGATGCGGGATCGGTGCACTTCTTCGGCGCGCCGAGCTTCGACGGCTACGCGTTCAAGGCGTGCACGAACCCGGAGTGGCCGGTTTTCCGCGATGTCTCGGAGGTGCCGCTGCACCACACCCGCGAGGAGCTGATCAAGATCGGCCAGCGGGCCGCCGAGCTGTTCGACGGCGTGAACCCGGAGCCCGTTCGCGAGAGCGTGCACCACTGCGCCTACACCCCTGATCGCCTGCCCGTCGTCGATCGCAGCGAGCGCGTCGTCACGATCGCGGGACTCTCGGGCCACGGCTTCAAGTTCGTGCCGCAGCTCGGAGAGTGGGCCGCTCAGCTCGTGACCGGCGAGGAGCACACCGTGGATCCCCGCTTCGCTCTTGTCGAACACATGAAGCGGCTCGCAGAGCTCGGGCCGTACACGGGCGGCGGGCACTAAAGCGACTGCGCGCGCAGTGCGGGCCGGCCAGTGACGGCCGGCTGCCGCGAACCGTCGCGGGCGCACAGGCACCCGCGGGCTCTGATCAACGCCGCTTCCCAAACCGCGATAGATCGTATATCATTTGAGATATCACAATGGAGTACGTCAGTAAGCGAGCGAACCATATGAGCTACGGAATCGACACACCCGGCAAGATCATCGCCGTGCACCTCAACTATCCCTCGCGCATCGCCCAGCGCGGCCGCACCCCCGAGTTCCCGAGTTACTTCTTCAAGCCGGCAAGCTCACTCGCCCCCACCGGGGGCACCATCGAGCGCCCCCTCGGCACCGAGCTGCTCGCATTCGAGGGCGAGATCGCGCTCGTGATCGGCGAGCCCGCCCGCTGGGTCTCCCCCGAAGACGGCTACAAGCACGTCGCGAAGATCACCGCGGCCAACGACTTCGGCCTCTACGACCTGCGCGCCGCAGACAAGGGCTCGAACGTGCGCAACAAGGGCGGCGACGGCTACACTCCGATCGGCCCGGTCGCGCTCTCGACCTCCGGCATCGGCCAGGACGAATGGCGCGTGCGCACCTGGGTCAACGGCGAGCTCGTGCAGAACGACACCAGTGACACCCTCAAGTTCCCCTTCGGCCAGCTCGTGGCCGACCTCTCGCAGCACATGACGCTCGAGACGGGAGACGTGATCCTCACCGGCACCCCCGCGGGCAGCTCGGTCGTGCTGCCGGGCGACGTGGTCGAGGTGGAGGTCGACGCGCCGAACGCTCCCGGGGCCCCGAGCACGGGCCGACTCGTGACCACCGTCACGCAGGGCGGGCGCCCCTTCGGCGATTTCGGCAGCACCCCCGCGGCCGACGACAAGCAGCGCATCGAGGCATGGGGCAGCGAAGATGAGCTCGCGGCGGCGGTCTCGGCGGGACGGGCCGCGCGCCTCGACGGCGAGGGCGACGAGGATCAGGATCGGCAGAGCGAAACCGGCGCGCTGACCCCCGAGATCCGCGAGCTGCTCGACGGCGTCGCCGTGGCGACCGTCTCGGCTGCGCTGCGCAAGCGCGGCTACACCGACATCTTCGTCGACGGCGTGCACCCGAACCACGAGGGCGATCGCATCCTCGGCACCGCCAAGACGCTGCGCATGATCCCCTTCCGACCCGACCTGTTCAAGCAGTACGGCGGCGGCTTCAACGCCCAGAAGCGGGCGTTCGACACGGTGAACCCGGGCGAGGTCATCGTGGTCGAGGCCCGCGGCATCCCCTCGACCGGCACCGTCGGCGACGTGCTGGCCCTGCGCGCCCAGGTGCGAGGTGCGGCCGGCATCGTGACCGACGGCGGCGTGCGCGATTTCGCGGCCGTGGAGGAGTTCGACATCCCCGTCTTCTCGCAGGGCGCGCACCCGAGCGTGCTCGGCCGGCGCCACGTGCCGTGGGAGACCGATGTGACGATCGCGTGCGGCGGCGCCGCCGTGCAGCCCGGCGACATCATCATGGGCGACCGCGACGGCGTCATCGTGATCCCGCCCTCGCTGCTCGAGGAGGTGGCCCGCGAGGCCGCGAGGCAGGAGGCCGAGGACGCCTGGGTCGCCGATCAGGTCGCGAACGGCGCCCCTGTCGACGGGCTCTTCCCGATGAACGCGGAGTGGCGGGCGAAGTACGAGGCCGAGCGGGTCGACGCTCCGCAGACTGACGGGCGGGCATAGTCATGACCGCACTCTCCAAGAGCGAGCAGGCATACCGTCTGATCCGCGAGCGCATCGACAGCGGGCGCTACGTGCCCGGGTACCGTCTCGTGCTCGCGCCCATCGCCGCCGAACTCGACATGTCGGTCGTGCCGGTGCGCGAGGCGATCCGCCGGCTCGAGGCCGAGGGCCTCGTCACTTTCGAGCTCAACGTGGGCGCCCAGGTCGCCCTGATCGAGGAGACCGAGTATCAGCACACGATGCAGACCCTCGCGATCGTCGAGGGTGCGGCCACCGGGCTCATCGCCGATGGTGTGACCGAGGATCAGCTGACCCGTGCGCGCGCGATCAACGAGCGCATGCGCGACACTCTCGAGCACTTCGATCCCCAGCGCTTCACCGAGCTGAACCTCGAGTTCCACAGCGTGCTCTTCGAGACCTGCCCGAACCCCCACATCCTCGACCTCGTGCACCGCGGCTGGAACCGCATGAAGGTGCTGCGCGAGAGCTCCTTCAGCTTCGTGCCGGGCCGCGCGCGCGAGTCGGTCGAGGAACACGACCGCATCCTGCGTCTGCTCGGTGAGCGCGCGCCCGCCATCGAGGTGGAGCTCGCCGCCCGCGAGCATCGCCTCGCCACCCTGCACGCCGTGCTCGAGCAGCAGCACCAGGCGAAGCACCGCGCCGAGAGCTCGGCCGCCTGAGCCCGGGCGTCCCAGGCACGGCGCAAGGCGCACGGCGCGCAACCGCCCACCGTCCGACACCACGACTTCACAGCCGATACCCATCCCACGAGAAAGCAGAGACCATGACCTACGAGAAGCCTGCAGGGCTGCCAGAGAAGATTCAGCTCTTCATCGACGGCGAGTTCGTCGATGCCGAGGGCGACGCGACGTTCGACGTCATCGAGCCCGTCTCGAACGAGGTCTACACGAAGGCCTCCTCGGCGAGCAAGGGCGACGTCGATCGCGCCGTCGCCGCCGCCAAGCGCGCCTTCGACGAGGGCCCCTGGCCTACGATGCTCCCTCGCGAGCGCTCGCGCATCCTGCACCGGGTCGCCGACATCGTCGAGTCGCGTGACGACCAGCTCGCCCTGATCGAGAGCTGGGACTCGGGGCTGCCGATCACCCAGGCCAAGGGCCAGGCGCGTCGCGCGGCCGAGAACTTCCGCTTCTTCGCCGACCTCATCGTCGCCGAGCACGACAACGTCACCAAGGTTCCCGGTCGCCAGATCAACTACGTGAACCGCAAGCCCAAGGGCGTCGCGGGCCTCATCACCCCCTGGAACGTGCCGTTCATGCAGGAGTCGTGGAAGCTCGCCCCGGCCATCGCGACCGGCAACACCGTCATCCTGAAGCCGGCGAGCTACACTCCCCTCTCGGCGGTGCTGTGGCCCGAGATCTTCCGCGAGGCCGGCGTGCCGGACGGCGTCTTCAACCTGATCCTCGGCTCGGGCGGCGTCGCCGGCGACGCCATCGTGAAGCACCCCGACGTGCCGCTGATCTCGTTCACCGGCGACAGCTCCACGGGCGCGATGCTCTCGACCAACGCCGCACCGTTCCTCAAGGGGCTCTCCCTCGAGCTCGGCGGCAAGAGCCCGTCGGTGGTCTTCGCCGACGCCGACCTGGAGGAGGCGCTCGACGCCACCGTGTTCGGCGTCTTCAGCCTGAACGGCGAGCGCTGCACCGCCGGCAGCCGCGTGCTCGTCGAGCGCTCGATCTACGACGACTTCGTGGCCCGCTACGCCGAGCGCGCGAAGAACATCGTGGTCGGCCTGCCCAGCGATCCGAAGACCGAGGTCGGCGCGCTCGTGCACCCGAACCACTTCGAGAAGGTCATGAGCTACATCGAGATCGGCAAGACCGAGGGCCGCCTCCTCGCCGGCGGCGGCCGCCCCGAGGGCTTCCCCGAGGGCAACTACGTCGCCCCGACCGTGTTCGCCGATGTCGCCCCCGATGCCCGGATCTTCCAGGAGGAGATCTTCGGACCGGTCGTCGCGATCACCCCGTTCGACACGGACGAGGAGGCGCTCGAGCTCGCGAACGACACGAAGTACGGCCTCGCCGCCTACGTCTGGACCTCGAACCTCAAGCGCGCGCACAACTTCGCGCACGGCATCGAGTCGGGCATGGTGTGGCTGAACTCGAACAACGTGCGTGACCTGCGCACCCCGTTCGGCGGCGTGAAGGCATCGGGTCTCGGGCGCGAGGGCGGCTACCGCTCGGTCGACTTCTACACCACCGCCCAGTCGATCCAGATCACGCTGAACGAGGCGCACTCGCCGCGGTTCGGCGCCGGCAAGAAGTAACCATCCACCACTGCAAGGAAGCAACACCATGGCAAAACTGAACGAAGCAGACAAGACCTCTTCGGGCTTCTGGGTCACGAAGGAGGCCCCGATCGAGAGCGACAACCCGGTCGCCACCCCGAAGGCGGAAGCGCCCGACATCCTGCGCTGCGCATACATGGAGCTCGTGGTCACCGACCTCGCCGCCTCGCGCCACTTCTACGTGGACGTGCTCGGCCTCTACGTGACCGAGGAGGACGACGAGGCGGTCTACCTCCGCTCGACCGAGGAGTTCATCCACCACAACCTGATCCTTCGCAAGGGCCCGGTCGCCGCGGTCGCCGCATTCTCCTACCGCGTGCGCACCCCTGAAGACCTGGACAAGGCCGTCGCCTTCTACACCGAGCTCGGCTGCGACGTCCGTCGCAATGAGCAGGGCTTCGTGAAGGGCATCGGCGACTCGGTGCGCGTGGTCGATCCCCTGGGCTTCCCCTACGAGTTCTTCTATCAGACCGAGCACGTCGAGCGTCTCGCCTGGCGCTACGACCTCTACAAGCCGGGCGAGCTCGTGCGCCTCGATCACTTCAACCAGGTCACCCCAGACGTGCCTCGCGCCGTGCGCCACTACCAGGATCTGGGCTTCCGCGTCACCGAGGACATCCAGGACAACGAGGGCACGGTCTACGCCGCCTGGTTGCGCCGCAAGCCGACCGTGCACGACACCGCTGCCACCGGCGGCGACGGCCCCCGCATGCACCACGTCGCGTTCTCGACGCACGAGAAGCACAACATCCTCGCGATCTGCGACAAGCTGGGCGCCCTGCGCCTCAGCGACACGATCGAGCGGGGCCCGGGCCGCCACGGCGTCTCGAACGCGTTCTACCTCTACCTGCGCGATCCCGACGGGCACCGCGTCGAGATCTACACCCAGGACTACTACACCGGCGACCCCGACAACCCGGTCGTCACCTGGGACGTGCACGACAACCAGCGCCGCGACTGGTGGGGCAACCCGGTCGTGCCCTCGTGGTACACCGACGCCTCGCTCGTGCTCGACCTCGACGGCAA
>JBEBTD010000081.1:0-9908 GCA_040393965.1 Leucobacter soli | reverse complement strand
CCGCACGCACCGCGACGGAGATCCCCGCCGCGGTGCGTGAGCTCGGAGGCGCTCCCTCGATCTCGGATCAGTAATGCGCCGGCGGATCGCTCCCCGGGAACGATTCCTCTCCCCACTCGTCGGCCAGTTCATCGGCGTGCTTCGGGTCGATATGGGTCGACCCCGGACGCTCGGCGATGTCGTCGGGCGCTTCTTCGGGGATGTGCGCGGCGACGAACTGCTCGGCTTCCCTCGGGTCGGGCGTGTTCGACTCGGGTTCTCTCTGCGGCTCGGATTCTCTCTGCATGGCCTTCCTCCTCATCGGTGGTTCCACGATCCGCCGACTCGGAGCGTCTGTCAACGGGGTGGCGCAGCGGGCCACCAGAACCTCCACGGAGGGGCGCGAGGGAGAGGCTCAGCCCGGGTAGGGCGGCTCGTCGCTGTAGCCGAAGAACTCCCGTTCGAAGACGGCACGGGCGCGACGGCTCGCCGCGAACCAGCGCTCCTCCAGCTCGATCGTCCGCTCCCTGGGCAGACCGAGCACGCCCGCGATGCCGGCGAGCTCCGAGCGCCCGACCGGCAGCGTATCGCTGCCCCGATCGCTCCAGAGCTTGACCGCCGAGCGAATGCGGCTCGCAAGCACCCATGAGGCCTCGAGCTTCTCGCGATCCTCGCCGCTCAGCAGCCCGGCCGAGACGGCGGCGGCGAGGGCCCGCAGCGTCGACTGCGTGCGCAGGCTCGGGTGCTCCGCCGCATGCCGCAGCTGGAGCAGCTGCACGAGCCATTCGACGTCGCTGATGCCGCCGGGGCCGAGCTTCAGGTGCCGTCTCGGCTCGGCGCCTCTGGGCAGACGCTCGGCCTCGACGCGGGCCTTGATGCGTCGCACCTCGCGGATCTCCGCCTCTCCGAAGCGTTGCGGGTAGCGGATGCGATCGGCGAGGGCCTCGAAGTCGGCTCCGAGCGAGGCGTCCCCCGCGACGTGACGGGCACGCAGCAGCGCCTGCGCCTCCCAGGTCAGCGACCAGCGCTCGTAGTAGGCGCGATAGGCGTCGAGGCTGCGCACGAGAGGCCCGTTCTTGCCCTCCGGCCGCAGATCGAAGTCAAGGTCGACGGAGAACCGAGGATCCGCCACGAGTCTGCGCAGCTCGGCGAGCAGGCGCTCCGCCTGGGTGCGGGCGGCTGCGGCCTCCTGCTCGCTCGCCCCCTCGGGCGCGCGGTAGACGGCGATCAGGTCGATGTCGCTCGCGAAGCCCAGCTCACGGCCGCCGTAGCGCCCCATGCCGATGAGGGCCAGCTCGGCGCGCACCGCGGGCGGATCCTCGTCCGGAGACGCCTGCCTCGCATCGGATCGCAACGCGAGCAGCAGCCCGTCGAGCAGCGCGGTGTGGGCGGCGTCGAGCCCGAGCGCGACCTGGGCGTCGTCGAGCACGAAGACGAGCCTGCCGAGGGCGAGGCGCAGCACTTCGCGCCGGTGCACCGCGCGCAGGGCCGCCGCCGCCTCGTCGATGCTCTCGCGCCGGGAGGCGAGGAAGCGCATCTGTTCGAGCAGCGACTCGAGCGGGGTCGGGCGGAGCGATTCGTCTCGCTCCAGCCACGCCACCGCCTCGGGGATCGACTCGAGCAGCTCGGCGGCGAAGCGGGAACTCGACAGCACGCGCGTGAGCCGTTCCGCGGCCTCGGTGCCGTCGCGCAGCAGTCGCAGATACCACGAGGAGTCGCGGTTGGCCTCGCTCACGCGGCGGAACGCGAGCAGCCCGTAGTCGGGGTCGGTGCCGTCGGCGAGCCACTGCAGCAGCACCGGCAGCAGGTTGCGCTGGATGCGCGCGCTGCGCGAGCTGCCCTTGGTGAGCGCCGTGAGGTGCCTCATCGCGCCGTCCGGGTCGCGGAAGCCGATGCTGTGCAGCCTGGCCCTCGCCTGATCGCTGCCGAGGGCGAGCCCCTCGCCGGGCAGCGCGGCCACGGCGCTCAGCAACGGTGCGTAGAAGATCTTGAGGTGCAGCTCCCGCACCTCGTTCTTGATGCCGCGCCACAGCGTCAGCAGTACCTGCGAGGTCGACGCGAGACGCGAGGATCGGGCCAGCACCCGGAGCCCCTCGTCGTCCCGGGGCATGATGGCCGTGCGGCGCAGCTCGCGCAGCTGCAGGCGGTGCTCGAGCAGACGCAGGCGGCGGTAGTCGCTCGCGAGGCGCTCGCCGTCCTCCCTGGCGACATAGCCGCCGGCCACGAGGGCGGCGAGCGAGGGCAGTGTGCCCGCCAGGTGTAGCTTCTCGTCGTACTGGCCGTGCACCAGTTGCAGCAGTTGCACGCTGAACTCGATGTCGCGAAGGCCGCCGGGGCCGAGCTTCAGCTGCACCTCGAGCTCGTCGACGTCGATGTGCTCGGTCACCCGTTCGCGCATGCGCTGCACGTTGCCGACGAAGTCCTCCCGGCTGCTCGAGGCCCAGACCATCTCGCGGGTGCCCTCGACGAACTCGGCTCCCAGCGCGAGGTCGCCGGCCGCGGGCCGCGCCTTGAGCAGCGCCTGGAACTCCCAGGTCTTCGCCCAGCGCTCGTAATACGCGAGCATGGAGCCGAGACTGCGCACGAGCGCGCCCTGCTTGCCCTCCGGGCGCAGGTTCGCGTCGACCTGCCAGAGCGGCGGTTCGATGCCGGGATCGTGGATGGCGCGCATGGCCTCCGAGGCGAGCTTGGTGCCGATCCGTACGGCGGCCTCCGGGTCGCACTCCCCCGTAGACTCCACGACGAACATCACGTCGACATCGCTCACGACGTTCAGCTCGCGCGCGCCGCACTTTCCCATCGCGACGATCGCGAGCCGAACGTCCGCGATGCGCCCGGCCGCGACCGGCGGGCCTCCCACGACCCCCTCGACGAGGGAGCCTCGGGCCACGGCGAGCCCGGCTTCCAGGGCGGCATCGGCCAGATCCGAGAGCGACGCGGCCACCGACTCGAGCGCCTCCACCGCTTCGCCCCGCAACCCGAGGCTCAGGTCGTGCAGCACGAGGCGCGAGAGCAGCTCGCGATAGCGCACCCGCAGCGCAGCGGCGCCGGCTTCCGCCGTGCTCCCGGCGACCGGCAGGGCGGCATCGGGGTCGGCCTGCACGGCGCGCAGCAGCTCGGTTCTCGCCTCGGCTCCCGAGACGAGCCCGCCGTCATCGGCGAGCGTCGCGCGCAGCCGCTCGGGACGGCGCACGAAGAAGGCGCCGAGCGCGGGCGAAGCGCCGAAGAGCAGGGCGAGTCGCCGCCACCCGGGACCGTCCAGCCCGTTCAGCAGCTCGGGGTGACGGTCGAGCAGCTCCGAGACGCGGGCGAGCGCGACATCGGGGTCGGCGGCGAGCGAGAAGGCATCGAGCAAGGTCTCGACCGGCTGCCCGGCCGCCTCGCTCAGCGCGCTCATGGACTCGCGCGCGTGCGCGAGCTCCTGGAAGCCGGCCCGCGCGAACTCGCCGAGGGTGTGCCGCCTGGCGCTGGGGCTCATGACGAAGCTCAGACGGTGCCGAGCATCGACTGCAGCTCGAAGGGGGTCACCTGCTGGCGGTAGGCCAGCACCTCCTGCCGCTTCTCGCGGATGAGGTAGGAGAAGACCTGTTCGCCGAGGGTCTCGGCGACGAGCTCGCTGCGCTCCATGATCGACAGGGCGTGATCGAGGCTCGTCGGCAGCGGATCGAAGCCCATCGCGCGCCGCTCGGCCTCGCTCAGCGCCCACATGCTGTGCTCGGCCTCTGGCGGCAGCTCGTACTCCTCCTCTATGCCTTTGAGGCCCGCGGCGAGCATGACGGAGAAGGCGAGGTACGGGTTCGCTGCGCTGTCCATCGCGCGGTACTCGACCCGGGCGCTGCTGCTCTTGCCCGGCTTGTACATCGGCACGCGCACCAGCGCGCTGCGATTGAGATGGCCCCAGCTCACATAGGAGGGGGCCTCGTCTCCGCCCCACAGCCGTTTGTACGAGTTGACGTACTGGTTGGTGATGGCGGTGAACTCGGGGGCGTGGCGCAGCAGGCCCGCGACGAAGCGGCGCCCCGTCTGCGACAGCTGGTACTTGGCGCCCGCATCGTAGAACGCGTTGGTATCGCCCTCGAAGAGCGAGAGGTGCACGTGCATGCCGCTGCCGGGCTGGCCGACGAGGGGCTTCGGCATGAAGGTGGCATGCACGCCCTCGCTGATGGCGACCTCCTTCACGACGGTGCGGAACGTCATGATGTTGTCGGCCATCGTGAGTGCGTCTGCGTAGCGCAGATCGATCTCGTTCTGGCCGGGGCCCCCCTCGTGGTGGCTGAACTCGACCGAGATGCCGAGCTCTTCGAGCATGTTGACGCTCTCGCGGCGGAAGTCGTGCGCGGTGCCGCCCGGCACGTTGTCGAAGTAGCCGGCACGATCGACCGGAACCGGGCCCTCCGGGCCGATCTCCTGCGACTTGAGCAGGTAGAACTCGATCTCGGGGTGCACGTAGAAGCTGAAGCCCCGCTCCGCGGCGCGCGCGAGCGAGCGCTTCAGCACGTGGCGCGGATCGGCCGCCGCGGCCTCGCCGTTCGGCGTGGTGAGGTCGCAGAACATGCGAGCGGTCGGCTCGGTGCTGCTGCGCCACGGCAGCAGCTGGAAGGTCGAGGGATCGGGCATGGCGAGCAGATCGCTCTCGTAGGCGCGCGTCATGCCTTCGATCGCGCTGCCATCGAAGCCCACGCCCTCGCCGAACGCGCCCTCGACTTCGGCGGGCGCGAGCGCCACGGATTTGAGGGTGCCGGCCACATCGGTGAACCAAAGGCGCACGAACCGCACGCCGCGTTCTTCGATGGTGCGAAGAACGAAATCTCGCTGCTTGCTCACACCGGCTCCCTTCGCTCGTCCAGCCAGTCCAAGCCTATAGCTTCAGTCGTCGAGCTCGTCCTCTTCCCGGATGCGGCGCGCCCGCTCCTCGACGATCTCGGGGGCACGCTCGGCCTCTTCCCTCGTCTCGAAGGGCCCGAGGCGGTCGATGGAGAGCGACTGCGGCCCTTCCTCCACCTGCCCGGTGCGGGTGTTGTACCAGTACGTCTCGGCCCGATCCTCGATGCCCCACTCGCGCTTTCCCATCTCGCACCTGCCTTTCCGCGCGGCGACCGCCGCTCGCGCTTCTAGACTTAAGCTATGCCATTCGACGCCAACGCACACCTGATTCCCGGAAACGTCTCTCCCCGTCTCGAGGTGCCGAAGCAGATCGTGCGACCGCCGTACGTGGGCCTGGCCGCTCCGCCCGAGTACACGGGCGACAACACGTACACCGATGCCGAGATCGAGCTGATCCGCGCGGCGGGCCGCATCGCCTCCCGCGCGCTCGATGCGGTCGGCGAGGCGATCCGGCCGGGCATCACGACGGACGAGCTCGACCGCATCGCCCACGACTACGTGATCGGCGCGGGCGCCTACCCGTCGACGCTCGGTTATCGCGGCTACCCGAAGTCGAGCTGCACCTCGGTCAACGAGGTGGTCTGCCACGGCATCCCCGACGACACGGCGCTGCGCGAGGGCGACCTCGTGAACGTCGATGTGACGGCCTATCTCGACGGCTTCCATGGCGACACGAACCGCACCTTCGCGGTGGGCTCGCTCGACGAGCGCGCCGCCCTGCTCGTGGAGCGCACGAAGCAGGCACTCATGCGCGGCATCAAGGCGGTCGCGCCGGGCCGAGAGGTCAACGTGATCGGGCGCGTCATCGAGACCTATGCCAAGCGCTTCGGCTACGGTGTCGTGCGGGATTTCACCGGGCACGGCGTGGGTTCATCGTTCCACACCGGCCTCATCATCCCCCACTACGACTCGGCGCCCCTCTACAACGACGTCATCAGGCCGGGCATGGTGTTCACCATCGAGCCCATGCTCACGCTCGGCACGCACGAGTGGGACATGTGGGAGGACGGCTGGACGGTCACGACCCGCGACAAGAGCCTGACGGCGCAGTTCGAGCACACCATCGCGGTGCGCGAGCACGGCGTCGAGATCCTGACGCTGTCGGAATGACCCCCTCACCGGGGCGGATCGGAGCCGATCCGGCTCGACGCGCCGCGGAAGTCGGCGGGGAATGGGCCGGCCGTACGCCGGGTTCTGTCCCGCCTCGCAAGCGAGGCGGTGACGGTCATCTCTCTCGGAGCGCCGTTGCCGACGCTCTCTAGCGGCCTACCCGAAGACTCGGCGAGCAGCGTCGACGTCCTCTGTCTGGCCTTGCTGCGAATGAGGTTTACCTAGCCGCTCGTGTCACCACGAACGCTGGTGGTCTCTTACACCACCCTTTCACCCTTACCGCGCTCGGCGAGCCGAGCCCGGCGGTCTACTCTCTGTTGCACTTTCTCGCGGGTTGCCCCGGGTGGGCGTTACCCACCATTCTGCTCTGTGCAGCCCGGACGTTCCTCGGCACGAGCGCCGGAGCGCCGTGACGCGACCGTCTCACCGGCCCATTCGAACACCAGTCTACCCCGTAGGGTCGGGCGAGGAGCCGAGAGGCTCAGTGGCTCAGGCCTCTTCGACTCGGACGAGGATCGCCCCGCTCTGCGGGCAGTGCAGCAATTCGTCGGGGGCAGCGGCGAGGATGTCGCTCAGCTCGGCCGGCGCGAGCTCCATGTTGCTCGCCTCGGAGATCCGGCCCCGCAGCCGCGCCGCGCCGATGCCGATGCGGCTGCGCAGCCCCTCGTAGTGCTCGAGCAGATCGCGCTGGATCTCAGCGGCGAGCCCCTCGCGATCGCGCACCGTCGTCGCGAGCTCGGCGTCGATCTCGCGCTCCGCGACGGCGATCCGTTCGAGGATCGCCTGTCGCCTGCCGTCGATGCCGGCGAGGGCGGTCGAGGCCTCGTCGAAGCGGGCCTGGGTCGTCTCGCTCGTCTCCATGAGCTCGAGCTCGCGCTCCTCGAGCTCGCCCTGGCGGCGGCGCAGGGTCTCCAGTTCGCTCTGCAGAGCCTGCGCCTCCTTCGCCGAGCTGCTCGCGGCGATGAGCTCGTCGTCGCGCCTGATGCGCTGCCGCACGAGCTCGATGTCGCTCTCGAGGCGCTCGATCTCGGCCTGCTGGGTGTCGAGCTCCCGCTGCACGGTCATGAAGGCCTCACGGGCGGCGCCCGCCTCCCCCTGCATGGCTTCGAGCTCGGCGCGCTCCGGGAGCTGCGCACGGCGGCGGCGCAGCCGTGCGAGCGCATGGTCGAGATCTTGCAGGTCGAGCAGCAGCTGCTGCTGGCGTGGGCTTGCCTTCATGGCAGCAAGCCTACTAGTGGGCCTCCCCCGCGCCGACCGCGAAGTTCCAGGGGTCGGTGCGCAGTCGGCTCACCCGGAACTCGACTCCGGGCAGCCGTTCGGCGAGCAGCTCCGCCGCGCCTTCGAGCCACAGCGACTCACTCGCCCAATGGGCGACGTCCACGAGGGCGGGGCCGCCCGCCGCAAGCGAGAGTTCGAGGGACTCCTGCGCCGGATGGTGCCGCAGATCGGAGGTCAGATAGACGTCGGCCCCGCGCACGAGCGGATGATCGAGCAGACTGTCGCCCGCGCCGCCGAGCAGCGCCACCCGGCGCACGACGCGCCCGGGGTCGCCGGCGACGCGCACGCCGCTCACCGTCGAAGGCATCACGGCCGCCACCCGCTCGGCGAACTCGCGGAGGGGGACGGCTTCGGAGAGCTCGCCGATCCGGCCGATGCCGAAGACCTCTCCCGGGCCCTCCGCGGGGACGAGCGCCTGCGCGTTCCGCAGCCCCAGACGCTCGGCGATGACCGACGAGACCCCGCCGTCGGGCTGGTCGGCGTTCGTGTGCGCCGAGTAGAGCGCGCAGCGACCGCGGATCAGGTCGGCCAGCAGCGCGCCCTTGCCCGTGTCCTCGGCGATGCTGTGCACGCCGCGCAGCAGCAGCGGGTGATGCGTGAAGAGCGCGTCGGCGCGCCACTCCAAGGCTTCGTCGACCGTCGCGCGCACGGCGTCGACGGCGAGCAGCACGCGGTGCAGCGGATCGTCGCCCCGGCCCGCGGTGAGCCCCACGCGATCCCACGACTCCGCCGTGGCCGTCGGCCAGATCGCCTCGGCCGCCTCGCGCAGATCGGCGAGCGTCGGGCCGGAGTGCTGTCCGTTCGTCATGCCATGAGGCTACCGGATGCCGCGCCCGGGTTCAGCGGCGCAGCACCTTCCGCGCGAGCACGTTGCCGAGCACCTGCGCCAGCTGCACGATCAGCACCATGATCAGCACGGGTGCCCATGTCATCCATGGATTGAACTGGCGGAAGCCGTACTGCAGCGCCAGGTTGCCGAGGCCCCCGCCGCCGATGATGCCCGCCAGGGCTGACATGTCGACGATCGCGATGAAGGCGAAGGTGAAGCCGAGGATCAGCGGACCGAGGCCCTCGGGGATGAGCACCGTGAGAATGATGCGCAGCGGCCCCGCGCCCATGGCCCGCGCCGCTTCGATGACGCCGGGCTCGACCGTGAGCAGGTTCTGCTCGACCAGCCTGGCGATGCCGAACGTCGCCGCGAAGGAGAGCACGAAGATGAAGGCGGGACTCTGGATGCCGGTTCCCACGACGATGCGCGCGAGCGGCTGGAGTGCGACCATCAGGATCAGGAACGGGATGGGTCGGAAGAAGTTGACGAGGATGTTGAGCACCCAGTACACCGGCTGGTTGGGCGTCAGCCCGCCGCGCCGGGTGGTGACGAGAGCCACACCCATCACGAGACCGATCAGACCGCCGATGAGCAGCGCGATGCCCACGTAGAGCAGCGTCTCGCTCGTCGCGGCGAGGATCTTCGGCAGGTGCTCGAATACGGAGTCCATCAGACCAGCACCTCCAGTTCGGCCTGCTGTCCGAGCGCCGCGATGCCGTGCTCGACCTGCAGCTCGTCTCCGATGAGTTCGAGGGTGAGCTTGCCGAAGCTGCGGCCGCCGACCTCCGTGATGCCGCCGTGCACGATGCTGACGCCGATGCCCCGATCGGCCAGCGTCTGGAAGACGACGGGCTGGTCGACGTCGCCGTCGCGGAAGGTGACGGAGACGAGTTTGCCGCGGTGCTTCTGCTGCAGCTGGAGCAGGTGCTCGGGGTCGGGCTGCGTGGGCAGTGCGGTCGCGACGAAACGCCTCGTGGTCTCGCTCCGGGGGTTGGAGAACACCTCGAAGACGTCGCCCTGCTCGACCGCGCGACCGCCGTCCATGACGGTGACCCGGTTCGCGATCTCGCGCACGACCTCCATCTCGTGGGTGATGAGGATGATCGTGATGCCGAGCTCGGCGTTGACGCGCTTCAAAAGGGCGAGCACCTCCTGCGAGGTCTCCGGATCGAGGGCGCTGGTCGCCTCGTCGGCCAGCAGCACTCCCGGGTTCGTGGCCAGGGCGCGGGCGATGCCGACGCGCTGCTTCTGGCCGCCCGAGAGCTGCTCCGGATAGGCGCGGGCCTTGTCGCCCAGCCCGACGAAGGAGAGCAGCTCGGCGACGCGAGCGGCGCGCTCGGCGGCGGCCGCACCCGCCACGACGAGCGGATAGGCCACGTTCTGCTCGACGGTCTTCGAGCGGAAGAGGTTGAAGTGCTGGAAGATCATGCCGATCTCGGTGCGCTCGCGGCGCAGCTCGCGCTCGCTCATCGCCGCGATGTCGCGATCGCCGACGAGGATGCGGCCCGAGGTGACGCGCTCCAGCCCGTTGATGAGGCGGAGCAGCGTGCTCTTGCCCGCGCCCGAGTAGCCGATGATGGCATGGATCTCCCCGGACGCGACCTCGATCGAGACATCGTCGACGGCGGAGATGGTGCCGGCACCGCGACCGCGCGCGGGGTACTCCTTCACCACACGTTCGATCTTGACCTGGGTCATGTCTGCTGCCCTCCCTAATCTGCGCCTGCGGGCGGGTGCGCGATGACCCCCCCCCCCCCCCCACCCGCGGGTTGCGCCCCCGGAGCGGGGCCCCCCGGCCCCCCCCAACCCGCGATGTGCAGCTGCCCCA
>JBEBTD010000080.1:0-9995 GCA_040393965.1 Leucobacter soli | reverse complement strand
GGTGTTGCGATAGCCCCCTGAAACCGCCCGAGGTTAGGTCGCATCTACTGCCAAGCTGGCGGCGGGGGGCCAGGCGAGGGGCGGGGATCGAGGATCGGTGGGTGGGGGCGAGGGGCGAGGATCGGGGGCGGGGCGGGGCGGGGGCGGGGATCGAGGTTTGGCGCGTGGAACACCCCCATTCAGTGCAATGTCACATGCTGATATGCCAGAATGTCAGGTGACAGAATGGGCATGCGCAGCC
Source organism: Leucobacter soli (assembly GCA_040393965.1). Classification (GTDB taxonomy): domain Bacteria; phylum Actinomycetota; class Actinomycetes; order Actinomycetales; family Microbacteriaceae; genus Leucobacter; species Leucobacter soli_C. The sequence goes on along the minus strand of JBEBTD010000080.1, from coordinate 9,754 downwards.
GTCCGGCCCGCGCACGCTCAGAGACGCCAACGCCGCACACGATCAAGGAACGAGCATGACCGAGACCGCACTCTCCCCCGAACTCGAGGCCGTCGTCGCGGCCGCGCACCGCGCCGCCCCGGCCTTCGCTGCCACCACCCCCGAGGATCGCGCCCGCGCCCTCGCGACCGTCGCCGATGCGCTCGAAGCCGCGAAGGCGCATCTCGTCGAGATCGCGATGCGCGAGACCGGCCTCACCGAGGCCCGCCTGAACGGCGAGGTCACTCGCACCGCGGTGCAGCTGCGCCTCTTCGCCGAGACCGTCGTCGACGGCGGCTACCTCGACGCGCGCATCGACCACGCCGATCCCGAGTTCGTGCTCGGCCCGCGCCCCGACATCCGCCGCACGCACATCCCGCTCGGCCCGGTGATCAACTTCTCGGCCTCGAACTTCCCCTTCGCCTTCTCGGTGCTCGGCGGCGACTCCGCCGCGATCCTCGCCGCCGGCTGCCCGTTGATCGTGAAGGCGCACTCGGGGCATCCCGAGCTGAGCGACGCGACCGCCGAGGTCGCCCGCGAGGCCCTCGCCGCTGCCGGCATGCCCGACGGCGTCTTCCACCTGATCCACGGTCGCGAAGCCGGCGTCGAGGTGCTCAAGGATCCGCGCATCAAGGCGGGCTCGTTCACCGGCTCGATCCACGTCGGTCGTCTGCTCGCCGACATCGCGGCGAACCGCCCCGCACCGATCCCGTTCTACGGCGAGCTCGGCAGTGTGAACCCGGTCTTCATCACGGCCGCGGCGATCGCGGAGCGCGCGGACGAGATCGCGACCGGCTTCCTGACCAGCGTCTCGGGTTCGGCCGGCCAGCTGTGCACGAAGCCCGGCTTCGCGTTCGTCCCCCAGGGCGCGGGCTTCGACGAGGCCGTCGCCCGCAACCGCTCCGAGGTGCCCGAGCATCGTCTGCTCGATCCCCGCATCGCGAGCTCGTACGCCGAACGTCGTGATGCGATCCTCTCGACGTCCGGCGTGCGAGCGGTCGTCGAGGGAGGCGTCCGCTTCGACGCTGACGGCCAGGGCTGGGCGACGCCCACGATCGTCGCCGTCTCGCTCGACGACTTCCGCGCCGGGCACCGGGCGCTCGTGGACGAGGCCTTCGGCCCCCTCTCGATCCTCGTCGAGACCCCGGAGGGCACCGATCTCGCGGCCCTGATGCCGGAGTTCTACGAGGGCAACCTGACCGGCACGCTGCACCTCGGCGCCGCCGAGGCAAGCGGCGAGACGGGGAACGCCGAGGAGCTGCGGGCCCTGGTCGCGGCGATCGCGCAGCAGGTGGGACGCGTGCTCTTCAACGGCTGGTCGACCGGTGTCGCCGTGACGCCTGCGCAGCAGCATGGCGGCCCGTGGCCCGCGACGACGAACGATTCGAGCACATCGGTCGGCACGGCGGCGATCGGCCGCTTCCTGCGCCCCGTCGCCTTCCAGAACGCCCCGGCAGCATTCCTGCCCGCAGCGCTGCGCGACGACAATCCTCTCGACGTGCCGCAGTCGATCGCGCCCGCGGGAGAGTCGCAGGGCTGGGGCAAGCGCTTCGCCGGCTGAACGGCCCGCACTCGGGTGTCTCCCGGGATCGGATCCTAGGCTGTGGGCATGAACCGGACTCCCCGCTCTTCGCTCGCTCTCGCCGCCGCAGTGCTCGTGCTGACGGGTCTCGCCGCGTGCGCCCCGGGCTCCGCCTCGGAGCCCGGGGCCGCACCGGAGGTTCCGTCCGTCGACGATGTCGTGGGCATCTGGGGCACGCCGGGCGTGCGCGGCGAGCCCGCGATGGAACTCGAGGCCGACGGCAACTTCGGCGGCCACGACGGCTGCAACAGCATCGGCGGCACCTGGCAGCTCGACGAGGAGGGCATCGTGCGCTTCGGCCCGATCCACGCGACGATGATGGCGTGCGAGGGCGTGGACGAGTGGCTGTTGAAGGCGGCGAGCGCCGAGCTCCAGGGCGATTCGCTCGTCTTCAGCGACCGGAGCGGCGACGAGATCGGATCGCTCGCTCGCGGCTGATCCTCGTTCGGCGCGCCGTCGGAAACGGTGACTACCCTTCGCACCCGAAAGCTGTCATGATGTGACCATGGGCTACCTCGTCTACGGAAGTGCGCAGGAATACGAGTTCGAAGACCGCACCCTCGCCCACCTCAAGGTGGCGATCACTATGAAGCTCCGTCGCCAGGAGAGCTTTCTGATGAGCTGGACGAACCCGCCGGAGCGCGGCGGCGGCCGGGTGTCGATCTGGCTCACCCCGAGCATCCCGCTCGCGTTCCGATTCGCGGGCAGTCGCGCGCCGAGCCTGAACAAGGCCTGGCTCGAGGTGATGAACGAGCTCTCGAACACGCCGAGGGGCCTCATCCTCGTCTCGGAGCACGATGCCGAGAAGCATCTGGCCAAGGCGCAGAAGGCTTAGGGGGCTCGCATGGGATATCTGCACTACGGCGAGAGCCGCAGCTTCGCCTTCGACGACCGCGCGCTCACGCATCTGCGCACCGTGATCCTCGGGAAGCTGAACCTGCAGGAGAGCCTCGTGTTCACCTGGCTGGAGGACGGCCGCCAGCGCAGCATCTGGTTGCATCCGACGATCCCGCTGCACTTCGAGTTCGAAGACGACGTGACCCCCGATCTGAACCCGGAATGGATCGAGCAGTTGCTGCTGCTCGCGAACTCCCCCGCCGGGCTGCGCCTCATCGAGGAGCCGAAGCCCAGCGTCTGATCGCCCTCAGCGTCGCGGCTCCCGGCCTGCCGGCCGATCCTCGTCTTCATCGCCTTTGCGGATGCCGCCGAACACCGGTACGAAGGCCCACAGCCCGAAGGTGACGACGAGTCCCGCTCCGAAGGCGACGAAGCCGGCGGCGTGCCCGATCACGAAATCGAAGATGAGGCCCGTGACGAGGGCGGCGAGCACGGCGACGACCACGATGTTTGCGATGAGCAGGCGGTTGCCGGCGCGAACCACCCCGATCTTCTGCCGTTTGCCGAAGTAGCGTCGGTGCATGGAGACGAGGGTGAGGCCGAGCGCGGTGGCGAGACCGGCGAGCGCGACGAGCACGAGGTAGACCACGAGCTGGAAGTCGTCGAGCTCCGAGAACCTCGGCTGGAACGCCAGGGCGAGCAGGAAGCCGCCGATGATCTGGGTGCCCGCCTGGATGACGCGCGCCTCCTGGAGGATCTCGTTCCAGTTTCGATCCGCGCGCTCGAAGGGGGTCTCCGAGCGGTCCGGATCCTCGTACTCGCCCTGCTCCTCGTGATGCATCTCACCCTTTCCCGTCACGCCGGAGGCGGATCGATTCCGCCCTCGTTGTCGCCGACCGTACGGCACGGGCGGGCGTTTGTCGACCCCCTCCCGCGGCCCTGTCCCCGGGGCTAGTTTCACAGTACGACCACGCACATGCGTCGCCCACGGAGGGCGCGCCGAGGCGAAGGAGAGAGGACGATGCGAGCAGGAGACCCCGAGGGGTACCGCGACATCGAAGAGGTGCTCGGCGAGGGCATCTACGAGGATCCGGATCTGCGCGAACGCCCCGAGGACATCGAGCCGAGCGTCGACCCCGACAGCCAGGAGCTGCTCGCGGAGGAGCTGCCCGAGCCGCCGCACCCCGCCACCGAGTTCGACGCCGGCACCGGCCAGGGCACCGTGCATCCGCCGCGCACGGGCAGGCTGCAGCAACGGCCGATCCTCGACGGCTCCACCCAGGACAGCGTGACCGAGTCGACCGTGCCGAACCCCCATCGCGGGCAGGAGGATCCGGCGATGATGAAGCGGCAGCCGGCGCTCAACAGTTCGAGCACGGATCGCTGGCTCGTGGCATCGGTGATCGCGGCCGCCGTCATGTGCGCCGCCCTGCTGTGGCTGCTGCCCTACAACGAGGTCTGGTGCGGCATCGGCATCATCGTCGCGCTCGTGGGGGTGATCGCCATGCTCGTGCTGCGTCTCACTCGGATCGGGCTGAAGGCCCGCCTGCGCATCGACGCCGTGCTCATGGCGATCGTGTGGCTCGTGCCGCTCGCCATCTTCATCACGGTACTCATCACCTCGGCGGATGAGATCTGGAACCGGGTGACGTGACGTCGCCGGAGTGCGTTTGACTCCGACGAGAGGGGTGGGGGCGATCCGAGCCGCCCCCACCCTCCTGCCTCTTCTACGGGTGCCGGCCGCCCGTGACCGGCAGCACGGCGCCCGAAACGTACGAGGCCTCCTCCGAAGCGAGGTAGACGTAGGCGGACGCGAGTTCGGCGGGTTGGCCGGGGCGGCCGAGCGGCGTGTTCTCGCCGAAGTGCCGCTGCTTCTCGTCCCAGCCGGTCGCGGGGATCAGGGGCGTCCAGATCGGTCCCGGCGCGACCGCGTTGACCCGCACGCCGCGCTCGCCCTGTTCCTCGGCGAGCGCTCGGGTGAAGGCCACGAGCGCGGCCTTGGTCATGGCATAGTCGAGCAGGTCGTGCCCGGGCTCGAACGACTGGATCGAGGCGGTCACGATGACGGAGGCCCCGGGTTGCAGGAGCGGGGCGGCCTCGCGCATCATGATGAGGGGCGCCACGAGGTTCGTCTCGAACACCTCGAGGATCTGCTCGCGCTCGATCGCCGCATCCGGTTTGCGCTCGTACTGCACGCCGGCGTTGAGCACGAGCACATCGAGGCTGCCGAGTTCGTCCGCCGTGCGGTGCACGATGTCGATGCAGACCGACTCTTCTCGCAGATCTCCCGGCAGCTTGAGGCATCGGCGGCCTGCATCGAGGATGTGCCGTTCGGTCTCGGCGGCGTCTTTCTCCTCCTGAGGCAGGTACGAGATGGCGACGTCGGCGCCTTCCCGGGCGAAGGCGATCGCGACGGCGCGGCCGATGCCGGAATCGCCGCCGGTGATGAGCGCCCGCAGTCCGTCGAGTCTGGCGTTGCCGCGATAGCTCTCCTCGCCGTGATCGGGGCGGGGATCCATCGGGGCGGTCATACCCGGCTGCTCGGGCTGATGCTGTTCCGGCAGCGGAGGTCTCGGGTACTTATCGCGCGGATCGGCGTTCGTCATGGTCTGCTCCTTCGTTCGTCGCTCGATTCGCCGGGACGAGGATCGCCCGCGGTCAGTGCTCGCGCAGCCGGCGGATGAGCTCGGCCTTGCGCAGCTTGGAGTAGCCGCTGAGACCGAGCTCCTTGGCACGTTCACGCAGCTCGGAGACGGTGCGCTCCTCATAGTCCTCGGCTTCGCCGCCGCGCTTGCCGACCTTCGATCGGCCCTCCTTCGCGGCGGCGTTCGAGATGCGGGCCGCCTTCTCCTTCGACGCTCCCTCGTCTCGCAGGCGCTCGTAGAGCTCTTGATCCTTCAACTGGGGCGTGGATGATCGTTTCGGCATCGCCCTCTCCTTTCTCTCGGTTTCCGCCCGCCGTATTCATGCGGCGGGCGGAAGATCGCGCAGACCCGGGCCTTCGAGTCTCGTGCCGTCGGCGGCGAAGCGGGAGCCGTGCAGCGGGCAGTCCCAGGAGCGCTCGGCGCTGTTCCAGCGCAGGATGCCTCCGAGGTGGGTGCAGACTCCGGAGACGCGGCAGAGCTCCCCGTCGACCCTGGAGATCGCGACCGGCTCGACCCCGTCTCTGGCGACGAAGCCTTCTCCCTCGGCGGGCGGCTGCATGCTGTCGATCGAGCGCAGCTCGGCCGCCGTCCATCCCGAGATGAGGCGCCCCGCGACCGCGGCAGTGGCTCCGAGCGCTTCGCCTATCTCCGCGAGGCTCGTGCCGCTCTGGTTCAGGGTGCGCGCCCATTCCATATGACCGCCGAGCATCTCGCCGACGATGGCGAGCGCTGCGGCGACGGCATTGGTCATGCCCCATTTGTTGTAGCCGGTCGCGGCGTAGATGCGACCGCCGCCCCGGGGCATCTCCCCTGCGAAGGGAACCCGTGAGTGGCTGCGGTAGTCCTGGGCCGCCCACCACGTGAGCCGCTGCGTATTCGGGAAGTGGCGGGCGGTCCAGGAGTCCAGTGCGCGAAGCTCTTCGCGACTGTCGCCGGGAGCGCCGACGATGCGGGCGCCTCCTCCGACGACGAGCACCTCGTCGCCGACCGCGTCGTGCGCGGTGCGAAGCGAGTGCATGGGTTCACCGGCGGCGACGTACATGCCCTTCGGGGCATGCGCGTCGGGCAGGCGGTACGCGGTGACGAAGGATCGCGAAGGCTGCAGCTTCGCGAAGAACATGCCGCGGTCGAGGATCGGTGCCCCCGTCGCGAGCACGCATCTCTCGGCGAAGAGGGATCCTCGTTCGGTGACGATGCGGAGCCGGTGCTCCTCCGACTCGACCTCGACGACGCGGCAGTGCTCGACCAGCCTGCCTCCCCGCTCGCGCAGCTCCTCGGCGAGACGGGCCAGCACCACCATCGGCTGCAGTTGCACCTGCGCCTCCATGGTGAGCGCGCCGTGGCTCTCGAACGGCAGCCCCGTCTCGATCGTCTCGGAGATCTGCAGGCCTGCGACCGCGGAGGCCTCCCGCTCCCGTTCGAGCAGTTCCAGCTGCGACTCGTCCGAGGCGTAGGTGAAGGCGGGACGGCGCTCCACCCGTTCGCCCCGCGACTCGAGCTCGCGCACGAGCCAGGCCTGACCCTCACGATTCGCCTCGACGTAGGCGCGCAGCACCTCGTCGCCGGCGTAGTCGCGCAGCTCCCCGAGCACCGTGCCCTGCAGCAGACTCAGCTTGCCCGTCGTGTTCCCCGTCGTGACGGAGCCTGTCGTGCGCGCCTCGAGCACTGTGACGCGCTGCCCCGCTCGCGCGAGCAGCACTCCGGTGACCAGACCGGTGAGACCGGCACCGACGACGACGGTGTCGCAGCGCGCGCTCCCGCCGTCGGGTTCCCCAGCGGCTCCCGAGAACTCGTCCGATGGGATCCACGGTGCCGTCAGCTGCCAGAGGGAGGTCATGCCAGCGACTCTAGGCAGGGGCCCCGAGCGGCACGACCCCATTGACAAGTGCGGCGGGTGGTGGCCTACAATCGCGGCGGCCGCAGGTCAGGGCTCGCAGCGATCCGCGAAGCCGGGCAGCGGGTCGGTCGGCACCACGACCACGTCCTGGATCTTCCAGTCGAGCGCCGACACTCCGGCGCTCGCTTCACCGAGCTCCTCGAGGCGCAGTTCGCCGCGCGGCACGACGAAGGCCTCGACGTGGAAGACCTGCCCCTGATCCCGCATGCGGACACCCGCGTCGGCCACCCAGGGCAGCCCCCGCAGATAGTCGACGATCTCCTCGCGCAGAGGATGCGGCTCCTTGCCGTCGTATCGGCGTGCACGGCGATCGATGAGGTCGTTCATGGCGGCCCCGCAATTGCGCAGGCCGTCCCAGAGAATGCCGAGCGAGATGAAGAGCGCCGCGACGCCGTCGAGCCACCAGAGGCCCGCACCGATGCCGAGCACGCCGACGATGGAGGCGGCGTTGGTCTGCCAGTCCGCCTTCGCCATGTCGGCATCGGCGTAGAGCAGCTTGCTGTGCAGCACGGGCGCGAGCCGAGCCTTCGCCGGGCCGTAGAGGAAGGCGGGGCCGATGACGATCACCACCATCACGCCGATCATGATCCAGCCGAGCCAGACGCTCTGACCGAAGAGCTGCACCTCCTCGATCTCCGGACGCTCGCCGGAGACGAGGCCGCTCACGGCGTCGAACGCGAGCCGGCCGCCCACCGCGAGCAGCGCGGCGCCCGCCAGCAGATGCCCGATGCTCATGGAGCGGTGCCAGCCGTAGGGGTGCTCGCAGTCCGGCCGTCGGCGCATGAACGCGAGCGCGATGAGAAAGGCGAACTGCGGCAGCAGCGAGAGCATGTCCTCGATCCACGCGGTCTTCATCGCCTGCGATCCGCCGAGCACGAACGCCACGACAGTGATGGTGCAGAAGGTGTAGCAGATGGTGAAGATCTGCCAGCGCACGGCACTGCGCAGCGCTCGGCGCTGCTCCGGAGGCAGTTCCTCCTGAGCGGCCTGCTCGAAGGCGGTGGTATCGGTCACGTCGCCTCTCCTCCTCGCTCGCGGTTCCGGCCGCGACCCGGCTCGCGCCCGGTGGCGCGATGCTGTCTGCCAGTGTGGCGGAGATCGACAAAGCTATGGCAGGGCTTGACAACGCGCTTCTAGCGCATCGTGCTCACCTCGCGCAAGCCCCTGCCCGCCCAGCGGCCGGGGCAACTAGTTTCGTAGTCAAGCGGGCGAAACACGCCCGGCCGAAAGGAGCCGAAACCATGAGTTTTCTTGCTTTTCTTCTGCTCGGATTGATCGCGGGCGCCATCGCGAAGGCCATCCTGCCAGGACGTCAGGGAGGCGGCTGGATCGCCACGCTGCTGCTCGGCGTCGTCGGCGCTATGCTGGGCGGCTGGCTCGGATCGATGCTCTTCGGAGCCGACATCAACGAGTTCTGGTCTCTCGAGTCGTGGCTGCTGGCCATCGGCGGTTCGATCGTCGTGCTGCTGATCTACGGGCTCATCGTCGGCGGACGCAAGCGCGAGGTCTGAGCCATGCGCATCGTGAACGAGCCCGGCCCGGATGACCCGGTGCCCGGCACCGAGAACATGGACGAGGCCGAGGATCGCACCGAGACGGTGCCGACCGAGCTCGGGCCCGACGAGGTCGATGTCGCAGGAGACGTCGTCACCGATCCCGCGCTCGACGACCGAGTCGGCTCGGACTGGGCCGACGAGGGCGGAGCCACCCCCGAGGGGCCGGCGACGTCCACCGACTGACACGGGTTCCCACCGATCCCCGTCTCCTTCCGGGAGGCGGGGATCGGTTCTGCTCCGGGGGCGGGAATCAGTCCTGTCCCTGGAGGCGAGGATCAGTCCCGCCGCTCGGCTTCTTCAGCCTCCTGCGCGGCGCGCAGCTCCCGGCTCGCGAGCTGCACGCGATCCTCGGCGCGACGCCTGCGGTACTGCGCGAGCGTCGTCGCCCCGAAACGCTCGCGCACTCGATCGTGCGCCTCGGCCGTGGCGACGATGATGTAGCTGCTCGCGAGCAGGATCACCTGGGCGGAGAGGTTGAACCACAGCAGCAGCGCGATGAGAGCGGAGAAGGTCGCGAGCAGCGGGTTCGAGGCGGCCCCGCGCACGAACAGGCTCGACAGCTCCTGCAGCACGACGAGTCCCGCACCGCCGAGCATCGCGCCGCCCCAGAGGGCTCGCGCAGGGGCCGCGACGCCCGAGAGCAGGCGGAACACGAGCACGATCGCGAGCGTGTCGATCACGAAGACGACGAGCACGCCGAGCCCTCGGGTGAGCACGCTTGCCGGTCCGCTGTCGAGCGGCACGCCGAGCCACGATGCCACCGTCTGCACGCCGACCGAGGTCGCGACGCTCAGCACCGCCGCTGCCAGGAGCAGACCGCCGAAGGCGATCGCGACGAGCAGGTTGCGCAGCAGCACCCAGACGAAGTTGTCGTCGTCGTGCAGCTCATCGGCGAGGGTGCGCAGCGCGAGGCGCAGGCTGCCGATCGCGCCGATGGCGGCACCGGCGAGACCAATGAGCGAGACCGCGGCGCCGATGGTGAAGCCCATCGGCCTGATCTCGCTCAGATCGACCGCCTCGGTGATGCCCGGCACGACCGACTCGAGCGCGTCCACGAGCGCGCGCATCGCTTCGGGATTGCCGCCGAGCCACAGTGCCGCGATCGAGAAGCCGAGGAAGACGGCCGCGAAGACGCTGAACAGCGCGCGGTAGGTGATGCTGTCGGCGAGTGCGGGCCCGCGGTGCTCGCTGTAGCGCAGATAGCTGCGCACGAGCCTCA
>JBEBTD010000079.1:0-10093 GCA_040393965.1 Leucobacter soli | reverse complement strand
ATGAGCGAGAAGTCCGCGTACATCGACGCGCATCGCGCCGAGTTCGGGGTCGAGCTGAACCGTCCCAGGTTCTCTGCCGCTTCTATGCGGGGAGCGGCTCTCGGGTGAGGGTCGCGTAGTAGGCAGCCTCGTACTCGTTGGGGCTGACCATTCCGAGGCTACCGTGGAGGCGGCGATGGTTGTACCAATCAACCCAGCCGGCGGTCGCGTATTCAACGTCCGCGATGGTCTTGTACGGGCCGTCGTGAAAGATCGTCGTGCGCACGCACTCAGCTTTGTAGAGTCCGTTGACCGTCTCCATCAGTGCATTGTCATACGCATCACCGGCCGAGCCGATCGAGGGTGCAATCTGCTCGAGCGCGAGGTGGGGTCTGCTGAGGGTTTGGTTGAGTCCGGGGTTTATGCCGCCAGGACGACAGCATCCATCATTATGGCCTCGAACTCGACCGGTGTCAGCTTCCCGAGCCTGCGCTGCCGACGTTTACGGTGATACCTCCCCTCGATCCAAGCAACGATCGCGAGGCGCAACTCCTGCCGAGTGGCCCACGACTGGCGATCCAGCACGTTCTTCTGCAACAGCGAGAAGAATGACTCCATGGCCGCGTTATCCCCACACGCACCGACACGACCCATCGATCCTTTCAGCTTGTGTCGCTTCAGTGCCTGCTGAAACTTTCGGCTACGAAATTGGCTGCCCCTGTCGCTATGCACAATCACCCCTTCGGGGTAACCGCGCTGCTGGAGCGCATTCGTAAGCGCCCTGACCGCAAGCGAGGCTTTCATCCGCTTATCGATCGCGTACCCCACGATCCGATTCGAGCACACGTCTTTGATCGCGCACAGGTACAGTTTCCCTTCCCCAGTCCAATGCTCGGTGATGTCCGTGAGCCATTTCTCATCGAGCCCGTCAGCGGTGAAGTCACGCTCCACGAGATCATCCCCTACCGGTTCTCCAGCCCGCTGGTAGCGGCGCTTCCGCTTCGCGATGACCGACTGGATGCCCGCAACCCTGCACAGCCGCCACACGCGCCGCTCGCTGATCTCGTAACCGAGATCGTGGAGATCATCAGCGAGTACCCGGTACCCGCCCTCAGGATCATCTTCGTGGAGCTCACGAAGCACACCGATGAGGTGTGCTTCCTCTACCTCGCGCACAGACCGCGGTGATTTGAGCCACTTATAGTAGGCCTGTTCGCTGAACCCCAGCACCCGGCACGTCACCGCGACCGGCACCCTGATACGGGCGCCGGGCGCGGCGAGTTCTTGGACGAGCGGGTAGATCATTTTGGGGGCGTGATATGCACCTGAGACAAATATGCAGCCGCGCGCCGAAGTACCTCGTTTTCCATCTCGAGCTCACGAATACGCTTCAGTGCTTGTGACATGTCGCGCCGCTCGTCAGGGTCTGTCGGCGGGGTGAGGCCGTGGGATTGGAACCTCGAGTCCCGCACCCAGGACTGCAGCGCAGTCTTCGAGATCCCAAGGTCACGCACGACCTGGTTCTGCGCGATGCCTGACTCGACGAGCGCGACAGCATCACGTTTGAACTCGTCGCTGTAGTAATTGCGTGGCATGGTGTTCATCCTTTCAACACAGCTTCCCAGCTATGCGGTCTTGGACTCAACCAAACCCTCAGCAGACCCCCACTCCGGGCACCACCTCTACACCCTCAATTACGAAGAGCCAGTATGAGACTGAACCTATGGATGAATGCCTGTTCGGGACGAGGATTGACGCGCCCAGATTCGTGCGGCGTTCCTTGCGGGTGTCGTTCACGCAGGCCGGAGGCATCGCTGGGGTATGGGCGCGGGCTGAGCTTTCGCGCTCGCCGAATGGACGCCGTTAGGCGATGCGGGTGACGGGCGCGAGAGGCCGGTCATCGTCTGATGTGGTGCCCCCGGAGAGATTCGAACTCCCGACCACTGGTACCGGAAACCAGTGCTCTATCCCCTGAGCTACGGAGGCGCGATATTCGTTTATGTCTACCACGTTCCCTGAACCGACGATCTTCGGTACCGGAAACCGGCGCTCTATCCCCTGAGCTACGGAGGCATCGGGATGGAGCGTACCGATTCAGCCTAGCGTACTTGCGGCCCCTCTACGCCCGTGTCGAGCGGGTGACCGGTGGAGAGCGAGGCGTAGCCGAGGATGAGCTCGAAGGCGCGCTTCGGGGAGATGGTCGGGTGGTGGCCGATCAGGCGGTAGCCGTAGGCGTCTTCGAGTGAGACGAGGTTGCGGGCGATCTCCTCGGCCGGGCGGCGCAGTTCGAAGAGTCCGGTTGCGACCCCTCGTTCGAGCACCGAGCGGTAGATGCCGACCTCGCGGTCGTACAGGGTGGAGAGCAGGGCGGCGATGATCGGGAACCGCGCGCTCGCTCCGCCCATCTCGCAGAGCAGGCGCACTTCGGGATCCTCCGACGTGGCGGGCAGGCCCAGCGAGATCATGAGCCGCAATTGCTGATCGACGGGCCCGTCGAACTGCTCGATCGCCTCGACGCGGGCGTTGTAGAAGCGATCCATCGCGAGCCGCACGGCGTCCAGTAGCAGACCCGAGACATCGGGGTAGTAGTACGTGACGGTCTGTGGGGCGACGTTCGCCTCTTCGGCGATGCGGTTGAGGATGGCGCCGTCGGGCCCGTGCTTGATGATCGCGCGCTGGGCGGCGGCGATGAGCGATGCTCTCCGCTTATCCTGCCGTTTCGGCCTGGCCATGCCTCCCCGATCGTCCGGCCCTCGGCCGTGGGAGCCGGGGTGCTACTTGGATACGTAGACCTTGCGCAGCGTCTCGTGCACCTGCCACAGGGTCTGCTGCCCGGTGTACAGACGTACGACTGCACCCGGGCCGATCTCTACAGTATCGCCCGATCGGGTGAAGGTCAGCGTTGCCCGGCCCGAGAGCACGACGAACAGCTCGTCCTCGTCGTCGAAGCGCGCGACGCCCGGTTCGATCTCCCAGATGCCGGTGGCGGCCCCGGCGACCGGCTCGAACTCGAGGATGCCGGCGTTCGCGGGCGGATTGTCTCCCACTGGCGGCTCGGGAGAGTAGCTCAGCTGGGCGTCTTCGACCCGAGTGACGAGATGGTTCATGCCCCCACTGTATATCGATTCGGTGATGAGGGGAGGGCTTTCAAATAATTCTTCTAGCTTTTATTCGATAAATCCATCGGAGTGCGCTAATAATTGATTTCGAGCGAAAACAACATCGTTTAGCGTTCACTAAAGAAACTCGTTCGACAGAGCAGTCGAGCGGATTCCGTCCAAAGGAGGAGCGGATGCGCCGTTCAGCACTAGTACGCCTTTCAGCCGCCAGCGCGGTCGCCGCGCTCGCGCTCACCGGATGCAGCTCGGGAGGCGGGGGAGAGCTCGACCCTGACGCCGACATCAGCGAGCAGACGCTCACCATCTCGACGTGGCCCGAGTACTACTCGCCCACCCTCGCCGAGGACTTCGAAGCCGCGACGGGCGTCAAGCTCAACATCGTGCACCACGCGACGAACGAGGAGGGCTTCGCGAAGGTCACCTCGTCCGCCGACTCCGGCATCGACATCGTGTTCCTCGCGGGCAACTTCATCAGCGTGCTCGTGGAAGAGGGGCTCGCCGCCGAGCTCGACCACAGCGCGATCCCGAACATCGACAACCTGTTCCCGGAGACGCGCGAGTTCGCCTTCGACCCGGACCTCAAGCACAACGTCCCCTATGCCTGGGGCACCACCGGTCTGTGTTTCCGCGAGGATCTCGTGCCCGAGACCCCCGATTCCTGGGGCGACCTGCTCGAGCCGGCTCCCGAGGTCGTGGGAAAGACCACGCTCATGGACGACATGCGGTGGACCTTCATCCCCGCCCAGCGCTACCTCGGCTACTCGCTCAACACGACCGATGAAGCCGAGCTCGACGAAGTGGGCGCCCTGCTCAAGAGCGCGGCGGGCCAGTCGCTCGCCTTCGACAACACCACCTACGGCGAGAAGCTCATCGCGGGCGAGGCGATCCTGTCGCACGGCCACGACGGCTGGTGCAACATGGCTGCGGCCGAAGATCCGAACGTGAGCTTCGTGATGCCCGAGGAGGGCTCGGATCTCTGGGTGGACGGCATGGTGCTGCTGAAGTCGTCGAACAACGCGGAGGCCGCGCACGCCTTCATGAACTACATCCTCGAGACCGAGAACCAGGTCTGGGTGGTCGAGAACCTGCTCTACAACGTGCCGAACCAGGCCGCGCTCGAGTCGCTGCCCGACGAGCTCTTCGAGAAGTACCCCGCCCTCCTCAAGGACGGCGCCTCGCTCGCGCTCATGGAGCAGATCGAGGACGTGGGCGACGCCATCGACATCTACAACCGGATCAACACCGAGATCCGGGCGGGCTGATGCCGAAGCCGGTTCGCGCCTACCGCTCGCGTTCGTCGCGGGCGGTAGGCGCCTCCCTCACTCTCGGGCTGCCGGGCCTGTTCCTGTTCCTCTTCGTCGCGGTGCCGCTCGGCATCGTGCTCGTGAGCGCGTTCTTCAAACGGGGTCGCATCGGCGGCTTCCGGCCCGAGTTCACCCTCGAGAACTTCGCCGAGCTCGCGCGGCCGGTCTACGCGCAGGTGCTCACGGGATCGCTCGCGATGTCCGCCACGGTCACGCTCATCTGCCTCGTGATCGCCTACGGCGCGGTCTGGGCCATGCGTTCGCTCACCCCGCGCGGTCGCATCATCGCCCTCGTGGCCATCCTCATCCCGTTCTGGACGAGCTTCCTGATTCGCGCCTACGCCTGGATGCTGCTGCTCGGCGATGCGGGCACGATCAACGGCGCCCTCCAGATGTTCGGGGTCATCGAGACCCCGCTGCGCATGCTGTACTCACCCGGCGCGGTGATCCTCGTGCTCGTGTACCTCTATCTCCCGCTCATGATCCTGCCGCTCGCCGCCACCGCCGAAGGGCTCGACGGCTCGCTCGGCGATGCCGCCCGGAACCTCGGCGCAGGCCCGTGGCGCCGGTTCCGCACGGTGGATCTGCCGCTGACGCTGCCCGGGGCGCTGACCGGAGCCGTGCTCGTCTTCGTCCCCTCCATGTCGAACTTCGTGGTGCCCGATCTGATCGGAGGCGGCCGGGTGCTGCTGATCGGCAACGTCATTCAGGATCAGTTCCTCGTCGCCCGCAACTGGCCGCTCGGTTCGGTGCTCGCGCTCGTGCTGCTCGTGCTGCTCGTGCTGCTGCTCATGGCGCAGTCGATGGTCGTCAAGCGAATCCAAGGAGGTGGGCGATGAGCCGCGCCGCAACCGCGCCCGGGGCGACCGCCTCGACCGCCTCGAAGAGAACCGTGCTGAAAGGCAGGGGCGCTGCGATCGTCTCGAAGATCGGCCTCGGCGTGCTCTTCGTCTTCCTCTACATCCCCATCGGGGTGGTGATCGCGATGAGCTTCAACTCCGGCCGCAGCGTGCTGCGCTGGGAGGGCTTCAGCCTCGACTGGTACGTCAAGGCCTTCAGCCCCGGGCCGCTCATGAGCGGCCTGCAGGTTACGCTCATCGTCGCGCTCACCGCGACGGCGATCGCGGCCGTGCTCGGCACCGCGCTCGCGATCGGCGTCCACCGTTACACGCGGGGGCCCCTCGCTCGCTCGCTCGCGACCCTGCCGGCGTTCATCCCCGACATCCTGCTCGGCATCGGCATCCTCAGCATGTTCGGACTGTTCCGATTCGCGATCGGCATGCACTCGGTGATCCTCGCCCATGCCTCGTTCGAGATCGCGATCGTCGCGGCCGTGCTGCTCGCCCGCCTCGGCAGCATGGATCGCAGCCTCGAGGAGGCCTCGACCAATCTCGGCGCGAGCGGGCCAATGACCTTCATCCGCGTCGTGCTGCCACAGCTCGTCCCGGCGATCGTCGCCGGCGCCGCGCTCGGCTTCACCCTCTCGCTCGACGAGTTCCTGATGGCGTTCTTCACGACCTCCACGAACTCGCAGACCCTGCCCATTCAGATCTACTCGATGGTGCGCTTCGGCGTGACCCCTGAGGTGAACGCGCTCGCCGCGGTCATGTTCGGGGCCAGCCTGCTCGCCGTGCTGCTCGCCCAGCGCATCATCATGCCACTCATGTTCCGGAGGAAGCCATGAGCAAGACCCTGCTATCCATCCGCGGCCTGCAGGCCCACTACGGGCAGACCCACGCGCTGCGCGACATCGATCTCGATATCGAGGAGGGCGGCATGTTCGCGATCCTCGGCCCGTCGGGCTCCGGCAAATCGACTCTGCTGCGCGTGATCGCCGGCTTCGAACCGGCGAGCGGAGGCGAGCTGACCCTCGACGGACGCGATCTGCTCTCGCTGCCGGCGAACCGGCGCGGGGTGGGGCTCATGTTCCAGTCGTACGCGCTGTTCCCGCACATGTCGGTGGCGAAGAACATCGCCTACGGGCTCGAGGCCGAGAAGCTCTCCCGCGCCGAGATCAAGAGCCGGGTGGCGGAGGCGGTCGAGATGATCGGGCTCGGCCACCTCGCGGATCGCCGCCCGGCACAGCTCTCCGGCGGTCAGCGGCAGCGCGTCGCGCTCGCCCGCTCGATCGTCAAACGTCCTCGCCTGCTCCTGCTCGACGAACCGCTCTCCGCGCTCGACAAGCAGCTGCGCACCGGCATGCAGTCGGAGCTGAAACGCCTGCAGCGCGAGACCGGCATGACCTTCGTCATCGTGACGCACGATCAGGAGGAGGCCATGAGCCTCGCCGATCGCGTCGCCCTGCTGCGCGACGGCGCGATCGAGCAGCTCGGCACCCCGACCGAGCTCTACGAGAGCCCCCGCAGCCGCTTCTGCGCCGAGTTCATCGGGCGCTCGACGCTGGTCGAGGGCGCCGCGACGGAGGGCGGCGTCGAGCTTCCCGGCTTCGGCGAGCTGGCGCTCCAGGCCCCGCGAGGATCGCGGCCCGGGGAGCGGGTGCTCGCGGTGATCCGGCCGGAGCAGGCCGCGCTCGTGCCCGCCTCGGAGACCGGCGAGGATCGTCCCGCCATCGTGCGCGGCATCCTCGAGAGCGCCAGCTACCTCGGCGGTGCTGCCGACGCGGAGGTGCGCGTCGGCAGCACCTTGCTGACGGTGCGCTGCGCGAACATGCCGGGAGCCGCCCCGGGTGCCGAGGTCGCGGTGCGCCTCGACACCGCCGCGATCCGCGTGATCGAAGCGTAGAGACCCTTTCAGCGAGACAGAGAGAACGACAGGCAATGACCAGACTCTTCAACAACCCGAAGAACTTCTCGCAGGAGTTCGTCGACGGCTTCGTGCGGAGCTGCCCGCAGTATGTGCGCAAGGTGTACGGAGGCATCGTGCGATCGACGAGCTCCCGCCCCGGCAAGGTCGCAGTGATCTCGGGCGGTGGCGGAGGCCATTTCCCGGCATTCGCGGGCTTCGTCGGTCAGGGCTTCCTCGACGGGGCGGTGACGGGCAACATCTTCGCCTCGCCTTCGGCCTCGCAGGTGGCCAGTGTGGCGAAGGCCGCCGATCAGGGCGGCGGCGTGCTGCTCGGCTTCATGAACTACGCGGGCGACGTGCTGCACTTCGGGCAGGCCGCCGAACGGCTGCGCGCGGAGGGCATCGAGGTGCGCACTGCGGTCACCACCGACGACATCGCCTCCGCCTCGAGCGAAGAGCGGTCGAAGCGGCGCGGCATCGCGGGCTCGATGCACGTGCTCAGGGTCGCCAGCGGTGCGGCCGAAGCCGGGCTCGACCTCGACGAGGTCACCCGTCTCTTCAAGCACGCCAACGAGCGCACTCGCACGTTCGGCGTCGCGTTCTCGGGCTGCACCCTGCCGGGCGCGGAAGGCCCGCTCTTCACCGTGCCCGAACAGCGCATCGGCGTCGGCCTCGGCATTCACGGCGAGCCCGGCATCGAGGAGATTGCGCTGACGACCTCCGACGAGGTCGCGAAGCTGCTGGTCGGGCGGCTCCTCGAGGAGCTGCCCGAGCAGGCCGGCGACCGGGTCGTCGTGCAGCTCAACGGTCTCGGCTCGGCCAAGTACGAGGAACTCTACGTCACGGCGAACACGGTGCTGAGCGAGCTCGAGGCGGCGGGCGTCGAGGTCGTCGAATGCGAGGTGGGCGAGTTCATGACCTCCCTCGACATGGGCGGCGTCTCGCTCACCCTGCTCTGGCTCGACGAGCAGATCGAGCCGCACTACTTCTCCGAGTGCGACACGGTCGCTTACCGGCGGCGTCCGCCGATGGCGGAGGCCTTGCCCGAGGGGCTCGAGTTCTCGATCGAGCCGCCACTCATCGCGGTGGAGGGCAGGGGCGGCGAACCGTCGCGACGGCTGGCTGCGGAGATCGCCGAGCTCGCCGAGGCGGTCGCCGCCGCGATGGAGACCGCCGAGTCGCATCTCGGGGCGATCGACGCGGTCGCCGGTGACGGAGATCACGGCATCGGCATGGTCAAGGGTTCGGCCGCGGCCGCGAAGGCCGCCCGGGAGCTCGCCGATCAGGGCGGCGGAGCGCTGACGGTGCTCGTCGGCGCCGGCGACCGCTGGGCGGAGGCCTCGGGCGGTGCCTCCGGGGCGCTCTGGGGCGCCGCGCTCACGGCCGCGGGCAACGTGCTCGGCAACGAGAGCGGCGCGGATCTCGAGATCCAGCTGACCGCGATCCGGGCGTTCGTGGATGCGATCGGTCGCCTCGGCGGCGCCTCGGTCGGAGACAAGACGATGCTCGACGCCCAGCTCGCCTTCGCCGACGCCTTCGAGCAGGCCGTGGCCCGCGGAGCTGACGCGCCCGAGGCGTGGAGCTCCGCCGCGCGGGCGGCGGAGGCCGCGGCGACGGAGACCGCGAACCTCGAGCCGAGACTCGGGCGCGCGAGAGTGCTGGCGCAGCGCTCGATCGGTTGGCCCGACCCCGGGGCGGTGTCGTTCGGCATCATCGCCGCGACCGTGGCGGAGGCGGTCGAGCGCCACCACTCGGAGTAGAAGCGGGAAGCGCTCGCGCCGCCCGCTCGCCCATCTCGCGCCGCCCGCCCTCGTCTTCTTCCCCCGCAGCTTGGCAGTAGTGGCGGCCTGCGCCAGCCCCAGGTGACCACTACTGCCAAGCTGCTGGTATCGGGCAGAGCGGATCGGAGGCCCGATCCCGGCGAACGGGGCCGGGAGGCACCACTAGAATTGACCCTTGTGACCCCTCAAGAACTCGCCGCCCACCTCGCCCGCATTCTCACCGAGATCATCGCGCGACGAGGCGGCGCGGGCGCCGACGATCCGGCGCTCGTCGTGACCGAGGCGGACGCCGCGCCCGAACGCCCTAAGAACCGCGAGCACGGGGACTGGGCCTCGAATCTCGCGATGAAGTTCGCGAAGCGCCTCGGCGCGAATCCCCGCGAACTCGCGGGCGAGATCGTCGAGGGCATCGAGCAGGTCGAGGGCGTGGCGAAGGCGGAGATCGCGGGCCCCGGTTTCATCAACATCACCCTCGACGCTGCGAGCGCGGGCGAGACCGCCCGCCGCGTCGTGGAGCAGGGCGAGGCCTATGGGCGTGGCGACGCGCTCGCCGGCCAGCGCATCAACCTCGAGTTCGTGAGCGCCAACCCCACCGGTCCGCTCCACCTGGGCCATACCCGTTGGGCGGCGCTCGGCGACTCGATCTCACGCGTGCTGCGCGCCGCAGGGGCCGAGGTCACGAACGAGTACTACATCAACGACGCCGGCGCGCAGATGAACAAGTTCGGCCGATCCGTGCTGGCCGCGGCACTCGGCGAGCCCGCCCCCGAGGACGGCTACCCCGGCGAGTACATCGGCGAGCTGGCGAGCAAGGTGCTCGAGCAGATCCCCGACCTCGCCGAGATCGCCGACGAGGATCGCGACCGCGCGCTGGAGCTCGCCCAGGAGGCCGCCTACCGACGGCAGCTCGCCGAGATCAAGGATTCGCTCGAGCGGTTCAACGTGCACTTCGACGTCTACTTCTCGGAGCGCACCCTGCACACGCCGGGGGAGCACGGCGAGCCGAGCCCGATCGCGGGCGCGGTCGACCGCCTGCGCGAACAGGGCCACGTCTTCGAGGACGACGGCGCGATCTGGGTGCGCACCACCGATTTCGGCGACGACAAGGATCGCGTGTTCACGCGCGGCAACGGCGTCTACACCTACTTCGCCGCCGATGCCGCCT
>JBEBTD010000078.1:0-10107 GCA_040393965.1 Leucobacter soli | reverse complement strand
AACGCCGGGGCCTTCCTCGACATCAGCGACCTCTACGACGAGCTCGGCGGCGACGATCTGCTGCAGAGCTTCGTCGAGGTCGGCGAGGTCGACGGCGCGAACTACACGCTGCCCTACTACTTCGGCTCGCGCTACGTGTTCGCCCGCAAGGACGTCTTCGCCGAGGCCGGCGTCGATCAGCCGACCACGCTCGACGAGTTCAACGCGGCGGTCGCGACGATCGCCGAGAAGAACCCGCGCGGCATCGAGAACTTCTCGGGCTTCTGGCTGGGCGGTCAGGACTGGCGCAACGGCATCTCGTGGATCTTCGCGAACGGCGGCGACATCGCCCAGTACCAGGACGGCAAGTGGGTCGCCACCCTCGACTCGCCGGAGTCGCTGAAGGGCCTCGAGCAGCTGCAGGCGATCTACCGCACCGCCTCGAAGGCGCCGAACGACGCCAAGGACGAGTCGATCTGGACCTACGTCAACGACAGCGACACCCGTGACGAAGCTGAGACCACGCTCGGCGCCGCGAGCATCCTGGCCCCGGGCTGGGCGCACTGGTCGATCGGCGATCTCGACGGCGACGCCCGCGTGTGGAACGACGAGAAGTTCGCCGCCTACCCGCTGCCCGGCAACGACGGCAAGCCCGCACCGGTCTTCGCCGGCGGCTCGAACATCGGCATCTCGGCGCAGAGCCAGAACCCGGAGCTCGCCAAGGAGCTGATGCGCATCATCTTCTCCGAGGAGTACCAGAACCTGCTCGGCGAGAACGGTCTCGGCCCCGCCAACCAGAACTACGTCGGCTCGCTCGGCGACGACCAGTTCGCGAAGGCGCTCATCGATTCGGCCTCGAACTCGAAGCTGACCCCGGCCGCGCCGGGCTGGGCATCGATCGAGGCGAAGAACATCATGGAGGAGTTCTTCGCTCAGATCCGCGATGCGAACGATCTCGAGGCCCTGGCGAAGGAGACCAACGCCAAGCTCGACGCAGAGCTCAACCAGCAGTAATAGTAGAACCGTCATCCTGCAGAGCGGAGTCGCAGGATCCAGGGCAGGCAGACGCCGACTGGATGCTGCGACTCCGTGCAGAACGGCCATCGAACCCACAGGAAGAGGCATCGGCATGGCAAGGGATCGCCGCCGGCGCAGCATCGCCCCCTACCTGCTGCTGCTCCCCGCTACCGGGATCGTGCTGCTCGCACTCGGCTACCCGATCTTCTGGCAGCTCGTCACCTCGATGCAGAAGTTCGGGCTCGCCCAGCAGTTCGGTCAGCCGCCGGAGTTCATCTGGTTCGCGAACTACGCCGCCCTGTTCGGCGACCCGACCACGTGGGCGGTCGTCGGCCGCTCGATCGCCTTCTGCCTCGTCACTGCCGCGGTCACGATGGTGATCGGCGTCGCCCTCGCCCTGCTCATGCGGGCGGTCGGCACAGTGGTGCGCATCATCCTGCAGGTGGCGCTGCTGCTCGCCTGGGCCACTCCGGTCGTGGCGGCCATGACCATCTGGAACTGGATGTTCGACTGGAACCGCGGCCTCGTGAACTGGCTGCTGTCGAGCTTCGGCCTCCCGTTCAACGGCCACAACTGGCTGCAGCACCCCCTCTCGTTCTTCTTCGTCGCAATGATCATCGTGGTCTGGATGAGCGTGCCCTTCGTCGCCTTCTCGGTCTACGCGGGTCTCACCCAGGTGCCTGCGGAGGTGCTCGAGGCGGCGCAGATGGACGGCGCGAGCGGCGGTCAGCGACTGCGGCTCATCATCCTGCCCATCATCAAGCCGGTACTCGGCATCGTGATGCTGCTGCAGATCATCTGGGATCTGCGCGTCTTCACGCAGATCAAGCTGCTGCAGGATCGCGGCTCGATCGCGAGCCAGACCGATGTGCTCGGCACCTACATCTACCAGCTCGGCGTCGGCTCGAGCGATTTCGCAATGGCGAGCGCCATGTCGATCTTCGTGCTGCTGCTCACGGTCGTGCTCAGCTGGCCCTACGTGCGCAACCTGCTCAAGGAGGACGAGACCTCATGACCGCCGTTCCGCAGACGACCCCGCTCACCGGCCAGATGACCGCCCCGCTCGCCGTGGTGCGCCAGCGCGGCCGGGTCAAGCCCCGTCGCACGGCCCGCGTGATCCTCGCCTCCCTCGGAGTGCTCGTCGCAGTGCTCTGGGCGTTCCCCGTGTACTGGATGGTCAACAGCTCGCTGCTGCCGAATGCCGTGCTCGAGCGCCGCACGCCGACGCTGCTGCCCTTCGGCGGCTCCTTCAAGAACTTCGCCTCCGTGTTCTCGAGCGGCACGTTCCTGCAGTCGCTCGGCCTCAGCATCGCGATCGCGCTCATCACGGTCGCCGTCTGCCTGATCTTCGCCTTCCTCGCCGCGCTCGCGATCAGCCGCTTCCGATTCAAGGGGCGCCGCAGCTTCGTGCTCGCAGTGCTCTTCATCCAGATGCTGCCCGCCGAGGGCATGTTCATCGCGCAGTACAAGCTCATGGGCACACTGGGCCTGCTCAACACCGTCATCGGCGTGAGCATCGTCTACATCGCCGCGGTCGTGCCCTTCACCATCTGGATGCTGCGCGGCTTCGTCGCCGGAGTGCCGGCCGACCTCGAGGAGGCGGCGATGGTCGACGGGCTGAGCCGCACGCAGGCGTTCCTACGGATCACCTTCCCGCTGCTCGCCCCCGGCCTCGTCGCGAGCGGCGTCTACGCCTTCCTGCAGGCCTGGAACGAGTTCACGGTCGCGCTCGTGCTGCTCGACTCCAGCCACCAGACCCTGCCGCTATGGCTGCGTGGCTTCATCCAGCAGTCGGCGAATCGCGCGATCGACTGGGGCGAGGTCATGGCGGCTTCGACCCTGGTCGCGATCCCGGTGATCGTCTTCTTCATGTTCGTGCAGGGCCGGATGACGAGCGGCATGGTAAGCGGGGCGGTGAAGGGATGATCGAATCCCCGCTCCGCCGCGACGTCCTCGCCGTGCTCATGCCCGGTTTCGCGGGCGAGACCATGCCCGCCTGGGTGGCCGAAGCCTTCGACGCCGGCATGCGCTCGGTCTGCGTGTACGGCGAGAACGTGCGCGACGCCGAACAGCTGCGCGCCCTCGGCGCCGAGCTGCGCGCGGCCTGCCCCGAGGCGCTCATCGCGATCGACGAGGAAGGGGGCGAAGTCACGCGCCTGCACTATCTCGAGGGCTCCCCGTATCCCGGCGCCGCCGTGCTCGGCCGCATCGACGACACGGACTACACCGAGCGCATCGGCGAGCGGGTCGGCCGCGACGTTCTCGCCTCCGGCTTCAACCTCGCGCTCGGCCCGATCGCCGACGTGAACAGCGACCCTCGCAACCCGGTGATCGGCACGCGCAGCTTCGGCGCCGACCCCGAGCTCGCGGCGCGGCACGTGTCCTCCTGGATCGAAGGCCTGCAGCGCACCGGCGCGATCGCCTGCGCGAAGCACTTCCCGGGCCACGGCGACACCTCCCAGGATTCCCATCTCGCGCTGCCCACGGTCGATGCGGCGCGGGAGACGCTCGAGCGGCGCGAGCTGCCGCCGTTCCGCGCGGCGATCGGCGCGGGCGTCGGGGCGATCATGACCTCGCACATCCTGCTGCCGAGGATCGACCCCTCGGGCCCGGCGACGTTCAGCCGAATCGTGCTGCAGGGCATGCTGCGGGACGAACTCGAGTTCGAGGGGGTCATCGTCTCGGACGCGCTCGACATGCGGGGCGCGAGCGGCGGGATCGGCATCCCCGAGGCGGCGGTGCGCGCACTGATCGCCGGCTGCGATCTGCTCTGCCTCGGCACGGGCGGGAGTCCCGCGCAGCTCGACGAGATCGACGCGGCGATGCGCGCCGCGATCGAGAACGGCAGGCTGGCCGAGGATCGCCTCGCCGAGGCCGCCTCGAGGGTTCGGGCGCTGTGCGAGACCGCGGCCGGCCGGGCGCATACGGCCCCGCCGACTCCGGGCGAGATCTCGGCCTCTCCCGATCCATCGGCGGAACTCGACCGTGTCGCCACCGCCTTCGACGGCCTCGAAGACGCCCGCGCCTGGCTCGCCGCTCACCCGGATCCGGCGGTGATCCGAGTGGACGCCGAGGCGAACATGGCCGTCGGACATGCGCCGTGGGGCCCGTTCGCCGCCGGACTCGAGGCCTCGCAGGAAGCCCAGGGCGCCGACGCGGAGGCGTGGCGACTGCCCTACCCGCACGGCGCCATCGTGATCGGCCGCGAGCTGCACCGCCTGCCCTTCGCCGTCGCCGGCCTGGAGACGCTGCGCGCCTCGGGCGCGCACGTGCTGGTCGTGGAGATGGGCTGGCCCGACGAGCAGCCGCCGATGCGGTCAGGAGCGCCCGCCAGCGGGCCCGATCCTCGCCCCGTACACGACTTCGTCGAACTGCACTGCTATGGTTCTTCCCGACTCGTCGGCGCGGCCCTGCTGCGCCTCATCGAAGGAGACCCCGCATGAGCTCCCGACCCGAACGCTACGTCGGCATCGACATCGGCGGCACCAAGACCGCAGCCGTGGTGCTCGATGCCGACGGTGATATCGGCGCCTCGACGAGGCTGCCCACGGCGCAGGGCAACGAAGGCGTGCTGCGCACCGCCGAGCTGGCGCTCGCCGATCTCGCCCAGCAGACCGGCTGCGCGATCGGAGATTTCGCAGCGGTCGGCATCGGCGTGCCGGGCCAGGTCGACACCGGTCGCGGCGAGGTCCGCTACGCCTACAACCTCGGCGTCGAATCGCTCGCGCTCGCACCGATGCTCGCCGATCGCATCGGCCTCGAGGTCACGATCGACAACGACGTGACCGCGGCGGCGATCGGCGCCGCCCATCTCATGGGCCTCGACGGCTCTGTCGCCTACATCAACCTGGGCACCGGGCTCTCCGCGGGCATCGTCGTCGACGGCCATCCGTGGCGCGGAGCGCGGGGCCTCGCCGGAGAGATCGGCCACCTGGCCGTCGACCCCCGCGGGCGCCGCTGCCCGTGCGGCCAGCGCGGCTGCATCGAGACGGTCGCGAGCGGTTCCGCGCTCAAGGCCTACTGGCCCGCGGGCGGTGAGCACCCCGGCTGGGTGCTCGCACAGGCGGCGGCCGAGGGCGATCCCGACGCACGCCAAGCGCTCGCCCTGCTGATCGAGGGCGCCGCGAGCGCGGTTCGCGCCATCGGCGTCACGATCGCACCCGACACCGTCGTGATCGGCGGCGGCCTGCGGAAGATCGGCGAACCCCTCATCGAGGGAATCCGCGGGCAGCTCGAGGCATGGGAGGCCGAATCCCGGTTCCTCGCGGGCTTCGAGCTCTCGCATCGCCTTCGGGTGCTGCCGCAGGATCTGCCCGCCGCGACGGTCGGCGCCGCCCTCTCGCCACGGGCCTGACGGCGCGCGGCGATCCTCGTCCCGCGAGACGAAGAGCGGGTGAACGGCCGGGCACGGGCTTGCGCTCCCAGGGGCAGGCGCTAGCCTGAATGGTATGAACGCGCTACGACTCGAAGAACTCTCGGCCGCGACGATCGTCGCCGTGAACAGGCTCGGCCTCAAGCCGGGTCAGGAACAGTTCGTGAGCCCGGTCTCGTACGCGGCCGCCGCGGCGGTGACCCCCGCCCATTCCGCCTGGCAGCGCGTGGTGCTCGACGACGATCGCGTGGTCGGCTTCATCCACGGCAACTTCGACCCCGAGGCGCAGCAGGAGGAGTTCCGCGCGGCCCTCTGGCGCATCAACGTCGACGCCGACGTGCAGGGCAGGGGCGTCGGCACATTCGCCGTCAACGCGCTCATCGACGAGGCGCGTCGACGCGGCGTCGAGCGTCTCACCGTGCTCTGGGAGCGCGGCGAGGACGGCCCCGAGAACTTCTTCCTGCACGTGGGCTTCGCGCCGATCGGCGAGACGCCGTACGGCGAGGTCATCGGCGCGATCGAACTCTAAGAGGTGCCCGGGTTCAAGTCGGAGGGCTCAGGCCTTCCGGCGGGGGTCAGGGGTGTCTTCGCATCGATCGTCGCGTCGATCGGCTTCGGGCTGGTCTACTTCCTGACGCCGCTGCTGCACCCGATGCCCGCCGAGGTGATCTGGGGCATCCGCGCGGCCGCGACGCTGCCTCTCGTGACCGTCGTGCTGCTCGCCTCTCGCCACTGGAGGCTGGTCGCCGAGATCGCCGGACGAGCGCGGCGGAGACCGTGGCTGATCCTCGGCATGCTCGCGACCTCGCTGCTCATGTCCATTCAGATGTGGATCTTCGCGTGGGCGCCGCTCAACGGCCGCGCCATGCAGGTGGCGCTCGGCTACTTCCTGCTGCCGCTCGTGCTCGTCGTGGTCGGCCGCTTCCTCTACAAGGATCGCATGGCCTGGTGGCAGTGGGCCGCTGCGGGCATCGCCCTCGTCGGCGTGGCCTACGAGGTGGTGCGCATCGGCGGCGTCAGCTGGGAGACCCTCACGGTCGCCCTCGGCTACCCGGCCTACTTCGTGCTGCGCAGGGCGATGGGCATGAACCACCTGGGCGGCATGTGGTGGGAGTTCGCCCTCATGCTCCCCCTCGCCGCCGTGCTGATCGCGACGTTCTTCGCGGACGACGCCTGGACGGCCACGAACCCCTCGCTCTGGTGGTCCGCGCCCGCGATCTCGCTGCTCTCGGGCTTCGCCATGCTGCTCTACCTCGTCGCCTCGAGGCTGCTGCCCATGAGCCTGTTCGGGCTGCTCAGCTACGTCGAACCCGCGATGCTGCTCGTCGCATCGCTGATGATCGGCGAACGCATCGCCTCGGACGAGTGGTTCACCTACGGGGCGATCTGGGCGGCGGTGCTCGTGCTCGTCCTGGGCGGCGCCGCAGAGGTTCGTCGCATGCGAGGCAAGTAGGGCGTGCCGACCCACTCCATCTACTCGGCCGGTCGCAACCTTTTGAGGGTAGAGTGGCGGCATGCAAGAAGCAGTCCAGGAGCACGCCTGCGGCACTGAGGAGTCGGGCAACGACCACGGCTACAGCGGCCACAAGAGCGATCTGCTCAAGCGGCTCCGCAGGGCCGAAGGTCAGGTGCGCGGCATCCATCGGATGATCGAAGAAGACGTGTACTGCATCGATGTGCTCACCCAGGTCTCGGCCGCCACGCGCGCCCTCGAGCGGGTCGCGCTCGAACTGCTCGACGACCATCTCGAGCACTGCGTCGCGCAGGCCGCCGCCGAAGGCGGTCAGGTCTCGGCCGAGAAGCTGCAGGAGGCCTCGGCCGCCATCGCGCGCCTCGTTCGCTGAGACGCCGGCGGCGCGAGCGGGCCCGCAGCGCGACCCCTCTCGTCAGGTTCGTCCAGCGGCGCGACGACTCAGCCGTGGGGCGGGATTCGGAAGGACACGATCTTGCCGTCGGCGATCGTGACCACTGCATTCGATTCGCCGTTGAACACGCGGCTCTCCCACGAGAACCTCATCTCCGTGACATCGCCCGCCGTGCTCGCCTCGAGCACGGTCATCCTGGCGCCCGCGCCGATGGCATCGCTCTGAGCCCAGCTCCGAACCCCCTCGGGCCCGCGCAGCACGCGCCCCCAGTCATCGACGAGGCCATCGGGCGCGAACGCCTCTACGAAGGCCTCGGTGTCCGCTGAGTTGATGGCGTCCACGAGCGATCGAACCGCTGCTGGCATGGTGACGTCGTTCATGTCGACTCCTTCTTCGTCATGGCGATCGGCGGCGAGGGTCGCGCACTCATCGCTCTCACTTGGTTCTGAGTCGACGGAGCCTCGAAAGTGACGCGCGGGCGGAATCGGATCCGGCAGCCTCGCGGAGGAGGGCCCCCGGCGCGGGCGATCCTCGTGTCGTCGCGTTGCGCGCCTACCCGAAAGCCGGCTCGACGGGATGCGGAGCGAACGCCTCCTCGAACGCCGAGTGCACGAGGATCGGCAGGTGATCGCTCGTGCCGCGATCGAGCGTGCGCACCGAGTCGATGCGGAAGCCCGACGAGGTCGCGAAGTCGTAGTGCCCGCG
Source organism: Leucobacter soli (assembly GCA_040393965.1). Classification (GTDB taxonomy): domain Bacteria; phylum Actinomycetota; class Actinomycetes; order Actinomycetales; family Microbacteriaceae; genus Leucobacter; species Leucobacter soli_C. The sequence goes on along the minus strand of JBEBTD010000078.1, from coordinate 2,169 downwards.
GAACATCTTGTAGCGCGTGTAGGTGCGCTTGTCGCTGAGGGAGAGCTCGTAGCCCTCGCCCGAGACATGGCGGTCGAGCCGCGACTGGAACACGGGATAGTTGAAGTCGCCCACCATGAGAGCGGGCAGACCGGGCCCGAGGCGTCGCAGTTCGGAGAGCGCTGCGGTGATCTGGTGCCGGCGCAGCGAGTTGAGGGCGGTCAGCGGTGCCGCATGGAACGAGGCGGCGACGAGGTCGCGGCCCGTCTCGCGGTCGTGCAGTCGAGCCCCCAGCAGCCGCTCGTGCGCAGGCTGGAGCACCCGGTCGTGCAGCGACTTCTTCAGCTGGAAGGTGTGCGCCGAGCGCACGTGGAAGCGATCCTCCCGCACATACATGGCCAGACCCAGCCGGTTCTTCTCAGTCGCGTGCACGAGGCGCATGTGCCCGAGCTCACCCGGCAGCAGCACCGCGTCGGCCTCCTGCAGACAGAGGATGTCGACCTCGTGCCGGTCGGCGAGATCTCCCAGCTCGCCGAGCGCGCGGTTCTTGCGGAGGTTGTAACTGATGGTCTTCACACTCCACCCTTCCGGAGACCTCCCTGCTGAGGTGCTCCCTCGCTCACCCTACGCCCGCGCCCTGAACGAGAAGTGAAGCCGCGCTGGGAAGCGCTCGGCGGGCCGCGCCCACCCCGACCCCGCTTCTCCTTCCCACAGCCGGCCAGTTACCGCCCTGGGTTTCGCTCGGAAGGGGCGATAAGTGTCCGGCTCCGCCAAATCCTTGACCGCGCCGCACTCCGACCGCGCTGTGCTCCGGCCATACGAGCGACCGGGCCTCGCAGAATCAAACAACTCCAGTCCACCCTCGTCTACGTAGCGCCGCACCCACTCGGCCGACCAGCACCCCAGGGCGCGAGGCGAGTGCTCGAGTGACCAGGATCACGTCCCATTCCTCCGCCTTCAATGCCTCATAGCGCTCCACATCGTCTGAGTAGCGCCCCTCGTGCTGTCGGCCTTGATACTCCACGGCCACTCGATATCTCGGGTAGAGCATGTCGAGACAGCCGAGAAAGCACCCGCTCCTGTCGAAAACGTCGACGTTCAGCTCCGGTTCCGGGAGCCCGGCCCTCACCAGCTCGACCCTCGTCATGGACTCTCGGGGCGACCAGGAGTCCTCACGGATCAGCTCGAGCCCTCTGCGCAGCACCGGCATGCCTCGCCATCTGCCGAGCTCCACCGCGTCGGCGAGAGCTTCGAGCGTCGTGATCGGCGCCATGCCGGCATTCGGACGACCGTAACCCTGCCGGTACATCCTGACCAGGTAGTCACCCAGCGCGACCAGCCTGGGCAAAGGGAGCACGCCGAGCGAAGCGAAGGTCGTCTCGGGCGAGGTGAGACGGATGCCGTTCATCTCGCGCAGCGTCGCTCGACCAGCAGCGAATGCATGCCCGCTCACCCCTCTTATCCTCGGCGTCCGCATCGGTTCTTTCACCCCGGCGTGCAACTCCGGTGCACTCCGGAACGGCATCGGCGCGCCCCACAGCATTGCGGCACTGCGGTGACTGATGAATTGCCCGTCCACGAGCCTGGACGCGAGTGCCCGGATCAGACGGAGTTCTCGGTCTTTCGCAGCCTCGTAGCGATCCAGCGGATCCTCGCAGGCCCGTAGCATCATGCGCGCACCGCGAAACGGCGCTTCAAGGTCGTCGCCCCTCAACCGTTTCTCGGAGACTCCGAGCGCGACTGCCTCCGCCGTCGAGAATTCGGAAGGGAGGAGCGGGTGCAGCGGAGAGCGAGGCATGAGGCCATACTCGCTGTTCTCGAGTCGCCGTCTGGCCGATTCTTCGAGCGGACTCGCTTTCTGTGAATAGCGATGATATCCACATCCCTACATCGACGATAGGTGTCCGCACGTCTGCCTCCTGTCCATCTCCTCCCGAGCACAGACAGTAACCGCCCTCTTCGAAGCGAAAACGGGGCGGCAAATGACCGGATGCGAGAGATGCGGCGGATCGGGCGGGGGCGGGGCGGGGCCGGCCGGCGGGCCGGCGGGGCCGGGGCCGGGGCGGGGGCCGGGGCCGGGTCAGGGCCGGCGGGCGGGTCGGGGTCGGGGCGGGGGCCGGCAGGCGGGCCGGGGCCGGGGCCGGCGAGCACGCCGGGTCAGGCCACCCCGAGCGAGCGAGCGATCAGGAG
>JBEBTD010000077.1:0-10141 GCA_040393965.1 Leucobacter soli | reverse complement strand
GGGTCGGTTCGGTTCGACTCGCTGGACGAGATCAACACCGCACTCGGCATCGACTGAGCCGAACGCAACGCAGACCACGAGCAGACGAAAGACGAAGCACACGCCCATGAAGATGAAGCCCTACTGGCTCGACACGGCGACCCCCAGCGGGGACTACACCGAGACCCCGATCCCCCGCCACGTCGACCTCGCCGTCGTCGGCGCCGGCTTCACCGGCCTCTCGACCGCTTACCACGCGGCGAAGGCCGGCCTCACCGTCGCGGTGCTCGAGGCGAACACCGTCGTGTGGGGCGCCTCCGGCCGCAACGGCGGCATGTCCACCAACGGCCTCGGCATCGGCTTCACCAGCGCCATCAAGCGCTTCGGCGAGCAGAAGGCCAAGGAGTACATCGACCTCTACAACGACGCCGTCGACCTGATCGAGAGCATCGTGACCGAGAACAATCTCGATGTCGACTTCGGCCGGCGCGGCAAGCTGATCCTCGCCGCGAAGGAGTCGCACGTTCCCGGCCTGCACCGCACCAAGGACGCGCTCGAGCGCGTCGCCGGGCACCGCGTGCACATGATCGAGGGCGCGCAGCTGCGCGACGAGATCGGCAGCGACGTCTTCCCCGCAGCGATCGTCGAGCAGGACAGCGCCGATCTGCACGTCGCGAAGTTCGGCCACGCGCTGGCCGGGCTCGCCGTGAAGGAGGGCGCGACGATCCACGAGCACGCCGCCGTCACGGACGTGAAGCGCCTCGGCAAGGGCACCGCGCACGAGCTGACCACGACGCGCGGCAAGATCCGCGCCGACAAGGTCGTCGTCGGCACGAGCGGCTACACCGGCAAGCCCTTCGGCTGGATGCAGCGCCGCGTGATGCCCGTCGGCAGCTTCATCGTCGGCACCGAACAGCTGAGCGACGAGCTCGTGCGCGAGCTCATCCCGAACCGCCGTACTTGCAGCGACACGAAGAACCTGCTCAACTACTTCCGTCTGAGCCCCGACAACCGCCTGCTCTTCGGCGGTCGCGCGCAGTTCGCGCTCTCGGATCCCGAGAACGACAAGAAGAGCGGCGAGATCCTCGTGAAGCGCATGCGCGAGGTGTTCCCGCAGCTGCGCGACACCCGCATCGACTACATGTGGGGCGGTCTCGTCGACATCTCGATGGATCGCATGGTGCACGCCGGCATCCACAACGGCCTGTACTACTCGATGGGCTACTCGGGCCACGGCGTGCAGATGGCGATCTACATGGGCCGCGCAATGGCCGAGGTCGTGCAGGGCAACGAGAAGGCGAACCCGTGGCGCGATCTCAAGAACCCGTGGGTGCCGTTCTACTTCGGCAAGCCGGGTCTGCACCTCAAGATCGGCGGTACTTACTACGAGTACCAGGATCGCAAGAGCTGAGCGGCGGCGGGCGACGACAAGCGCCGGCTCCGGCTCGGTTCCGGTTCCGGGTTCCGCCGAGGATCTGGCCGACCGCGTGCGCGAGGCGGCGGAGGCCCTCACCGGCCTCTGCCGCCGCACCCCGCTCGTCGAGGCGCGCTTCGGCAACGTGCCGGTAAGGCTGAAGCTCGAGAACCTGCAGCACACGGGCTCGTTCAAGTACCGCGGCGCGCTCGCCACCCTGCGAGCGGCTCAAGCGGCCGACGACATCTCGTCATGCGTCACCTACTCCGCCGGCAACCACGGCCGGGCGGTCGCCCGCGCCGCGAGGGCCGCGGGCGTACCTGCCACCGTCGTGATGCCTTCCTTCGCGGAGCCCGCCAAGGTGGCGCTCGTCGAAGCCGAGGGCGCGACAGCGATCGTCGTCGAGGGCGATCGGCTCGCCGCGACCGCGCAGGAGCTCGTCGAACGCACGGGTGCGCTCTTCGTGCACCCCTTCGACCAGCTCAGCATCATGGCCGGCCAGGGCACGGTCGGCCTCGAGATCCTCGGGCAGCACGCGGAGGCGGCGCGAACATCCGCCGGCCGCGAAGTCGAGGGAGCCGCTTCCGCGGCCGACGAGGATCGCCCGCTCGACGTGCTGCTCGTGCCCGTGGGCGGAGGCGGGCTCGTCTCGGGCATCGCCGCCATCGCGGCGACAGTCAGTCCCGAGACCCGCGTGATCCCCGTGGAACCGGAACGCGCGGCCGATCTGCACGAGAGCCTCACCGCCGGCCGCATCACCCCCTGGGATCGCACGGTCACCGCGACCACGATCGCCGATGGGCTGCGCGCCCCCGCGGTCGGGGAGCATCCGTGGTCGATCATCCACGGGCGCATCCACGAGTCGCTCACCGTGAGCGAGGCCTCGATCCTCGCCGCCATGCGCGTGATCGCGGCCGAGACCAACACGATCGTCGAACCGAGCGGCGCCGTCGCGGCCGCAGCCGTGCTGCAGCACCCGGCCCGCTTCAAGGGGCTCAGCGTCGCCGCCGTCGTCTCGGGCGGCAACATCGCCCCGGCCCGCTTCGCGGAGATGCTCGCCGAAGGCTGAGCGGAGACGAGTCGCGGCCCTGGATCACGGCGAGAAGCCGGTGCCCCAGGGCCGCGGAACGGTCATGCTGAGGGGACGTACCCCAGCTGATGATCCACCACGCCGCTGAACGGCCGTCCCGATCTCCAGGCCCGGAGGTTCTTCAGGAAGACCTCCACGAGCGCCTCGTCGAAGCCCTCGAAGTCTGCCGACATATGCGGTGAGACCGTGACGCGCGGATGCTCCCAGAGCGGGGACTCCGAGGGCAGCGGCTCCTGAACGAAGACGTCGAGACCGGCGCCGCCGATCCGGTCGGCGGCGAGCACTTCCTCGAGCGCTCCCTCGTCGATGAGCGGCCCCCTCCCGACGTTGACGAGATAGGCATCCGATTCCATGGCCTCGAGCACGGCGCGATCGACCATGCCCCGGCTCTCCTCCGTCAGCGGCGCCGCGAGCACCACCAGATCCTTACCGGAGACGAGCGATTCGAGATCCCGGGTCTGCGCGATCTGTCCGAACTCCGGATCCACGGGCAGGGGTCGTCGTCCGACCAGCGTGATGTCCGTTCCGACGGCCTTGAGCAGTCGCGCGATCTCGCGTCCGATCGAGCCGGTGCCGACCACGAGGGCCTTCTTGCCCGCCAGTTTCTGGGTGAGGCGGTGGTTCCAGGCCTTCTCCTGCTGGTACTCGTGGCTTCGACGCAGATCCTTGAGATGCGCGAGATAGAGCGCGAGCACGTACTCCGCGATCGCGAGGTCGAAGACGCCTCTCGAATTGGTCAGGACGATGTCCTGCTTCGTCAGGTTCGGCGTGAGCAGGGGCTCCACCCCGACCGATGCCGCGTGGATCCATTTCAGCCTCGCAGCGCTCGGGAGCAGCTCGTCCAGTTCGGCGAAGCGGAAGTCCCACACCAGCAGGACGTCGGCGTCCTCGATCTCCCGCGCGAGGGAGTCCTTGCTGTCGGCGACCACGACCTCCGCGTACTCGCGGATGGGCTCGAGCACGTCGAGATCGACCTGCAGCAGATCGCCTCCTCCGAGCACGAGCACCTTCGGAGATTCGACTCCTGAATATGTCATCTGTCTTTCCTTCGGCTATACGACGGTCTCGTTCGCCGATGACTCTTCCATCAGCTGGAAATCACGGAGAACCGTCTGGTTGTGCGCACGCACCGCGGCGCGTGCAGCATCCATATCCTTTGCGACGACGGCATCGAGCATCTTCTGATGGATCTCGACGCTGTCGTCCTGCGAGCTGAAGATCTGCTCCAGCTCGTTCATGCACATACGGGTCTCGACGACCAGGGTGGCGAAGGCCCGCTGCAGCCGGCGGCTTCCGCTCTCGTCGATGAGAAGCAGGTGGAACTCGAGGTCGACGGAGGACATCATCTTTCGATCGCCCTCCTCGTAGTACGCCGCCATCCGCTGCAACAGCTTCCGGCCCTCTTCCAGGAAAGTGCTGTCCTCACGCTCCATGACCGCCTCCATGGCGGCGACTTCGATCGCCTCGCGAGTGCGATAGATGTCCCTGATGTCGTCGCCGGTCAACTGCGGCACGAGGAGCTTACGGTTGCGCTCGTTCTTCAGCAGGCCCTCCTGCACGAGGCGCTGCAGGGCCTCCCGAACAGGCCCGCGGCTGATCCCGAGGGCGGATGCGAGTCCGGCCTCGCTGATGGGAGACCCCTGGGGGAAGCTCCCGTCGGCGATGAGCTCTCTCACCTGCTCTGCGATGAACGCGGATGTGACTTGGGGCGTGAAGGGCGTGAGCCTCTCCGTGGGGTCGCTGCTCAAGATCCAGGTTCCGTTTCTTCTCGGTCTCGTGACGTCACTGATCCTTGTTCTTCAACGCAAACATGGAGACCAGTTCGTATGCAAGATTCGCCGCTGCAGTGGAGGTGATGTTCGCCCAATCATATGCAGGAGCCACTTCAACGATATCCGCGCTCACGATGTTCAGGTCGCTGATGCCGCGCAGCATCATCTGCAACTCGCGTGTGGTGATTCCACCTCCCTCCGGGGTGCCCGTGCCGGGGGCATGAGCCGGATCCAGCACGTCGATGTCGATGGAGATGTAGACCGGAGCGTCGCCGATCCGCGTCCTGATGGACTCGATCACGCTGTCGACGCCCTCGCGAGCCACATCGACCGCCGAGATGATGCCGAACCCGATGCGTGCATCGCGGTCGAGATCGCTGGGATGGTGCAGCGCGGCCCTGGTGCCGATGTGGCAGAGGCGCTCCGAGTCCAGGAGCCCCTCCTCGTGAGCGCGGAGGAACGGGGTGCCGTGCGTGTAGGGCTGCCCGAAATAGGTGTCCCAGGTATCCAGGTGCGCGTCGAAGTGCAGCAGCGCAACCGGGCCGTGCTCACGCGACACCGCACGGAGCAGAGGAAGCGCGATCGTATGATCCCCGCCGATCGTGACGAGCTTGGTGCCCTGTCGAAGGTGCTGCGACGCCACATCCTCGATCGCGCTCAGGGCTTCTTCGATGTTGAAGGGATTCGCCGCGACGTCGCCCAGGTCGGCCACCTGCTGGGTCTCGAAGGGGGAGACCTCCAAGAACTGGTGGTACCCCTGCAGCAGCCTGCTGGCCTCTCGCACGGCCGAGGGGCCGAAGCGCGCACCCGGCCGGAAGGAGACCCCGCTGTCGAAGGGAACACCGAGCACTCCCACATCGACACGCTCGACCTGGTCGACGCGGGGCAGGCGGGCGAAGGTCGAGAATCCTGCGTATCTCGGCACTTCCTCGCTGTTGGGCGGGCCGACGAATGATCCATGAGAAGCCGTCATAGTATTTCCTCCTTGAAACGATGTTTGTGTCTACAGTTGACTGTAGGCAGTTTTTACAACATACTCAAGAGTGATCGCAAATCGACTACCAGAAAAGTGAGTGCGCAGATCAATGAAGATCACATTCAACATCAGCGACCCATCGGGGAACGGATCGCCATTCGAGTTCACACCCCTCCGCGCCTACAACTTCGGATACGCCGGCCGCAGCGCCGACGAGGTTCGAGCGCACGTGGAAGAGCTCGAGGAACTCGGATTCCCCGCTCCGGAGCGCACCCCGACCATCTATCCCATCGCCCCGGCCAAGGTCTCCGCGGAGTCCTCGGTGTCGGTTCGGGGAACCGAGTCCTACGGCGAGGTCGAGTTCGCGCTCGTCCAGACGACCGCCGGCCTCCTCGTCTGCGTCGCGTCCGATCACTCGGACATGGCCATCGAGACGGTGTCGACGGCACGCGCGAAGACCATCTACCCCGATCTCCTCTCCGCCGAGGCCTGGAGGTACGAAGACGTGGCGGATCACTGGGACTCCCTGACGCTGACCGGGGAGCGGCTGGGCGAGAACGGCTGGGAGACCGTCCAGCACGGATCGGTCTCGTCACTCATGGCGCCCTCGCAGCTGCTGCAGGAACTCCAATCCCGCTCGGGAGAGGAGAACGCGGCCGGAACGGTGCTGCTCTCCGGCACCATCGGCGGGGAGATCCGCCCCGGCGCGCAGGCCTGGCGCAACACGCTCAGCGACCCCCTGATGGATCGGCGACTCGTCGTCGAGTACACGGTTCGGGAAGAACCGCTCGAGCTCTAGCACACCGACCGCACAGACCCACCTCACACGAACAACGAAGTATCCACGGAGGAACCCAATGAACAAGAAATCCCGCGTCTACTCTGCGACCGCGCTCATCATGGCGTCCGGTCTGCTCCTGGTCGGGTGCGCCTCGACCGGGGGCGGCACCGCAACGCCCGGGGGCGGCGACAGCGGCGAATCGGCTCTGGAGCGAGTGGAGAGCACCGGCATCCTGACCGTTGCGCTCGCGAACGAGCCTCCGGCAGCCATCGTCAACCCAGACGGGACGCTCACCGGCGTCGAGATCGAGGTGCTCCGAGCCGTCACCGAGTCGATGGGCGTCGACGAGCTCCAGGGCGCCATCACCCCCTTCGAGTCGATGATTCCGGGCCTCCTCGCGAAGCGGTGGGACGTCATCGCCGCGGGTCTGAACATGAAGCAGTCCAGGTGCGAGCAGGCGCTGTTCTCGGAGCCGATCATCGTCTCGACGCTCTCCTTCGCCGTGCAGGCGGGCAACCCGAAGGGCCTCGACACCCTCGCCGCGGCAGCCGCAGACCCGAGCGTGAAGCTCGGCGTGCTCCCCGGCAGCTTCGAGGAGACCGTGCTCACGAACAACGGCGTCGCCGAGTCGCAGATCACCTTCCTGCAGGATGTCCGCGGAGGCCTGGAAGCCGTGGCCGCAGGGCGGGTGGACGCCTACGTCTCCCCGACGCTCAGCCTCACCCAGACCGCGAAGGACACCGCGGGCGTCGAGGTGACCCCCGCACTGAGCGACGCGCCCCGCACCGGATCGGGCGTCGTCTTCCGCAAGGAGGATGCCGACTTCCGGGACAAGTTCAACGAGGGCCTGGCCGCCTTCAAGGAGACGCCGGAGTACGCCTCGACCCTGGAGGAGTGGGGCTTCAACGCAGCTGACGTCGAAGGCGTGACGAGCGAGGAACTCTGCAAGATCCCGGGTTGATCCCGGTTCAAGCTCTCCGATAGAGGTTTACGACTATGCAGGCCATATTCGACTATTGGCAACTCCTGCTCGACGGGCTCCTGGTCACCGTGGTGGTCACGGTGTTCGGCTCGCTCCTGGCCTTCCTCATCGCCTTCTTCGTGGGAATCGCACGGGTGGCTCGAAGCGCATGGCTTCGAGTCCCCAGCGCGGTGATCGTCGAGGTGTTTCGAGGCACATCGCTGCTGGTGCTGATGTTCTGGCTGTTCTTCGCACTGCCGTTCCTCGGCATCGAGCTCACCCCGATCTTTGCAGGCGTACTCGCCCTGGGGCTCAACGGCGGCGCCTACGGTGCAGAGATCGTGCGCACGACGATCAAGGGGCGCCCGAAGGGGCAGACGGAGGCGATCGTCGCCCTCGGCATCCCCCGCACCGTCGCGCTCTGGCGAATCCTGATCCCGCAGTCCATCCCAGCGATGCTTCCGCCATTCGGAAACATCCTCGTCGACCTGCTCAAGGCGAGTTCGCTGGTCTCGCTGGTCACGATCGCCGACCTGACGTTCCGCGCTCAGATGGTGCGCGCGGCCACCGGCGAGACGATCGCCGTGTTCGGGGTCGTGCTGGTGCTCTACTTCCTCTTGGCTCTGCTCTGCGGCGAGCTGGTGAAGTGGCTCGAGCGCCGTTTCGACCTCGCTCGCCCGGTCTCGAAGAAGCGCTCTCTGCTCCTGGACTCTCCGAAGAAGGTGGAGGCTAAGCATGTCGTGGGATAACGAATTCGCCCTCAGTATTCTGCCGCTCCTGCTCAAGGGACTCGGAACCACCGTGTTCCTGACGCTCACCGGCATGTCCATCGCGCTCGTGGTGGGTCTCGTCGTCGCGATCATCCGTCGCTCCCGCATTCCCGTGGTCTCCCGGATCTTCGACTTCTACGTCGCATTCATCCGCGGCACACCGCTCCTCGTGCAGGCCTACTGCGCATACTTCGTGCTGCCGTCGATCGGCATACAGATGGATGCGCTCCCCACCGGCATCCTGGTGCTCGGCATCAACTACAGCGCCTACACCGCAGAGGTGTACCGCAGTGGCATCCAGGAAGTCCCGGCAGGCCAGTGGGAGGCCGCCACCGCACTCAACCTCTCGAAACCGGTGACCTGGATCAGAGTGGTGCTGCCCCAGGCGGTCACGTCCACCGTTCCGATGCTCGGCAACTACCTCATCCTGATGTTCAAGGATTCGGCCGTGCTGTCAGCGATCACCGTGGTGGAGCTGCTCGCCGTCGCGCAGCGGCTCGGAAGCGCGAACTTCCGCTACCTCGAGCCTCTGACCATCGCGGGGCTCCTCTTCCTGACCATCAGTTTCATCGCCTCCAACGGGGTGCAGCTGCTCGAGCGCCGTTCGGATCGCTCGGCCGCGCGCTAACGACAAGGAATAGATCACAATGTCATCGACTACACCCATCATCCGGTTCCAGGACGTGTGCAAGTCCTGGGACGACCACGTCGTGCTCGACGGGCTCGACTTCAGCGTGGACAGGGGCGAGAAGGTCTCCATCATCGGCCCCTCAGGATCGGGCAAGACCACGATCCTGCGCATCCTCATGACGCTCGAACGGCCGACCTCCGGAACCGTCCTCGCCGACGGCGAGGTGCTCTGGGACGCGGCGGAGATCAACCGCAAGCGGGAATCCCGTCAGCTGCAGAGAACCCGGCGCAAGATCGGCATGGTCTTCCAGCAGTTCAATCTCTTCCCGCATCTGACAGCGGTGGAGAACGTGATGGAGGCACCCATCCGCACGCTGAAGGTGGAGAAGCACAAGGCTCGCGAACGCGCCGTCGAGTTGCTCGGCATGGTCGGCCTGTCCCAGCACCTCGACCACAAGCCCGCCAAGCTGTCGGGCGGACAGCAGCAGCGCGTCGCGATCGCTCGTGCGCTCGCGATGCAGCCGGAGATCCTGCTCTTCGACGAGCCGACGAGCGCCCTCGATCCCGAGCTGACGACGGAGGTGCTGAACGTCATCCGGGATCTTGCGAACACCACGGATATCACGATGCTGCTCGTCACCCACGAGATGCGGTTCGCCGAGGAGATCTCGGATCGCGTCGTGATGTTCGACAAGGGATCCGTAGTCGAGAGCGCACCGCCGCGCGAGCTCTTCCACGCCCCCGCGCACGAACGCACCGCGAGATTCCTGAAGGCCGTCCGCGCAGCGTGAAGCCGGCTTGAGACTGCAGCATCCTCCGATGCGCAAAGGAGCCGCCCAGGCTGCCGGACTCGTCCTCCTCGGCAGCCTGGGCGTACATTCTTCGTCAGCATTGATGCTGGGGCTCTTCGCGTCGCTCGGCTCCGGCAGGGCGAGCGCGATGAGACTCGCCCTGGCGGCACTGCTCCTGGTCATGATCTTCCGCCCGCGCCTCCGCCGGCGCGCCCCCGCGGAATGGCTCCAGATTCTGCTGTTCGGGGTGAGCATCGCCGCGATGAACGCATTCGTGCTCCTCGCGATCGAACGCATCCCGTTCGGCGTGGCGGTGACCATCAACTATCTCGGGCCCTGCGCGGTCGCGGTGCTCTCGTCGAGGGGCGTCCGAGAAGGGGGGTTCGCCCTGCTGGCATTCCTTGGGGTGGCCCTGGCCGTCGGAGTGACGGCGCCCGGCGACCCGGTCGGTCTGCTCTTCGCCTGTCTGGCGGCTATCGGCTCCGCCGGATACGTCCTGCTCGCCGTTCGGCTCGGCAAACGCGACGACGGGCCCCAGCTGATCGCGATCGCGGCGATCGCCGCCGCCGCCGTGCACCTTCCCTGGCTGGGGGCGGTGCACGATGTCGCCCTTCCCGAGTGGGGCCTGCTCCTCCTCGCAGCAGCGGCCGGCCCGGCCCTCGCCTCGGTCGTCGACATCACCGCCGGACGGCTCACCTCCGCGAAGGTGATCGGGGTGCTCTTCTCGTTCGGCCCGGTGGTCGGCACGCTCATCGGAGTGATCTGGCTCCGCCAACCGTTGGCCTTCGCCGCGTGGCTCGGCATCGCGCTCGTCGTGGTGGCGGGAGCCGGGATCGTCCTCTCCGCGAGAACCGGCACCCCGCTGTCGTCATAGGCGCAGAAGGCAGAGGCGAGGTCGGCCGACCCTGTCGACACCGGCCGGCCTAGCGAGGGGTCGGCAGCGTCGAACTCCGACCGAACCGGATCACCCCCCCTGC
>JBEBTD010000076.1:0-10172 GCA_040393965.1 Leucobacter soli | reverse complement strand
GAAGCCCCCGAATTCCCCAGGGGTGTGCTCGACGCGCTGCGGCAGCCCCTCGAATCGGGCTCGGTCGAGATCCACCGATCCAAGATCCGCGCGACGCTCCCAGCCCGAACCCAGCTCGTGATCGCGGCGAATCCCTGCCCTTGCGGCAACGCCGACTCGCTCGACAGCGCTGAGCCCTGCCGCTGCACTCCCGGCCAGCGCGTGCGTTATCTCGGCAGGCTCTCGGGCCCGCTCACCGACCGCATCGACCTCAGGCTCAACGTGCGGCGGGTCTCGAGCGTGCTGGTCGAGGCCGATGCGGGTTCGAGACCGGGCAGCGCTGAACTGCGCGAGCGAGTGCGCGAGGCCCGGGCACGATCCGAACGGAGGCTGCGGGGCACTCCGTGGCGGGTCAACGGCGAGGTGCACGGTGACTGGCTGCGCGCCCCGGCCAACCGTCTGCCCCGCAGCGCGACCGCAGTGCTGGACGCCGCGCTCGCTCGGGGATCGCTCACGGTGCGGGGCTACGACCGCGCGCTGCGTCTCGGCTGGACGCTCGCCGATCTCGCGGGCAAGCCGTGCCCTGAACGGGCCGAGCTCCGCCAAGCCCTCGCATTGCGCGGCGGGGTCACGACGTGAGCGGCCCGCAGCCGAGCTCGCTGCGCGCCGAGTCGCAACTGCGCGAACGGCTGGGCCGCATCGACGCCTCCGCCCACTTCCCGGAAGGCGCACTGTCCGTATCGATCGATCAGCCGAGGGCCGACGCGATCCTCGCCCGCGCAGCATGGTCGAGAATCGCCGAACCCGGGGACGGCGCCGCAGGGGCACTGCTCGCCGCGCTCGGGGCCGAGGCCGCACTCGAACTGCTGGTGAGGGGGACGAGCCCGTCGAAACTGCGGGAGGCCTCCGTCGCGGCGGGAGCGGAGCTGCCGCTGCGCGCCCTCGAGGAGGCGCTCGGCAGATGGTTGCCGCGCCTCGACCGTAACGAGACCATCGCGGACATCGAGCGGGCCTTCGCCGCACGGATGCGCGTGGTACTCCCCGGCGATGAGGGATGGCCCGCCGCGCTCGACGACCTCGGCCTTCACGCGCCGACCATGCTGTGGGTGCGCGGCCGGGTCGAATGCCTCGCCACGCCTTCTCTGAGCGTGGTGGGAGCCCGGGCTGCGACCGGCTACGGCAGCCACGTCACCGCCGAGATCGTCGACGGCGTCTGCACGGCCGGCCTCGCGATCGTGTCGGGAGGCGCCTACGGCATCGACGCGGTCGCCCACCGCACCGCACTCGCCGCAGGGGCGCCCACGGTCGCCGTGCTGGCCGGGGGAGCGGATCGCCCCTACCCCCGCTCGCACGACCGGCTGTTCGAAAGCATCGCCGAGCAGGGAGCGGTGTGTGCCGAGATGGTGCCGGGATCCTCGCCGACCAGATGGAGGTTCCTGCAGCGCAACCGGATCATCGCCGCGCTCTCCGCCGCGACACTCGTCACCGAGGCGGGGCTGCGCTCGGGCAGCCTCAACACGGCAGGCCATGCCGCGCAGCTCGGCCGAGCGGTCGGCGCGGTGCCCGGCCCGGTCACCTCTCCGGCTTCGGCCGGGTGCCACCGTCTCGTGCGCGACTACACCGCGACTCTCGTCACCACCGCGCGTGAAGCCTGCGAGCTGCTGGGGCTCGACGATGAACTCGCGCTCTCCGGCTCAGGAGGCGGGCTGCTGGGCGGAGGGTGCGAGACCGGCGGAGGGGACGAGGATCGCGAGCTCGTCTGGCAGCGACGCGTGCGCGACGCGCTGCCGCTCAGAGGCTCCCGCACGCTCGCCGAGATATCGAAGAACGCCGGTCTCGCCCCTGGGCAGGTGCGCGGGGTGCTCGCGGAACTCGACCTGCTCGGCATGGCGCGCCGACACGACCAGCCCGGTGGGGCGCCGCCCCGATGGTCGCTGATCCGATGAGCCCGCCCCTCGCGCTCGCGCTCCGCAGATCGAGCATGGCAACGCAATGCAACGCGGCGAGGCGAACGGCACCACGCCCTCCCCGAACAGACAATGGAAGCATGCGGCTGAACGAGGCGATCGACGGGTTCCTCCGAACCGTCGAGTTCGAATACGGCTACTCGGCGCACACCGTCAAGGCCTACCGCAACGACCTGCGCTCGCTCGCCGAATACATCGAGCACGAAGCAGCCGGAGACCAAGCGGACGAACAGGAAAGGCCGGGCAGCACCGTCGACATCTCGGCGCTCGACCTCGAACTGCTCCGCGACTGGCTGTGGCACCGGCAGCAGCGAGGATATGCCGCCGGCACCATCGCCCGAGGCGTCGCCACCGTCAAGTCCTTCGGCGGATGGCTCGAACAGCGCGGTATCCTGCCCGGCAGCCCCGCCTCCCGCCTGCACATCCCGAAGAAGAGCCGCCCGCTTCCCCGAGTGCTCAGCGAGCAGCAGATCGACCGCATCCTCGAACGTGTCGCGCATCGTGCCGAACTGGGCGAGCCCGCCGACATCCGCGACCGCGCCGTGCTCGAACTGCTCTACGCCACCGCCCTGCGAGTCTCGGAGCTGTGCGGCCTCACGCTCCGCGACCTCGACCTCGCCGCCCGCACCGTGCGCGCCACGGGCAAAGGCAACAAACAGCGCGTCGTGCCCGTCGGAGCCCCCGCCGCGGCCGCCCTCGCTGACTACCTCGACCGTGCCCGACCCGCACTCGCCACAGGCGGGGAAGCCTCGCTCTTCCTCGGTACGGACGGCGAACCGCTCACCCCGAGCGCGGTCTACCGCCTCGTCTCGCGCGAGCTCGAGCAGGAGCCAGGCAGCGGCCCCCGCGGCCCCCACACGCTCCGGCACAGCGCCGCCACCCACCTGCTCAACGGCGGCGCCGATCTGCGCGTCGTGCAGGAGATGCTCGGCCACGCGAGCCTCGGCAGCACCCAGGTCTACACCCACGTCTCGAGTGAGCGGCTCGCCCGAACCTACCGGCAGGCGCACCCGCGCGCCTAGCCTCGCCCGCGCGCCGAGGTGCGTACTGGTGCGTACTAGGGTGGATTCAGACCTCGAGGAACGGCGGAACGATGCCCGAACGACGCGCGCGCCCCTGGCTGCCGATGACCGCGGCCCTGGCCTCCGTCGTGCTCGTCGTGGGCACGGTGATCGCCGTGTCGTTCCTGTTCGGCGGTTCGGGGGACGAGGATCCCGGAACGCCGTCGCCCGGGCCTTCGGCCTCGACGCCGTCCGAGCCGGAACCGGTATATCCGGAAGGCGAAGGCGATGCCCACGGGAGGCAGCACGAGCCCGCTGAAGCCGAGACCGACGAGCTCGACTACGGCCCCGACGCTCCCGAGCTCGAGGGAACGGGTTCGCTCGCCGAGCGCCTCGAAGCGCTGCAGGCGAAGTACCGCGCAGCGAACGACGACGGCACACTCTGGGAGCAGATCCCGCGCACCCGGGAGAACCTGAGCGCCTACCTCGCCTTCCAGTTCATTCTCACCGACCTGAAGGCGGCCACCCGCTTCGGCACCGACCCCGTCACCGAGACCCAGTACGCCAAGCATGCGAAGCACCTGGAACTCCTGCTGCTCGCGAAGGAGCCGCTCGGCGTCAGCGTCGAATACACGATGCAGGACGGCCGAATCTTCCGCTACGACGGCGAAACGGGAGCGGGCGGGCTCAGCGAAGCCCCCGGGCGGTAGCGCGGGAATCGAGCTCGTCCCGAATCACTCGACCCGGATCGACCCGGCCCCGGTTTCAGATCCTCCCGTCTCGGGCTTCGGATCGGTTCAAGTCTCGGGCCTCGGCCCGTTCCCCGTCTCTGGCTTCGGCCCGTTCCCCGCCCCGAATCCGATCTCACACCCTGCCGCAGCTTGACAGCAGATGCGACTTGAAGCGCGATTATCTCGCATCTACTGCCAAGCTGCGGGGTAGAGAGCGGGGAGGGAGGAAGGGGGGAAGGGGAGGGAGGAAGGGGGAAGGGGAAGGGAGGGAGAGCGGGGTAGAGAGAGGAGCCTACCCTTCGAAGAGCGAGCGGCCCAGCATCTCGCCCGCCTCGAAACCGGGAAGCACCGCGAAGACCGCGCTGCCGGTGTGCGTGACCCACTCGTTGAGCATGTCGAGCTCGTCGAGACGCTGCTGGATCGGCACGAACTGGCGCAGCGGGTCGCGCTGGAAGCACGCGAACAGCAGGCCGGCTTCTGCCCCGTCGTCGTAGTTGGCGGCGCGGCGGAAGATGCGCTCCCCGGGGTCGGTCGAGTGCGCCCGGCGGATGTGCGCACTCACAGGGATCGCGGAGAGCCCGAGCGCGTCCTTCGCCTCGAAGTCCGCGGGCGTGTGCTCGTCCGCGGTCTCGGCGGGTGCGCTGAGCGGGGAGCCGTCGGCGAGTCTGCGCCCGATCGTGGCCTCGCGCCCTGGCCGGTCGACCATGTCCCAGGTGTCGAGCTCCATGCGGATGCGCCGCAGCACGAACGCGCTGCCGCCCTCGAGCCAGCCGGACTCCGCGCCCAGCCACACGAGCGAGTCGAAGTCCTCGTCCTCCGAACCCGGATTGACGGTGCCGTCGACCTGACCCATGAGGTTGCGCATGGTGCGGTCGCTCTGCTCTGCCCCGCGCGCCTGCCGGAAGCCCTGCTGGCTCCAGATCGGCTCCGCGAAGCTCGAGAGATCCCGGTGCAGCATGCGGCTCGCGTGGGCGAGGGGCAGCGGGTCGTCGGCCTGCACGATGAGCAGCAGTTCACCGCCGTCGTAGCCGTTGCCCAGCCGGTCGCGCGAGAACGCGGGAAGCGGGGCGAGCCAGTCCGGTCGCTTCGCGGGATCGATGCGATCCACGAGGCCGGGCCCGACGCCCACGGTGACGGTGAGCCGGGCAGGCCGCGCGGCGAGCTCGGGCTCGGGATCGGCCAAGGGCCCCGCGCCAGAGGCGAGCCCCTCGATGTCCCCCGTGAGCACGCGGAACATCCGGCGCAGCGCCTCGGCGTCGACCCCCTCGCGCAGCTGGAAGGAGAGGAACCTGACATGCGCTGCGGGCGGTGTGACGATCCCGGCCTGATGCCTGCCGTGGCAGGGCAGCGCCTCCCGGCCGAAGCCGAGCCCGTCGGGCTCCGCGCCGAGCGAGGGGCGGGTGCCCTCGCTCAGCGCGGCATCGGCCGCGGCGGCCGCGTCGGGGCGGGAAGCGCCCCACGCGAGGGCCCCTCCCGCCCCGAGCAGGCCTCCGAGGCCCAGCCCGGCGGCGCCGCCGCTCAACAGGGAGCGGCGATCGATCTGCCGGGTGCTCGTCGTTCTCGTCTCGCGCGCCGAGCGGGGCTCAGTGCGCATCTTCTTCGCCGTGCGCGTCGTCGCCGTGCGCGCCGCCATGAGCGCCGTGCCCCTCGTCTCCGTGGGCCAGATCGTCATAGCTCTCGTTCGCGCCCGCGTAGTCCTTCACGGGCACCGTGAACTCCTCGGAGAACTCGGCATCGCCGCTGCGGAAGTGCACGGTGAGCACGACCTCGTCGCCGGCCAGCAGCTCTCGGGTGAGCCCCATGAGCATGATGTGGTCGGCGCCGGGCGCGAGCTCGTAGGAGCCCTCGGCCGGGATCATGACGTCGCCATCGATCTCGCGCATAGTGCCGGAGGCGTCGACCTCGTGCAACTCGATCATCTCGGCGGCGTCGCTCTCGACCCGGGTGATGACGGCATCATCGGCGCCGGCGTTGACGAGGGTGCCGAACACTCCCGTCATGCCGCCCTGCTCGCCGGCCTTCGCCCAGCCGTCCTCGAGCACGATGCCGGAGTCGGCGGGGGCGTCCGCCGATCCGTCGGCACCGCCTGCGCCCGGAGAGCAGGCGGTGAGCAGGGAGGCGGCCAGCACGAGCATCGCGCCCCCGAGGAGCGCGGTGAGTCGGCGCCTCATTTCTCGCCCTCCTCGTCCGAGCCGGTGGCAGTGCTGGTGCCGGTTCCCGTATCGGCGTCGGAGCGGCCGCGCCGGGCCCTCTTCGCCGCGAAGGGGCCGACGCCGAGCGCGACCGCGAGTGCGATGCCGATCGCGATCCACGCGCCGATCGGCATGCCGGATCCGCCTTCCTCCTCCGCCGGAGCGTCGCCGTTCGCGGCGGTCTCGTCGGCAGCGGCTTCGGCACCGCCCGAGGCGCCCTCGGTCTCGTGGCTGTGCTGATCCTCGTCGTGCCCGTCTTCGTCGTGCGCGTGCTCGGCGGGGGCGTCGACGATCGCGGCGCTCCCGTCGTCGCCGACCTCGAAGTGGAGCTCGCCCTGGATGGGGTGCCCGTCGCTCGACACGACGCGCCAAGCCACCTCGTAGCCGCCCGGCTCGAGCGGTGCCTGCAGCGGCTGGGTGACGTCGCGGCCGGCGACCTGCGGCGCGCCGGCGGTCGCGTCCGCGCCCAGGCCGTCGACGACGATGATCTCGGTGCCGACATCCATGATGTCGTTGTTGTAGTGGAGCACGAGCGCGTCGGTCGCGCCCTGCTCATCGGCAGTGAAGCTCTGACCGACGAGCTCGTCGTGGGCGAGCGCGGGCGAGACCGCGGTCAGGGTGAGGCCGAGGGCGGCGAGGGCGGTGGCGCCGATCGCCGCGACGCGGCCGAGCGCGCGGGGCGCGCGAGTATTCGTATGCATGGGTGTCCTTCTTCTGCGACCCGATGGGGTCGGCGGTGGTGCCGCCGAGAAGTCACCCGGCGGCTATGTCGTGAGGGCGGGGCTCGCCGGAGGGCCGCGGTGGCTGATCGCGGAGAGGCACACCCGCGTCGCGCGGGGCAGCGAATCGCAGGCTGCGACGAGGATCGCCGGGCGCTGGGGCAGACGGGTCGCCGAGGGCAGCCGCACCGGCACGGTCTCGCGCAGCACGCGGAGCAGGCGCAGAACGCAGACCTCTCCTCGGTGCAGCAGCGCGATGGTGAGAACTGCGGCGACGGCGTGGGAGAGCCACATCGTGGCGTCGGCGCTGCCCGCTGCGGCGAGGGCGGGCGCGAAGCCGCTCTGCTCGAGGTGCGCGGCGTGCGGCCCGGCGAGGAAGGCGGTCTGGGCCGCCGCGGATCCTCGGAGCTGCTCTGCGCCGAGCCCAGAGGCCATGCCGAGCCCCGCGAACGACCAGTGGTAGACGAACTGCGCCGAACCGACCGCGAGCGCGAGGCGCCAGAGGGAGCCCGCTCGGCCGGCGAGCAGCACGCACAGCGGCAGGGCGAGCAGCGCCGTGGCGAGCACGGCGAGCGGGGTCGCCGTGCCACCCCCGAAGCTGTGCGAGGCGGCCGCGAAGAGGGTCGCCGCGAGCGCGCCGAAAGCCCCCCGTGCGGTGCGCACCGCACGGCTCATGCCGGGCCGCTCGTTCACCCGTCCAGTCTACGGGGCTCGGCGGGGCTTCCTGCACGGCCGGGAAGCGCCGGATCGAGGCGCGCGGAAGACGGTAAGCTTGATCCTCGTGTCAGTGAGTGAAACGAATCAATCGGCGCAGGGCAACCCGATCACGCAAGAGGCCGCCGATGCGGCGGTGGAAGCGGCCCTCGCCGCATTCGCCTCTGCGGGCAGCGTGGCCGAGCTGAAGCAGGCCCGCGGCGAGCACGCGGGCGAGGCGAGCACGATCGCGAAGCTCAACGCGAAGATGCGCGAGGTGCCCAAGGAGCTGAAGGCCGAGACCGGCAAGTTCATGGGCCGGGCCCGCGGTCGCATCGAGGGCGCGTACAAGCAGCGCGAGGCCGAGCTCGCGGCCGCCGAGGCCGCGCAGCGCCTCGTCGCCGAGACCGTCGACGTGACCGAGGCGCCGGTGCGCCGCACGACCGGTACGCGCCACCCACTCGCTCAGCTGCAGGACGAGATCGGCGACATCTTCCTCGGCATGGGCTGGGAGATCGCGGAGGGCCCCGAGCTCGAGCACGAGTGGTTCAACTTCGACGCCCTCGGCTTCGACCCCGACCACCCCGCGCGAGCGATGCAGGACACCTTCTTCGTCGATCCGCCCGAGCGGCACCTGCTGCTGCGCACGCACACCTCGCCCGTGCAGATCCGCTCGCTGCTCGGCCGCGAGCTGCCGGTCTACGTGATCGCCCCGGGTCGCGTGTACCGCACCGACGAGCTCGACGCCACGCACACCCCGGTCTTCCACCAGATCGAGGGCATCGCGATCGACAAGGGACTCACCATGGCGCACCTGCGCGGCACGCTCGAGCACTTCGCGCGCCAGATGTTCGGCGAGGAGGCGAAGATCCGCCTGCGCCCCAACTTCTTCCCCTTCACCGAGCCGAGCGCCGAGATGGACGTGTGGCAGCCGAACGCGAAGGGCGGCGCCCGCTGGGTCGAGTGGGGCGGCTGCGGCATGGTCGACCCGAACGTGCTGCTCGCGGCCGGCATCGATCCCGACGAGTACCAGGGCTTCGCCTTCGGCATGGGCATCGAGCGCACCCTGCAGTTCCGCCACGACCTGAACGACATGCGCGACATGGTCGAGGGCGACATCCGTTTCAACAAGCAGTTCGGAGGCCTCGTCTGATGCGCATCCCACTCAGCTGGCTCGGCGAGCACGTCTCGCTGGCGGCAGACATCACCCCTGAGCAGGTGCACGCCGATCTCGTGCGCGTCGGCTTCGAGGAGGAGTCGATCCGCCGCTTCGAGGTGTCGGGCCCCGTCGTCGTGGGCGAGGTGCTCTCGCGCGAGCCCGAGCCGCAGTCGAACGGCAAGACGATCAACTGGTGCCAGGTGCGCGTCGCGCCTCCCGGCGAACCGGCCGCCGACGGCGGCGAGGACGTGCGCGGCATCGTCTGCGGCGCCCACAACTTCGAGGCCGGCGACAAGGTCGTCGTGACCCTGCCCGGCGCCGTGCTGCCCGGCGACTTCCGCATCGCGGCCCGCAAGACGTACGGCCATGTGAGCGACGGCATGATCGCCTCGGCCAAGGAGCTGGGGCTCGGCGAGGATCACGAGGGCATCATCGTGCTCTCGCGCCTCGGCCTCGACCCCGAGGTCGGCGAGAACGCGCTCGCGCTGCTCGGCCTCGACGACGCCGCGATCGAGATCAACGTGACGCCGGATCGCGGCTACGCCTTCTCGATCCGCGGCGTGGCCCGCGAGTACTCGCACTCGACGGGGGCCGCCTTCGTCGATCCGGCGACCGCGCTCGAGATCGGGCGAGGATCGGGCTTCCCCGTCGTGCTCGACGATCGAGCCCCGATCCGCGGGCGCGCTGGCTGCACCGGCTTCATCGCGCGCGTCGTGCGCGGAATCGACCCCTCGCGCCCGACTCCGCCGTGGATGGTCTCGCGACTGACGCTCGCGGGCATCCGCGCGATCTCGCTGCCGGTCGACGTCTCGAACTACGTGATGCTCGAGCTCGGCCAGCCCCTGCACGCCTACGACCTCTCGAAGCTGACGGGCG
Organism: Leucobacter soli; assembly: GCA_040393965.1. Classification (GTDB taxonomy): domain Bacteria; phylum Actinomycetota; class Actinomycetes; order Actinomycetales; family Microbacteriaceae; genus Leucobacter; species Leucobacter soli_C. The sequence goes on along the minus strand of JBEBTD010000076.1, from coordinate 855 downwards.
GCATCACCGTTCGGCGCGCGCAGACGGGGGAGACGCTTGTCACGCTCGACGGCAAGCAGCGCGTACTTGATCCCGAGGATCTGCTGATCACCGACGAGTCGGGCCCCATTGGCCTCGCCGGCGTCATGGGCGGCGAGGCGACCGAAGTGGGATCTGGCACGACTGACGTGCTGATCGAGGCGGCGACCTTCGACCCGGTGTCGATCGCCCGCACCCTGCGCAGGCACAAGCTGCCGAGCGAGGCCTCGAAGCGCTACGAGCGCGGCGTCGACCCGCTCGTGGCGGCCGCGGCGGCGCAGCGCATGGCCGATCTGCTGGTCGAGCTGGGCGGCGGTGCGATCGACGAGCTGGGCGCCGAGCTCGTCGCCCCGTTCGAGCCCCAGTCCGTCCTGCTGCCGCTCGCTCGTGTCAACGGTTTCCTCGGCACCGACTACAGCGAGAAGGAGATCCGCGGGGCGATCGAGATGATCGGCTGCGAACTGCAGGATCCCGAACTCGTCGACGGCTCCGGCGTCGTCCGGGTCGTACCGCCGAGCTGGCGCAGCGACCTGTCGCGCCCCGCAGATCTGATCGAGGAGGTCGCCCGCATCGTCGGCTACGACCGCATCCCCTCGGAACTGCCCGTGGCCCCCGCCGGCCGTGGGCTCACCCGTGAGCAGCGTCTGCGCCGCCGGGCCGCCGATGTGGCCGCCGCGTACGGCCTCGACGAGGTGCAGAACTACCCCTTCGTCTCGCGCGGCCAGCTCGACGCATTCGGAGGCTCGCTGGTCGAGCCTCTCGGCGAGGATCGCGAGGAGCGGATCGATGCCGTGAGGCTCGCCAACCCGCTCGACGGCGAGACCCCCTTCCTGCGCC
>JBEBTD010000075.1:0-10272 GCA_040393965.1 Leucobacter soli | reverse complement strand
GCGCTGCGCCACCACCACCGCCACCACCACCGCCACCGCCACCGCCACCGCCACCACCACCACCACCGCCACCGCCACCGCCACCGCCACCGCCACCGGTGAGCGTGCATGGTGTTGCCGAGCGTGCATGTTGTACACGCGAGACAGCGTGCACACTCGGCAACACCATGCACGCTCGGGAAACGCCTACTCAGCAGAAGGGATAGTCCGCGAGAGGGATAGTCCGCAAGAGGGATAGTCAGCGAGAGGGCTGGTAGCGAAGGGAGAGCACTCGCGAGACGTTTCTCAGCGCGGCGCCCGCCGTCGGGCTCACTCCGCGGGCGGCAGCGTCCACTCCTCCGGCGCCGAGTCCAGCTCGCCCAGCGCCCGGATCAGCCGGTGCAGCTCGCCCGCCGCCCGCTGATGGGGCACCATCACGAGGCGGGGCGAATCGAGCTGATCCTTGTCGGTGATCTCGGCCGGCAGCGGCCCCGTGCGCTCGATGCGTCCCGAGAGCAGCAGCCCGCTGAAGCGGTCGTTGAGCTGTTCGAGCTCCTCATCGGACGGCGAGGATCGCAGCCGGAGCACGAGCTGCTCCCCCACCCAGCGCAGCGAGTCGTAGTTGCGCCAGAAGCCGGTGATCTCGGCCACCGCCGCATCGACGGAGTCGGTGATCAGCACGCGATCCATGTCGCCGGGGGAGATCATGCCGGTCGTCTCGAGCTGTTCGCTCGCGAACTGTGCGAGTCCGCGCCAGAAGCCGCCGCCGGGACGGTCGAGGAACACGATCGGCACCGGCACCATCTTGCCGGTCTGCTGCAGGGTCAGCAGCTCGAACGCCTCGTCCATGGTGCCGAAACCGCCGGGCAGGCAGATGAAGCCGCGCGACTCCTTGACGAGCATGAGCTTGCGGGTGAAGAAGTACTTCATCGAGACGAGGCGGTCGTTCGCCGCGATCTCGTGATTCGGCCGCTCCTCGAAGGGCAGTCGGATCGAGACGCCGAGCGACTGCTCCGGACCTGCGCCCGTGGCGGCGGCCTCCATGATTCCGGGGCCGGCGCCGGTCACGACCGTCCACCCCTGCTCCGCGAGGCCGCGCGAGGCGCGCTCGGCCTGCTGCGAGAGCGGGTCGTGCGAACGGGTGCGGGCCGAGCCGAAGATCGTGACCTTCGGGATGTCTCGGAAGGGCGCGAAGAGGCGGAACGCGGCGCGCATCTCCTCGAGGGCGGCGGCCGAGATCTTGAGGTCGAGCCGGCTCGTGCCGTCGAGCCCGAGGCCGAGCCCCGACTCCACGATGCGGCTGATGAGCTTGCGCTGCCAGCGGATCCCGACCTCGTCCAGTAGCCGGGCGATCGCCTCGCGCTGAGCGTCGATGTCGAGAGGGTCTTCCACGCTTTCAGCCTAGCGGCCGTTGCTAGGGTGATCCTCGTGAGCCTTCAACCGCAGCAGCCAGGCGCGATCGGCGCCGATGCGCCGTGGTCGCTCCGGATCGCGGCCTGGTGCTGGGGCGTCGCAGGCGCGCTGCTCGCGCTCTGCCCGGCGCTCGCCGGACTGCTGCTCGGCCTCCAGTACCGGGCGCTGCGGGGCCACGCCTATCGGGCCGCCGATGCGACTGAGTTCTTCGACTTCGACGACCGCATCGACCTCGCCCCTTATCTCGCGGAGTTCGAGCGCATCGAGGCATGGGTGCTCGGCCTCGGGGGCTGGGTGCTCGCGCTGCTGCTGTTCATCTATCTCGGCATGGCCGCGGCGGGTCTCACAGCGTACGTACTGATCGCGAAAGCCACCTTCCGCGGCTCGAACTGGGCGCGCATCCTCGGCACGGTGCTCGCGGGCCTCTCCGCACCCCTCGTCTTCGCACTCTGGCAGTTCTTCGTCGCCTTCGCCTGGCTGCCGCTCGACGCGCTGTGGGCGAACCACCTCGGGCTCGTCGCGCTGCTGCTGCACGCGATCGGCATCGTACTCGTCTGGCTGCCGCCGTCGAACGACTTCGCGCGGGCGAGAGCAGCGGCGAGGATCGCCACTCCCGCGGACGTGGGAGAATTGGGGCGATGAGCGGCACAGACACCTCCCCCGACGGGCGCGCCTCGCGCGCGAAGATGATCCGCCGCCGCAGGCTCGTGTTCGGCATCGTCGGCGGCGCGCTCGTGCTGATCGCCGCGATCGGCACGGTCTGGGCGATCGCTTCGCAGGGGCAGACAGAGCCGGAGCCGGCGCAGACCGAGCAGCCGACGCAGAGCCCGAAGCCCGAGCCGAGCCCCGAGCCCGAACCGAGCCCGGAGCCCGAACCGGCACCGGCACCGAGCTATGACGTGGACTCCCCCGACTCGCTGACCGTCGTCGTGAACAAGCAGCGTACGCTGCAGCCGGTGGAGTGGGAGCCGACCGACCTCGTCTACCCGGAGGGCATCCAGAACAACAACGGGCAGCCGCTGCGCGCCCCCGCTTCGACCGCCCTCCTGGAGATGCACGCCGCCGCGAGTGCCGACGGCCTGCCGCTCATCATCGCGAGCGCCTACCGCAGCTACTGGAACCAGGACTCCCTCTTCGAGCGCTACGCCGCGAGCGACGGGGTCGAGGCGGCCGAGACCTATTCGGCTCGCCCCGGCCACTCGGAGCACCAGACGGGCCTCGCGGTCGATCTCACCGACGGCGGCGGCTGCACGCTCGAGGAGTGCTTCGGCGAGACCGCGACCGGTCTCTGGCTGCGCGAGAATGCGTACCGTTTCGGCTTCATCCTGCGCTACGACGACGGGGAGCAGCCCACGGTCGGCTACCTCTACGAGCCGTGGCACTTCCGCTACGTGGGCGTCGAGGTGTCGACGGCGATGCACGAGCAGGGCGTGCGCAACCTCGAGGACTTCGTCGGCCTGCCGGCCGCGCCCGACTACAGCTGAAGCGGCGAGGCCGGGATCAGCCGAACAGGCTCACCGGTTTCACGATGTCGGCGTAGAGCAGCAGCACGCTCATGGCGCCGAGCACGATGACGACGGCGAAGGTCACGGGCACCATCTTCGCGGTGTCGACGGGCCCTGGATCCGCCTTCCCGAAGAGCTTGAAGAGCCGGCGCTTGATCCCCTCGTAGAGCGCACCCGCGACGTGCCCGCCGTCGAGCGGCATGAGGGGCACGAGGTTGAAGACGAACAGAGCGACGTTGAGCGAGCCGAGCAGGCTCAGGATGAGCTGGCTGCGGGCGGCGACCGGCGCCTCGTCGAGACTCACGATCTCACCCGCGAGGCGCCCCACGCCGACGACGCCGATGGGCCCGTTGGGGTCTCGATCCTGGCTGCCGAAGGCGGCGTTCCAGATGTCGACCATGCGCTGCGGCAGGCCGACGATCACTCCGGCGACCTGCGTGACATTTTCGCCGACGAAGGCCGGCACCGCGGTGAGGGGCTGTCTCACGATCTCGATGGTGGGCGTGACGCCGATCATGCCGACGGTCTCGGTGAGGGGCTGGCCGTCGGCGTCGAGCACCGCTTCGCCGCTCGCATCGACGATCCAGCGTTCGCTGGCTGCCGGGGTGAGCACGAGCTCGAGCGGGGCCCCGTCGCGCTCGATCCGAACGTCGAGGGCACGATCCGGCGAGGCGGCGACGAGCTCGCGCAGCTGCGTCCACTGCTCGATCTCGACGCCGTCGATCGAGACGATGCGGTCTCCGGGCACGAGCCCCGCCGCCGCGGCCGGGGCTGCCGGATCCTCGCTCGTGCACTCGGCGCGCTCGCTCGACGCGGGCAGCAGGCACTGGCTGACATAGCCGAGGGTGGTGCTGTACTGGCTCACGCCGAAGCCCATCAGCACGATGCCGAAGAAGACGAAGGCGAGCACGAGGTTCATGAAGGGGCCGCCCAGCATGACGACGATCTTCTTCCACACCGGCAGCCGGTAGAAGGTGCGTCGATCCTCGCCCTCGTCGATGGTGTCCGCACTCGCATCGCGAGCCTCCTGCACCATCCCGTCGAAGAAGCCGGTGCTGGAGTCGCGGGCTCTGCCGCCGGGCTTCACCGGCGGGTACATGCCGGTCATCGCGACGTACCCGCCCAGCGGGATCGCTTTGACGCCGTACTCGGTCTCGCCCTTGCGCCGCGACCAGATGGTCTTGCCGAAGCCGACCATGTACTGGGTCACCTTGACGCCGAACAGCTTGGCGGGCACCAGATGCCCCACCTCGTGCAGGGCGATCGACACCGCGAGGCCGATCAGCATGATCAGCACGCCGAGGGCGTAGAGCAGCACTTCCGTCACGGGAACAGGCTAGCGCCGGTGGCTGTGAGGCTCGCTGGGTTCGGGAGCGGGCTCGGATCCCGGCGAGGATCGCGCCCGCTACTCGACGACGGCGTCGTTCTGCGCGGCGTACTCCTCGGCGCTCAGCAGCGGCCCCTCCTCGGCCACGGCGATGCGGAACAGCCAGGCATCGCCGTAGGGGTCGCTGTTCACGAGCGCGGGGTCGGCGGCCACGGCCTCGTTCACTTCGACGACCTCGCCGGTGACGGGCGAGAACAGCTCGCTCACCGATTTGGTCGACTCGATCTCGCCGCAGACCTCTCCCGCGGTGAGCCGTGCTCCGACCTCGGGCAGGTCGATGTAGACGACCTCGCCGAGCGCATCGGCCGCGACCTCGCTCACACCGATGCTCGCGGGGCTGCCGCCGTCGATCCATTCGTGCTCGACCGAGTACCTCAGTCCTGCTCGTACCTTGCTCATAATGTTCCTCGCTTTTCGTCCTTCTCTGAAAACCGGCCCGGGGATCTCGCGCCGTGACGCGAGCGCAGACGCGCGGCCGAACGCGCTGCGTCCGACTCCTAGCGCTCGGCGCGCCTGTAGAACGGCAACGGCACGACCTCGAAGGGCTCGAGCCTGCCGCGCAGATCGACCTCGAGCGGCGTGCCGGGCTCCGCGAAGCCGGGCTCGACGTAGGCGAGGGCGATGGGGTGGCCGAGCGTGGGGCTCGGCTGGCCGCTCGTGATCGAGCCGACCTGTCGGCCCCCGGCGTGCACGGCGTAGCCCGCGCGCCCGGCCCGTCTCCCACTGCCGCGCAACCCCACGAGCACGCGCGACGGGCCCGTCGCTCTGACCGTCTCGAGGGCGTCGCGGCCGAAGAATCGCTCATCCTTCTTGAACGAGACCACCCCGCCGAGGCCCGCCTCGAAGGGGTTGGCGTCTAGGCTCAGCTCGTTGCCGTAGAGCGGCATACCGGCTTCGAGGCGCAGCGAGTCGCGCGCGGCGAGGCCCGCGGGTATGAGGCCGTGCTGCTCGCCGAGCTCGAGTGCGAGGCGCCAGACCTCCGCGGCGCGCGCGTTCGGCAGGAACAGCTCGAAGCCGTCCTCCCCCGTGTATCCCGTGCGGGCGAGCAGCACGTCGATGCCGTCGACCTCGACCGCGTCCCACGCGTAGAAGGGCAGCGCGTCGACGGCCGTGCACCGATCCTCGCCGACCATCGCGCGCAGGATCGCCGCCGATGCCGGCCCCTGCACCGCGATCAGCGCAGTCTCGGCCGAGGCGTCCGTCACCTCGACGTCGAAGCCCCGCGCGCGGTCGCCGAGCGCGGCCGCCACCGTCTCGGCGTTGCCGGCGTTGGGCACCACGAGGTAGCGGGCCTCGGCGATGCGGTAGACGATGAGGTCGTCGACGATGCCGCCGTCGGGCGCGCAGATCAGCGAGTACTTCGCCTTGCCGACGGCGACTGCGGCGAGGTCGCCGACGAGCGCGGTGTTCAGGAAGCGTCCGGCGTCGTCGCCCGAGACCCAGACCTCGCCCATGTGCGAGAGATCGAAGAGCCCGGCGGTCTCACGCACGGCCCGGTGCTCGGCGAGTTCGCTGCCGTAGCGCAGCGGCATGTCCCAGCCGCCGAAGTCGGTGAAGTGGGCGCCGAGACGCTGATGCTCGGCGTGCAGGGCGGTGGGTTTGCTGTCGGTCATGGTCACTCTCCGAAGGCTTCGGGCGGCGGGCAGGCGCAGACGAGGTTGCGATCCCCGAAGGCGCCGTCGATGCGAGAGACGGGCGGGAAGTACTTGTCGATGCGCAGCCGTTCGACCGGGAAGGCGCCGCGCTCGCGGGAGTAGGGGAGGTTCCACTCGTCGGCGATGAGCACCGTCGCGGGGTGGGGCGCGTTTCGCAGCGGCGACTGCTCGAGCGGGAACTCCCCCGCGATCACGGCATCGATCTCGCCGCGGATCGCGATCATGGCCTCGATGAAGCGCTCGATCTCGTCGAGATCCTCGCTCTCGGTAGGCTCGACCATGAGCGTGCCGGCCACCGGGAAGGCGAGCGTCGGCGCGTGGAAGCCGAAGTCGATGAGGCGCTTCGCCACATCCTCGGCCGTGACACCGGAGGCCGCGGTCAGCTCTCGCAGGTCGAGGATGCACTCGTGGGCGACGAGGCCGGACTCGCCCGTGAAGAGCACCGGGAAGTGCTCGCTGAGACGGGCCGCGATGTAGTTCGCGCTGAGCAGCGCCGTCTGCGTCGCCCGCGTGAGCCCCTCGCCGCCCATCATCGCGATGTAGGCGTACGAGATGGGCAGCACGCCTGCGGAGCCGAAGAGGGTCGCGACGACGGGCGCGCCGCCGGTTCGTGCGTGGGGCTCGCCAGCGATCGGGTCGCCCGGTAGGTAGGGCGCGAGATGCTCGGCCACCGCGACGGGGCCGACGCCCGGACCGCCTCCGCCGTGCGGGATCGCGAAGGTCTTGTGCAGGTTGAGGTGGGAGACGTCGCCGCCAAACTCGCCGGGCTTCGCGATTCCCACGAGCGCGTTCATGTTCGCGCCGTCGATGTAGACCTGCCCGCCCGCCTCGTGCACGAGATCGCAGACCTCGCGGACGTCTCCGTCGTAGACGCCGTAGGTGGAGGGATAGGTGAGCATGATGGCGGAGAGCCGTTCGCGGTTCGCCTCTGTCTTGGCTCGCAGGTCGTCCAGATCGATGCGCCCGTCGGGCGTGTTCGCCACGACCACCACGCGCATGCCGGCGAGCACAGCAGAGGCCGCGTTCGTGCCGTGGGCGGAGGCCGGGATGAGGCAGACGTCGCGCTCACCGTGGCCGTTCGCGAGATGGTAGCGGCGGATCGCGAGCAGGCCGGCGTACTCGCCCTGCGATCCGGCGTTCGGCTGCAGCGAGATCGCGGCGTAGCCCGTGATCTCGAGGAGCCAGCTCTCCAGCCGTTCGATGAGTTCGCGCCAGCCCCGCGTCTGCTCGGCGGGCGCGTAGGGGTGGATAGCCGCGAATCCGGGCCACGAGATCGGCTCCATCTCGGCGGTCGAGTTGAGCTTCATGGTGCAGGATCCGAGCGGGATCATGGTGCGGTCGAGCGCCAGGTCGCGATCGGCGAGGCGGCGCAGGTAGCGCAGCATCTGGGTCTCGCTGCGCACCGTGTGGAAGATCGGGTGGGTCAGGTAGTCGCTCACGCGCACGAGAGAGGGGGCGAATGCGTAGCCGTCGGCGCCGAGGATCGCGGCCGCGGCATCCGCCACGGCCTCCTCCGAGACGCCGAACGCCCCCGCGACCACCCGGATGTGCGCATCGGTGGTGGTCTCGTCGCAGGAGACGCCGACGGTGTCGGCATCGACGAGGCGCAGGTTGACGCCGGCCGCCTCCGCCGCTCGCACGACCGCCTCGGCACGGCCCGGTGCGCGTGCGGTGACGGTGTCGAAGAACGAGTCCCGTGCGAGCCCGATGCCGGCGCCGCGCAAGGCTTCGGCCAGCACCCTGGCATGCGCGTGGGTGCGCTCGGCGATCGCTTTGAGCCCTTCGGGGCCGTGGTAGACGGCGTACATGGAGGCGGTGATGGCGAGCAGCGCCTGGGCGGTGCAGATGTTGCTCGTCGCCTTCTCCCTGCGGATGTGCTGCTCGCGGGTCTGCAGCGCAAGCCGATAGGCGGGCCGACCCTGCTGATCCTTCGAAACGCCGACGATGCGGCCCGGCATGGAGCGTTCGAGACCGGCGCGCACGGCGAGGTAGGCGGCGTGCGGGCCGCCGAAGAAGAGCGGTACCCCGAAGCGCTGCGTGCTGCCGACTGCGACGTCGGCGCCCTGCTCGCCGGGCGGCACGATCAGCGTGAGCGCGAGCAGGTCGGCGATCACGGCGACCATCGCGCCGCGCTCCTTGGCGGCGGCGATGAGCGCGGAATGATCGATCACCGCACCGTCGTCACCGGGCTGCTGCAGCACGACACCGTTGATCTCGCCATCGGGCAGGCCGTACTCGAGATCGGCGAGCTCCACCTCGAAGCCGAGCGCCTCGGCGCGACCGCGGATCACGGCGATCGTCTGCGGGAAGAGGTTCGCGTCGAGCACTGTCTTCGCCTCGGGGGCGGAGCGGTTCGCCCGGCGCATGAGCAGCACGGCCTCGGCCGCGGCCGAGCTCTCGTCGAGCATCGAGGCGTTTGCGACGGGCAGCGAGGTCAGGTCGGCGACCATGGTCTGGAAGTTCAGCAGCGCTTCGAGGCGGCCCTGGGATATCTCGGGCTGATAGGGCGTGTACGCGGTGTACCAGGCGGGGCTCTCGAGCACATTGCGCCGGATCACGGGCGGAGTGCAGGTGCCGTAGAAGCCCTGGCCGATCATCTGCGTCTTGACCGTGTTCTTCCCGGCGAGCTCGCGCAGCTCGTCGAGGATCTGCTCCTCGCTTATCGCAGGCGGCAGCCGCAGTTCGGCCCCGCTGCGGATACCGCGCGGCACGGCCGCCTCGACGAGCGCGTCGAGGCTGTCGCGGCCGAGCGCCGCGAGCATGCGCTCCCGATCCGCGGGGGCGGCGATGCCGAGGTGCCGGTCTTCGAAGGTCGAACGGTGGGCGCTGATGGTCACGAGGTCTCCGTTGCTGAGTCGCAGGCGCGATCGATGCTGGATCCTCCCCGCTCTGTACCGTGACCTGAGAGATTCGGAAGCCGGGCTTCCTTGCACCGTCGGTGAGCGGGCTCGCGCTCGCTGCTTTCCAGAGTTGCCTCGCCGTTGCGGTACGGATGCCTGAGAGATTCCCGGGGAGGGTTTGCTCCTACGGCGCCGGGCTCGGGGCCCGGCTCTCCCGCAGCGGCTGAGGAGTCACGAGGATCGGGGCTCCCGCCGCGATCCGCACGACTCCGTGCGGCCGATATTCACGATTTCGCCCAGCCTAGCAGGCCCGCGAGAGGCGCGGCACGAGAACCGTGCGGCAGCGGCCCATCGAATCGCGGCTGGATCCGATCAAGCGGACGCCGCCGCTGGCTTCGCGCGGTCTACTCGGCGTGCGCCGTGCCGAGAATATCGAGCACGAACACCATCACGTCATCGGCTTCATGGCCCATCCCCACGAGCCCATCAGCGCCGTAGCCGCCATCTTCCGCCGGAACGATCGACATCACCTGAGAACCGACCGTCTGCCCGACGAGCGCCTGCTGGAAGCCGCCGATAACCCCATCCGTCGTGAAATCAGTCGGGGCGCCTCGCGACCAACTCGAGTCGAACTCCTCACCCGTGCGCCAGATCACACCGCGGTAGTGCACGTACACGCGGTCGCCATCTTCGACGACCTCGCCGGCGCCCTTGATCAGCGTTGTCACCGTGAGCTCGGCGGGCGCATCGACCCCGTCGGGCATCGTGATGGTGGGCGAGCCGTCTTCAGCAAGCTCGACGCTCGGAAGCCCCTCGGGCACCGGCTGGGCTTCGCCTTCGGCTTTGCTCAGGAGTTCGCTCGGATCGAGCGTGCCCGGCGCAGCCGGGGTCTCGCCCGTTTCGGTCACATCAAACACGAGCACCAGGCTGTCGCTCTCCTCGAGGCCGTAGGCAGCGCCTCCGCCCTCGCCGAGGATATCGGAGACGGGAGAGACGGCGACGACGCGATCGCCGACTGCCGCGCACCCGACGGTCTGCAGTGCCCAGGGAAGCAGACTTTCCTCATCAATGGCGAGCGTCGAAGGCTGCGACTGCAGCACGGAACCGTCCGAACCCTTGAAGATGGTGAACTGAGCGGTGACCGTGTCGCCTTCTTTGACCTGTTCGCCGTCGCCCTCGATGAGCGTCGACCGTTCGAGCGCGGTGGCCTCGATCGGGGTCTCCGTGGCGAGCTGCAGCTCCTGGGTGCCGAAGTCGCCGTCGAACTCGAGCGCCTTGCTGATCGAGCCCTCGGGGGCGCACTCGAAGGAGCTCCCCTCGTTGGAGTCGTCGGCCGAGCAGGCGGTGAGCAGGGTCGCCGTCAGGGCGACGGGAATCAGGGCGAGAAGTGCGCGTGAGCGTTTCACTGGATCCTCTTCGGTCGAACGTCTGCGCCGAGGTGGCGCACAGCTGTCAAGTCTGCCCCAGTATTCCGTGCGCATCCTGAACGCCCC
>JBEBTD010000074.1:0-10273 GCA_040393965.1 Leucobacter soli | reverse complement strand
GGGCGGCGGTGTCCCGGTGCCGAGTGTGCACGGTGTGCTCGAGCGTGCATGAAGTTCACCGGTTTTTGCGTGCACGCTCGGGTACATCGTGCACACTCGCGAGCGAGGGGCGAGGGGCGAGGGGCGAGGGGCGGCGGGCGAGGATCGCCACGGCCTCGAGAAGCTAGGCTTGGAGGGTGAAGATTCTCGTGCTGGGGCCGGGCGCCCGCGAACACGCCATCGTCAAAGCTCTGCTCGCCGAGGCGGGCGATCACGAAGTGGTCTGCGCGCCGGGCAACGCGGGCATCGCCGCCGCCGGCGTCGAGACCCCCGCGCTCGACTACACGAACCCGGAGGCGGTCGAGGAGTTCGTGCAGCGCCGCGGCTTCGACCTCGTGGTGGTCGGGCCCGAGGCCCCGCTCGTCGCGGGCGTGGCCGATCCGCTGCGGAAGCGCGGCATCCCCGTCTTCGGGCCCGGCAAGGCGGCCGCGCAGCTCGAGGGCTCGAAGGCGTTCGCGAAGCGCATCATGGCCGAGGCGAACGTGCCGACGGGCCGCGCGACCCGCGTCGCGAACGTCGAGCAGGCCGGCCCCGTGCTCGACGAGTTCGGCGCCCCCTACGTCATCAAGGCGGACGGACTGGCGGCGGGCAAGGGCGTGCTCGTCACCGAGGATCGGGACGCCGCGCTCGATCACGTCGCGACCTGGGCGCCGCACGGCGAGGTGCTGATCGAGGAGTTCCTCGACGGCCAGGAGGTCTCGCTCTTCTTCTTCGCCGACGGCCACGACGTGCGCCCCCTCAGCCCCGCGCAGGACTACAAGCGCATCTTCGACGGCGACGAGGGCCCGAACACCGGCGGCATGGGCGCCTACTCGCCGCTCCCCTGGGTCGAAGACGGCTTCGTTCAGCGGATCACCGACGAGGTCGCCCTGCCGACCGTGCGTCGGCTCGAGGCCGAGGGCACCCCCTTCATCGGCCTGCTCTACTGCGGCCTCATCGTGACCGCGCAGGGCACGAAGGTGATCGAGTTCAACGCCCGCTTCGGAGACCCCGAGACGCAGGTCGTGCTGCCGCGCATGGTGTCGCCGCTGAGCGAGTACCTGCTGGCCGCGGCGACGGGCCGCCTGGCCGGGCTGCCCGACCCGGAGTTCTCGGACGAGGTCGCGGTGGTCGTGGTGCTCGCGAGCGAGGGCTACCCCGGCGAGGTGCTGACCGGTCGCGTCGTCGAGGGCATCGGCGATGACGGCGAGCTGTCGCGCGCGCTCGACTCGGTGCACCTGGTGCACGCGGCGACGAGGCGTGGAGAGAAGGGCGAGTGGGTCGCGACCGGCGGCCGTGTGCTCGGCGTCGTCTCGCGCGGCGGCAGCTTCGCGCAGGCCCGCGCGCGGGCGTACGAGGGCATCGGAGAGCTGCGCCTCGAGGGCGGCCAGCACCGCGGCGACATCGCGGAGCGCGTCGCATGAGCGCTCCGGGCGTCGAGGGCTGGCGGCACGTCTACTCGGGCAAGGTGCGCGACCTCTACATCCCCGAGGAGGCCCCGGGCGTCGAGGCGAGCGACTACCTGCTGGTCGTCGCGAGCGATCGCATCAGCGCCTTCGACCACGTGCTCGAGCCGCCGATCGACGGCAAGGGCTCGGTGCTGACGGCGCTCTCGCGCTGGTGGTTCGATCGGCTCGACATCGCGAACCATCTCGCCGACGAGGATCCGCAGGCGCCCGCGGTGCCGGCCTCGGTGGCGGATCGCGCCATGCTCACGAAGCGCCTCGAGATGCACCCGATCGAGTGCGTGGTGCGCGGCGCGCTCACGGGTTCGGGCTACAAGGAGTACCTCGCGACCGGCGCCGTCTGCGGCATCCCGCTGCCGGAAGGCCTGCGCGACGGCGATCTGCTCGAGGAGCCCATCTACACCCCGGCCTACAAGGCGCCGCTCGGCGAGCACGACGAGAACATCACCTTCGAGCGCTCGGTCGAGCTGGTCGGCGAGGAGGTCGCCATCGCCCTGCGCGACGCTTCGCTCGACATCTTCAGACGAGCGCGGGAGCTGGCCGCCGAGCGCGGAGTGCTGCTCGCGGACACGAAGTTCGAGTTCGGGCGCGATCCTCGCACCGGCGAGCTGACTCTCGCCGACGAGGTGCTGACGAGCGACTCGAGCCGCTACTGGGACGCCGCGCTCTACGAAGCCGGCGGCGAGGATCGCCTCGCCAGCTTCGACAAGCAGATCGTGCGCGACTGGCTCTCGACCAGCTGGGACGGGCAGGGCGAGCCGCCGGTGCTGCCCGCGGAGGTCGTCGAGCGCACCCTCGCCCGCTACGAGGAGCTGTACGAGCGCATCACCGCGGCCTGAGCGCCTGACAGCGGCGGTCAGTATGATGCGGATATGACGCACTCATCGGCAGCCTCGCGCGGCGAGGCGAACCGCGCCCTCTTCCTCGCGCTGGGCGCCGCCGCGCTCGCCTGGCTGCTGTTCCTCGCCGGCCAGTACGTCGGCCTCCTGCTCGACGCCGACTCCTCCTGGGAGTACGGCGACCCGGAGCGACTCCGCCCCTCCGAATACTTCACGGTCGCCGCCGTCGCGGTGCTCGGCCTCGGTGCCCTGATCGCCAAGCGCCGCCTGGCTCGGCTGCGATCCTCGTCGGCCCCTCGCAGCGCGCTCGTCGAACCGGTCTCGCGCTTCTCGACGATCCTGCTGATCGTCGCAGCCGTACTGGCCGCCTGGGCGGTCTTCGTGATCTTCATGAGCGGCTTCTTCGCCGGAGACCAGCAGACCGAGCCGCTCGTGCGCCTGCTGAACGTCTACGCGCCGATCGTGCTGTACACGGCCCTCGTCGTCACGCTGATCCTCGCGGGCTTCGTGTTCCTCCCGCCGGTGGCGGCCGAGGCTCCCGCCGAGCCGGTTCCCTCGGACGCCCTCGCGGAGACCGGCTCCGAGCGTTCGCGATCGCAGCGCGCCACAGCGCTCGCCTACGCCGTGCCGATCGTCGCAGCGGCGATCGCGCTGCTCCTCGGGCTCATCGTCTACGACTTCACCCGTACCGCGCTGCAGGTATGGATCTGGGTGATCATCGTCGCGATCGTGGGCTTCGGCGTGCTCGTCGGCTCGCTGCTCTCGCACCGCGGCCCGGCCTCCGGCGCGCCCGTGCCCGGCGTCGTCGTCGGAGCGAGAACCCTGAACTTCGTGCTCTCGATCCTCTTCGCCGTCTCTGTCGCAGGCATGTCGCTCGGCTACGGCATGTCCGCGGTGCAGGCGCTGAACGTCTCGCCGAGCCTCTCGCTCTCCGCGTACAGCGAGTCCGAGAAGTTCGGGGACGCCGCGGGCGTCGAGATGACCGATCCGCAGCTGTCGCTCTGGGGCTCCGATCTCGAGCGCGGCTCGGAGGCGACGGTCGTTGTCGAGCCGGGCGGCGAGACCGTCATCTCGGCTCGAGTCGACCGCCAGAAGTGGCTGAACGGAGAGGGACGGCTGCCGGAGAGCCTCTCGAGCGGCGACTACGAGCTCGTGGCGCATGCGACCGCGAGCGACGGCGCGCCCGTCGAGGTCTCGCTGCCCTTCGCCGTCGACGATGACGGCTCGGTGCGTTTTCCCGAGGGCAGCGTCGCCGATTCGCAGCTCGAGAAGAGCCGCCTGCTCCCCATCACGGGCGGCTGGGTGCTCGAGGAGGGTCTGCCCGCAGGCGTGCTGCTCGCGCTCGGCATCACGCTCGTCGCGGCGACGCTCACCTCGCGCAACCGGGATCGCTCGGCGAACGGCTAGACTTATCGAAGATTTTCCGCTTGCGACTGGGAGGCTCGAGTGCCCACGATTGTTGTTGATGTGATGCCGAAGGCCGAGCTGCTGGATCCGCAGGGCAAGGCCACCACCGGTGCGCTCGCCCGGCTCGGCCACGGCAAGTTCGAGAACGTGCGCATCGGCAAGCGCTTCGAGCTCACCGTCGAGGGGCCCGTCACCGAGGAGGTGAAGGCCGAGGTGCGCGAACTCGCGGATCAGGTGCTCTCGAACAGCGTGATCGAAGACGTCGTCTCGATCGACTTCGGCGACGACGGCGAGGCTCCGGCCGACGCCCCGGCCGCCTCCTGCTGCGGCGGGGCGAAGTAATGGCGCGCATCGGCGTCGTCACCTTCCCCGGCTCGCTCGACGACCGCGACGCGCATCGCGCGATCCGCCTGGTCGGCGCCGAGCCCGTCGCGCTCTGGCACGGCGATCACGAGCTGCAGGGCGTCGACGCGATCGTGCTGCCCGGCGGCTTCAGCTACGGCGACTATCTGCGGCCCGGCGCTATCGCCGCGGTCTCGCCCATCATGACCGAGGTCGTCGACGCCGCGAACAAGGGCATGCCCGTGCTCGGTATCTGCAACGGCTTCCAGGTGCTCGTCGAGGCGCATCTGCTGCCCGGCGGCCTCATCCGCAACGCGCACCAGCAGTTCATCCGTCGCGACCAGCGCCTGGTCGTCGAGAACGCGGAGACCGACTGGACCAACGAGTTCGAGCGGGGCGAGGAGATCCTCATCCCCCTCAAGAACGCCGACGGCGGCTTCATCGCCGATGAGGAGTCCCTCAAGCGACTCGAAGGCGACGGCCTCGTGGCCTTCCGCTACCGCGGGGTGAACCCGAACGGCTCGCTCGACGACATCGCCGGGCTCACCAACGCGCGCGGCAACGTCGTCGGCCTCATGCCCCACCCCGAGCACGCGGTCGAGCCCGGCTTCGGCCCCGACACGAGCGATGCCATGCGCTCGGGCACCGACGGGCTGCGCTTCTTCACGAGCGTGCTCTCGAGTCTCGCCGCGCGGGTCTAGCTGCGCCGCGCTCCCCCGTTCCCGCTCTTCGGCGCTTCCGCGCTTCCGCTCAGAGCCGCATCGCGTAGACCCGCACCGGGTACCAGACGCCCGGAGGGTACGGGAAGTCCTGCTCGACCTCGGTCAGACGATCGAACCCCATTCGCTCGTAGAGCGCGACGGCGAGATCCATGTCGGCTCCGGTGTGCAGCACGAGTCGCTCCGCTCCCCGCTGCCTCGCGAGCTCTGCGCAGTGGCGCACGAGGGCCCGGCCGATCCCCCGCCCCCTGGCCGCCTTCGTCGTCGCGAGCATTCGGAAGTCCATGTCGCCCGCCCCTGCGAAGGCGCTGAGCCGTTCCCCGGGGAGCGGCGTGGTGACGGTGCCGAGCAGTTCGCCGCTCTCGGGTTCGACAGCTACCCAGACCTGCTGTTCCCGCACGCGTTCGGCCACTTGGCCCAGCTCGACGATGTAGTCGCCGGAGAGGTCGAGGTCGTACGAGGCGGTGTAGGCATCGACGGTCAGCCGGGCGACTCTCTCGATCTCGTCTTCTCGGATCGAGCGGATGACCGGATCCTTCGCCTCGTGCACCGGACTATCCTACGGCTTCCGACGACGCGTGTGCGGCGTTCGACCGAGCGATCGTCGCGTTGCGCCGAGCGACCGCGGTCGTCCGGCGGGCTGCGCAGAAGCCGTCTTCTGACCCGTCTCATCGGCGACGATGGTGACCTCGCAATATATTTGATAGTCTGATGTTACTTAGGCAAGCCTAAGCCTAGTGAGATGAACATGAGTTCCAAGAGGAGTATACGCCGCATGTCGACTTTGAAGCGTCGAGGAATCACCGCACTCGCGAGCGTCGCGATCGCCGCACTTGCCCTGACGGGGTGCTCGAACAGCAGCGAACCCGCTGCCGAGCAGCCGGAGACCACCCCCGAGGCCGTTGCGGAGTTCCCGCGCACGGTCACCGATATGGCCGGCAACGAGGTGACCATCGAGAGCGCCGACAGCGTCATCGTGACCGACAACCGCCTCTTCCAGCTCGTCTCCGACTGGGGCGTCGAACTCTCAGCCGCTCCTCGGGCCCTCATGAGCGCCAACAACCCGCTCGCGACCGACGAGTCGATCCTCGACCTCGGCACGCACGGCGAGCCCGATTTCGAGAAGGTCGTCGAGGCCGATCCCGACCTCATCATCAACGGCTACCGCTACCAGAGCCACGCCGAGGACATGCAGAAGGCCGCGCCCGACGCCGCCTTCGTCGACATGACCAACGACGAGCTCAGCGTCGACGAGTACCTCGTCGAGAGCGTCACCCTGCTCGGCGAGATCTTCGACAAGCAGGATCAGGCAGAGGCCGTCATCGACGACTTCCACACCGCCGTCGATGACGCCAAGGCGGCTTACGACCCCGAGGTCACCGTCATGGGCCTCGTCACCAGCGGCAACGAGATCCGCTACTCGAACCCGAACGACGGCCGCGGCGCGAGCATCTTCTTCAACCTCGTCGGTCTGACCCCCGCGCTCGACGCCTCCGGCTCGGAGAACCATCAGGGCGACGACATCTCCATCGAGGCCATCGCCGAGGCGAACGCCGACTTCTTCCTCGTGCTCGACCGTGAGGCGGCCTTCGCCGACAGCGAGTCGTCGCCGGCACTCGAGCTCATCAACAGCTCGACCGCCCTCGCGAACGTCCCCGCCGTGCAGAACCAGGCGATCTACGTGATGCCCGCCGACTTCTACCTTACCGAGGACATCGTCACGTACACCACGGTGCTGAACGAGCTCGCTGAGGCCTTCAAGGCGTAGCCGTCCCGGCGCTCGTACGCCTCACGTGCACCGCCGCGCTCCAACCGGGCGCGGCGGTGCACTGCCGATAGACGAAGGGTTCGCCATGACCTCCTCAGCCCCACCGGCCCGACGGGTCACCAATGTCGACGCGCTCGCCTCGAGGCGAGTCGCTCCTGCTCGCCGTCGCGCTCGCCTGAGCGGCGGTCTGCCCCTGTTCATCGCGATCGTGCTCACGATGGGTCTGCTGACGCTCTCCGTGTTCACCGGGGTGGCGGACATCACCGACACCGTCGGCCGCGGCCACGAGTTCGCCTGGATCACCCGCATCCCCCGTACCGTAGCGCTCGTGCTCGCCGGTGCGAGCATGGCCATGGCCGGACTCATCATGCAGCTGATGACCCAGAACCGCTTCGTCGAGCCGACCACCGTCGGCACCACCGAATGGGCCGGCCTCGGCCTCCTGCTCACCTACGTCGCACTCCCCATGCCGTCGTTGATGACGCGCATGATCGTCGCCATCGTCTTCGCATTCATCGGCACCCTCATCTTCTTCTCGTTCCTGCGACGGGTGACGCTCAAATCGTCGCTCATCGTGCCGATCGTCGGCATCATGTTCGGCGCCGTCATCAGCGCGATCTCCACCTTCATCGCCCTGCAGTTCGATTTGCTGCAGACCATCGGCGCCTGGTTCGCGGGGCGCTTCACGGGCGTCGAGATCGGGCGCTACGAGCCGCTCTGGATCGTCGCGATCGTCGCCGTGATCGTCGTGATCGTCGCCGACCGCTTCACGGTCGCCGGGCTCGGCAAGGATGTCGCGACCAACGCGGGTCTCGACTACGAGCGCGTCGTGCTGCTGGGCGTGGGTCTCGTCTCCATCGTCACCGGGGTGGTCACCGTGATCATCGGCGCCCTCCCCTTCCTCGGGCTCATCGTGCCCAACATCGTGTCCATGATCCGGGGAGACAACCTGCGCACCAACATCCCCTGGGTCTTCCTGACCGGCATCTGGATCGTCACCGTCTGCGACCTGATCGGGCGGGTGATCATCATGCCGTTCGAGGTGCCCGTCTCGCTCGTGCTCGGCGCAGTCGGCTCCGCGGTCTTCATCTTCCTATTGCTTCGCACGAGGAGGAGCCTTGTCCGCTGACGTCATGACCGCCCCCACCGCGGCGGAGCGCCGCGTCGGGGCCTACACGAGCCGCAGCCATCGCAAGCGGTATCTGCTGGTGCTCGGAGGACTGATCCTCGCCGCAGCGCTGCTGACCGTGCTGATGCTGTCCTGGGGGAATCAGCACGAGCCGTTCAGCGAGAAGTGGTGGCGCATCTCCCGTATGCGCATCGAATCGCTCGTCGTGATCGCACTCGTCACGCTCTGCCACTCCTTCGGCACGGTCACCTTCCAGACCGCGACCAACAATCGCATCATCACCCCCTCGATCATGGGATTCGAGTCGCTCTACATCCTGATCCAGACCTCGATCGTCTTCTTCTTCGGCATGAGCGGCCTGACCGAGCTCGACGGCTTCGCCCAGTTCCTGCTGCAGACCTCCATGATGGTGCTGTTCGCGGTGCTGCTCTACTCCTGGCTCTTCTCGGGCAGGCTCGGCAACCTCCACGTCATGCTGCTCGTGGGCATCATCATCGGCACGGGTCTCGGCGCGCTCTCGACCTTCATGCAGCGCATGCTCGATCCCAACGAGTTCGACGTGCTGCGCGCCCGCATGTTCGGCAACGTCGGCAACGCCGACACCGAGTTCCTCTGGTTCGTGATCCCGGTCTGCGCGGCGACCGCCGCGACGCTCTGGATCCTCGCCCGCCGACTCAACGTGCTCTCGCTCGGCAGCGAGACCAGCACCAACCTCGGGATGAATCACAAGCGCCAGGTGATGCTCTCGCTCACCCTCGTCACCGTGCTCATCGCGATGAGCACCTCGCTCGTGGGGCCGATGACCTTCCTCGGCTTCCTCGTCGCCACCCTCGCCTACACGCTCACCGACACCTACGACCATCGCCGCATCCTGCCGGTGGCGTGGCTGCTCGGCTACGTCATCCTCGGCGGGGCCTACTTCCTGCTCCGGCACGTGCTGCCGATGGTCGATACGGTCACCATCATCGTCGAGCTCATCGGCGGCCTCGTCTTCCTCATCGTCATTCTGAAAAGGGGGCGCCTGTGATCCGCCTGTCCAACGTCGTCAAGCGCTACAGCAGCGAGGTCGAGATCGGCCCCGTGTCGCTCGAGCTGCCCGCGGGCGGCATCGTCTCGCTCGTGGGCCCGAACGGCGCCGGCAAATCGACCCTGCTGACCATGATGGGCAGACTGCTCTCCCCGGACGAGGGCACGGTCGAGGTGGGCGGCCTCGACGTGCACCGCACCCCCTCGAAGCAGGTCGCGAAGACCGTGTCGATCCTGCGCCAGGAGAACCACTTCGTCACTCGGCTCACCGTGCGCCAGCTGGTCGGCTTCGGCCGCTACCCCTACAGCGGCGGACGCCTGACGCGGCAGGACGAGGACAAGATCTCCGAGGCCATCGACTTCCTCGACATGACCGAGCTCGAGCAGCGCTTTCTCGACCAGCTCTCGGGCGGGCAGCGCCAGCGCGCCTACGTGGCCATGGTGCTCGCGCAGGACACCGAGTACCTGCTGCTCGACGAGCCGCTCAACAACCTCGACGCGCAGCACTCGGTGCAGATGATGCAGCAGCTGCGACAGGCCGCCGACGAACTCGGTCGCACCATCATCATCGTGCTGCACGACATCAACTTCGCCGCCGCCTACAGCGACTACATCATCGCGATGGAGGACGGAAAGGTCGCCGTGCACGGCTCGCCCGAGGAGATCATCTGCGACGAGGTGCTGACGCGGGTCTTCCGCACACCCGTCACGGTCGTCGACGGCCCCACAGGCCGCTTCGCCGCGTACCACCGGGGCCTCTGACGGCACCCCGCAGGCACGCGGCGAAGCGCGGACTCAGCGGTTCAACGCGGAGAAGTCGGGCTGGCCGTCGGGGCCGACCGGCAGCGGGCGGCCGTCGGGGAAGGTCGGCCACGGCAGCAGCGGTTGGGCGGGAGCCGCGGGAGCGGGCGGGGCTTGCGCGGGCGCGGGCTGGGCGAGCGTGGCCGGCGCGACCGGCGGGTAGGGCGCGGCAGGAGCGGCGGCCAAGGCCTGCGCTCGGGCGCGGCGAGCGGCCTCCCGCTCCCCTCCGCCGTACGACCAGCGCAGCAGCAGCGTGATCGAGAGGCCGAGCGCCGTCAGCATGAGCGAGGCGACGGCGAAGCGCCAGTACAGCTCGGGCACGTCGACGCGGAAGACCTCGATGGCGATGGGGGCGGTGAAGAGGATGCCGGTGACGGTCGCGAGCAGGCTCGTGACGAGGGCGAAGACGCCGAGCGGCTTCGGCCGGTTCTCGGCCATGTTCAGGAGCGCCTGGCTGCAGCCGACCACCGCGCGGGTCACGGCGATCACCACGATGCTCTTCCAGAAGATGTCCCACGAGAGCGACCAGCCCGCCGGGGTCATCCACACGACGATCAGCAGCAGGGCGAGGATGTACGAGTTCGCGATCAGCGCGACGGGGGCGTACCACTCGTTGCGCTGCCCGCGACGAGTGTCGAAGGCGGTGAGGCCGACGAAGACCGCGAAGGCGAAGAAGGTCGAGAAGACCCGTTCGAACTTGCCTTCGAAGTCGCCGATGAACAGCAGCGAGATCGAGGCGATCGAGAGCGCCGCGAGCA
>JBEBTD010000073.1:0-10326 GCA_040393965.1 Leucobacter soli | reverse complement strand
TCGCAGTCTTCGACGGTCGCGAGACCGTGGACTTCGCACCCGGCGCCGAGGTGCTTGGACGCTGCGCGGCGTGCAGCGCACCCTCGAACCGCCTGAGCAACTGCGCGAACCCCGCATGTCGCGCACGCTTCGTCGCCTGCGAGCAGCACCTCGATACTGCCTGCGAATCGCACGGCACGGTAGCACTCGGCTCGCGCGACGGTGAGGCGCACGGGCCGAGCACTCCGCTCACCCCGCCGAGCTCAGGCCCGCTGCAGTAACCGGTCGAACCGTTCTCGAGCGACTGGGTGCTCCTCCTCGGCGGCCAACTCGCGCGCCAACGTGATCGTGTCGAGCGGCAGGCGATACTCGCCCCAGTGGAAGCCCAGCAGGTCGACCGCCTGGATGCGCAGGCCGGCATCGTGCGATCGCAGCGCTGCCTCGACCAGCCCGAGCCCTTCGCCCGGAAACCGCTCGAGCAGACGCAGCACCTCCCGCCAGACGTACCAGCGCGCATCCTCCCGCTTCGACGAGCGCGGCACGGAGTCGGGGCTCGCTGCCGGGAGCGAACTCGATTCGACAAGCGCATCTCGATCGGAAAGGAGCGTCTTACGGGCAAGAGCGAGGTAGGCGGGCAGCCTCCGTTCATCGATGGAGCGCG
Organism: Leucobacter soli; assembly: GCA_040393965.1. GTDB lineage: Bacteria > Actinomycetota > Actinomycetes > Actinomycetales > Microbacteriaceae > Leucobacter > Leucobacter soli_C. Next base: position 9,686 of record JBEBTD010000073.1, on the reverse strand, counting down.
ACAAAAGGTACCAGGCGAAGCCGTCGTCGACATGCTCGCAGAGATAGGCCCACAGGGCGGAGTAGGGGTCGACGCCGAGGCGCTCGGCCGCGCAGCAGGCGATGGCCCGAACGGTGGCGGGCTCGGGGCGGAGAACCGCACGTTCGAACACCGGCACCCACTCGACGCGGGCGCGCAGCCGATCGGCGAGCCGGAGCAGTCGATCGCGCGTGTCCCAGGGCCACTCGTGCGGCAGATAGAGGCCGAAGTCGGGATCGAAGTAGTCGAGGATCTGGCAACTCAGATCCCAGACCCGCGGATCGGGCACACGCTGCTCGGCGTGGACGAACCAGTCGAAGAGCAGTTGCGGTGCCTCGGGGTCGGATCTGAGGTCGCCGAACTCGCTGCGCCGGTCGAACCTGGTGGCGAGCAGAGCGGTGGCCTCGAAGAAGCGCTCATCGTCGATCGACTCGCAGGCGAGCATCGATGCCGAGAGCGTGGCTGTATTGTTCATGGCGGCTCCTTCGTTCGGGTGAGAGTTCACATGATCGAAGGCTATGCCGAACCTCTGACATTCTCGGATCGCGCAGGGGCGCAGGCACCGGCCAGGTTCCGGAGCCCGTCTCGTAACTGCGCACTACGCCGCATGCGTGGGGGCGAAACCCTGCGGTCTCGCCTAACTGCGCCAGGCGAACGCCGTCTGGCCGCTGCCGCTGTTGTAGCGCAGCAGCTTCTCCCAGTCGAGGCCGCCGTCATCGCCCGAGAAGTTCATGAGCAGCTCCGTCGAGAAGCGCTGCACGGCGCTCTGGTAGGCCGCGCGGAAGCTCAGCTCGCGTCGGGCGGCGCCGAGGCCCATCGCCCGAATGACTCGCAGGTAGAACTCCGTCTCGCCCGAGATCTCGTCCCAGAAATCCTGTCCGGCGAGTGCGCGCACTTCGCCGGTTCTCGCCCGCTTCTTCCCGTACGAATAGGCGATGACTCCGTCGAACTGCTTCTGCGTCTTGAACAGCCGGCTCCTCGCCGCCCGGAACTCTTCGAGCTGCTTCTTCGAGCTCTGCGAGTTGAACACGGCGGTGCCCGATTTCACCGCGTAGAGGGAGACCCGCTTCTCGGTCTCGATCTCGATGTCGACGCCCGCGGCGCTCGATGCTCTCACCGATACCGATGGATCGCCTCGGTGGGCCTCGGACGCGACCCAGAGGGCGAGGGGCTCGAAGAAGATGTTGCCGAAGAGGGTCTCGTCCGAGCTCGAGATCGAGGCGTCGAGCAGACTGCCGACGATCTCGGTCGGCTCGTCGGCGCCGATAGCCCGGTAGAGGAACGGGTTCTTTCGTCGCAGCACCTTGCGCAGCTCGAGCGAGTCGAGCACCTGGACTCGGCGGGTGTGGAACTGGTCGAGCAGACTCGACACCTGGGCGCCGAGCGCCTCGTCTTCGATGGGCGCCACCATGTCAGGCCGCCAGCATCGTCCGCACGTCCTGACGCCCGTGCGTCGAGGTGCCTCGTCGGCGTTTGGTCTCGATCCTTGCGTCGCCCGCAGCCACCGAGAGCAGCATCTGCCCGATCGCCCGGCCGAGCGCCACCGGCACGGCGTTGCCGATCTGCCGGTACTTGTCGGAGGTCGTGCCGACGAACTGCCAGCTATCGGGGAAGCCCTGGATGCGGGCGTACTCCCGCACGGAAAGCGGCCTCGGCAGCGTGGGGTGGGCGAGCATGGTCGCCTTCTGCACCGGCGAGGTGAGCAGCGTCGGCGCGGGCTCCGAGAAGCTGATGCGGCGGAAGAAGCCGACCTTGCCGCCGCCCGACTTCCAGGCGCCGCCCATCGCCTCCTCGGCGACCTCCGGAGGCAGGCTGCGCCAGTTGCCCCCCGGGGGGACGAGGTCGAGCACGGCCTGCACCTTCGGGCTGAAGCGCCCCGCCTCCTGCTCGGCGTCGGGCAGGTCGCCGATCACGTCTGCGAGCGTCTGCCAGCGATACCGCCCGTCTTGGTGATACTGGAAGTGCGTCGGAACGGGGATGAAGATCGGCTCGTGGTCGCGGCTCGCCACGAGCAGCAGCCGCTCGCGGAACTGGGCGGCGCCGTAGTGCACGGCGTCGACGACACCCCACTCCACCCGGTACCCGATCGACTCGAGCCGCTCGGCGATCTCCTCCACCAGGGTCTCGCGATGCATGCCCGGCGCGCTCACGAGCCCCTTCACGTTCTCGAGCACGACGAAGCGCGGCATGAGCCGCTCCACCGCCGTGAGGTAGTCGAACACGAGCATGCCCCGCGCGTCTTCGACTCCGAGACGACGGCCGGCGGTCGAGAAGGGTTGGCACGGCGGCCCGCCGACCACCGCGAAGAGCTCGCCCTCGGCTACACCGGCGCGACGCTGCAGCTCGCTCAACCGGGGATCTTCTTCGAGGATCACCCGCAGGTCGCCGGGCAGCACCCGATGCCCGTTCGCCTCGATCGTGGCGACGGCCCGGGCGTCCAGCTCCTGCCCCATGACGACGTCGAGACCCGCTTCGATGAGCCCCAGATCGAGGCCCATGGCTCCGCTGAAGAACGACAGAACCGGGTGGCTAGCAGGCATGGAACCATGCTACCCGGCACCACTGACAAACTCCGCGGGAGGCTGAGCGGGGAGAAGCCGGAGCAGCGCTCACCAGATCGAGACGCGAGCCTCCGGCTCGAGCCAGAGGCCGTCTCCCGGCACGGTGCGGAATGCCTCGTGGAACGGCCCCAGGTTGCGCACGATCTGATTGCAGCGGAACTCGTTGGGCGAGTGCGGATCGATCGTGAGCAGGCGCACCGTCTCCTCCGGACGCGACTTCTGCTGCCACGCCTGCGCCCAGGCGAGGAAGAAGCGCTCGGCGCCAGTGAGCCCGTCGACCACCGGAGGCTCGGCGCCGTGGCCGAGGTGGCTCTCGGCGGCTTCACCATTCGCGCCGCGAGACGAAGCCGGCTGCTTCGCAGCCAGCGAGATCAGATACGCCTTCCAGGCGATCTCGAGACCGGAGAGGTCTCCGATGTTCTCGCCGATGGTGAGCTCACCGTTGACCGTCCGGCCTTCGGCTCCCTCGGGCGAGAGCGCGTCGTACTGGGCGATGAGGGCCTTGGTGCGGGCCTCAAAGGCCTCGCGATCCTCGGCCGTCCACCAGTCGGTGAGCTTGCCGTCGCCGTCGTACTGCGATCCCTGGTCGTCGAAGCCGTGCCCGATCTCGTGGCCGATCACAGCGCCGATCGCGCCGTAGTTGGCGGCGTCGTCCCACCCGGCGTCGAAGAACGGAGGCTGCAGGATCGCCGCGGGGAACACGATCTCGTTGAAGCCGGGGTTGTAATAGGCGTTGACGGTCTGCGGGGTCATGAACCACTCGTCGCGGTCGATCGGCCTGCCGACCTTCCCGAGCTCGCGGTCGAACTCCATCTCGGCGACCCGGCGCGAGTTGCCGAGCAGATCGTCGGCGTCGACCGTGAGCATCGAGTAATCGCGCCACTTGACGGGGTAGCCGATCTTCGGGGTGAACTTCTCGAGCTTCTCGAGCGCGCGCTGCTTGGTCTGCTCTCCCATCCAGTCGAGAGCGAGGATCGAGCGGCGGTAGGCCTCGATCAGGTTGCCCACGAGCACGTCCATCGACGCCTTCGACGACTCGTCGAAATGGCGCTCGACGTACAGACGGCCGACCGCCTCGCCCATCGCGCCCTCGACGAACGAGACGCCCCGTCGCCAGCGATCCCGCTGCTCCGTCGCCCCGGTGAGCACCGTGCCGTAGAAGTCGAAGTTGGCCCTCGAGATCTCCTGCGAGAGCAGGGCGGCCGAGCCGCGGACGATCTGCCAGACGAGCCAGGCCCGCCAGCCCTCGAGTTCCTCGGGCACGAGCAGCGCCGCGAGCCCGCCGATGGCCTCCGGCTGCCCGACGACGACCTCGGCGAACGCCTGCTCGGAGGCACCGGCCGTGCGCAGATAGGAGGCCCAGTCGATGCCAGGGGTGAGCAGCTGCAACTGCTCGAAGCTGCGCAGGTTGTAGATCTTCTGGATGTCTCGGCTCGCCACCCGATCCCAGTGCGATGCGGCGATGCGGGTCTCGAGGTCGAAGGCGAGCGCGGCGAGGTGCTGCGCCTCGCCCTCGGCGAAGCCGACGAATCCGAGCATGCGCGCGATGTGGGCGGGGTACTGTTCACGGATCTCGGCGAACTGCTCCTCGCGATAGTAGGACTCGTCGGGCAGGCCGAGGCCGCCCTGCATCACGAAGACGATGTAGCGGGTGGGATCGCCGGGGTCGTTGTCGACGCCCATGCCGAAGAAGCCGCCGAGTCCCTGCCGTTCGAGCTCGGCGACGAGGGAGACGAGCTGCTCGGTCGACGAGACGGCGAGGGCACGCTCGACATCTGCGACGATGGGGCCGGCGCCGAGCGCATCGACCCGTTCGACGTCCATGAAGCTCGCATAGAGCGCGGCGATCTTGTCCGCCTCGCGATCCTCGCCGCCGGAGATCGGGCCCGCCTCGACCGCCGGCATGCCGGTGATGATGTCGCGCACCGCGGCCTCGGCGTTCTCCGCGAGCACGGCGAAGCTGCCGTATCGAGCCTTGTCGGCCGGGATCTGGGTGCGCTCGATCCACCGACCGTTGACGTGGCGGAACAGATCGTCTTGCGGGCGCACGGCGGGATCGAGCTCGGCGAGGTCGATGCCGGCGGGGCCGTAGTTGCCAGGGGCGGTCACGTCGTTGTCGGTCATGCGAACCAGACTAGCGAGCACGGCAGACACATTCGACACGGGCCCGCGGATCTGCGCCTCCGGTTCAGGGTTCCGAGCGAGCACGGCAGGGACGAGCGGTACCGGATTCGCCCGCGGCGCAACGCGTGCGGGCGAAGCCTACGACGCGCTGCCGAAATGTCGTCGGTTGGAAGTAGCGTGGTCAGCATGGTTCTCGACAGGGATCGCCCCGCCACCGTCCGGCGGGCAGACAGACGCGGCATCGACCGCAGCATCGCCGCGCTCGCGATCCCGGCGCTCGGCGCCCTCATCGCCGAGCCGCTCTTCCTCATCGTCGACTCCGCGCTCGTCGGCCGTCTCGGGGCCGAACCGCTCGCGGGGCTCGCGATCGCCGGTACGGTGCTGCAGACAGCGGTCAGCCTGATGATCTTCCTCGCCTACTCCACCACTCCTCTCGTCGCGAGGCGGCGAGGCGCGGGCGATCCGCGGGGCGCGGTGCAGGCCGGCATCGACGGGCTCTGGCTCGCGCTCGGCCTTGGCGTGCTCATTGCGAGCGCGCTCTGGGCGGCGAGTCGGCAGTTGATAGAGCTGTTCGGCGTCGAAGCCGCGGTAGCGGCGCAGGGGCACACCTACCTCGCGATCTCATGCGCAGGCCTGCCCGCCATGCTCATCGTGTTCGCGGCGACCGGTCTGCTGCGCGGCTTGCAGGACACGCGAACGCCGCTCTACGTGGCCGGCTTCGGCTTCACCGCGAACGCCCTGCTCAACTGGTGGTTCATCTACGGCCTCGGCTGGGGCATCGCCGGCAGCGCATGGGGAACGGTGACGGCGCAGTGGAGCATGGTCGCCGTCTACCTCGCGGTCGTCGGCCGGCATGCGCGCAGCTACGGCGCGGGGCTGCTCCCCCGGCTCGACGGGCTCCGGCACGCGGGACGAAGCGGAGGCTGGCTCTTCGTGCGCACGCTCGGGCTGCGCGCCGCCGTGACCGTCACGGTCGCTGCAGCCGCCGCTCATGGCACTGCCGCGACCGCCGGCTACCAGATCGTCTTCACCCTGTTCTCGACCGCCGGCTTCGCGCTCGACGCGCTCGCCATCGCGGCCCAGGCCCTCGTGGGAGACGCGCTCGGCGCGCGCAACGCGGATCGGGCGCGGGCGGTGCTGCGGCGCACCGTGTTCTGGGGGCTCGCCTGCGGGGCCGCCGCCGGGCTCGTGCTCGCTGCGGCGAGCCCCGTGCTCGGCAGGGTGTTCACGACCGACGAGCGCGTACTCGCGATGCTTCCGCCGTCGCTGCTCGTGCTCGCCGTCTCGCTGCCGATCTTCGGTCTCGTCTGCGTGCTCGACGGCGTGCTCATGGGAGCGGGCGACGCGCGGTACCTTGCTTGGACGAGTCTCGTGAATCTCGCGATGTACCTGCCCGCGCTCTGGCTCCTGACGGCCTTCGCGCCCGGGGGCGCACTGAACAGAACCGCGACGGAAGGAGGAGAAGCGGGCGCGCTCGTGGCGCTGACCGCTGCATTCAGCATCTGCTTCATGCTCGCGAGACTGCTCACCCTCGGCCTTCGCGCCCGCGGCGAGCGCTGGATCGTGCTCGGGGTCTGAGATGCCGAACGGGGCGGCCGCTCTCAGCCGCGGCGATTGCGCAGCTCGCGCGGGCTCAGCCGGTAGATGTCGTCGAGCGCGCGGCGCATGGTCACGCTCGAGCCGAAACCGGACCGCGCCGCGATTTCCTCGATGCCGATCTCGTCGAAGCGCGGATCCTGCAGCGTGGAGCGCGCGACGCGGGCGCGCTCTCGCCGGATCTCCCCCGCCACCGATGTGCCGGCCTCGGCGAACACCGACTGCAGATGCCTCAGCGAGACCCCGGCCTCGCGTGCCAGGCGCGCGGGGTCGAGTTGCGAGTCGCCGCTCTGCTTGGCGATCTGCGCCAGCACCCGATCGCGCAGCACGGCGTGCGGCGATCCCGGCTGCAGACCCTCGCCCTGACGGCCGCGCAGCATCGCGCCCGCCATCTCGAGCACCATGCGATCCACGGTGTGGCTGTCGCCGGGCGACACCTCCTGCTCGCTGTCGACCGACTGCGCCAGGAATGCCTCCATCGCCTTCTCGGGGACGGTGAGCTCGCTGTAGATCCTCACCTCGTCGGTCAGCATCGGCACGAAGGGCAGCAGCGCCTCGCGGGGCACGCGGGCGACGACGAACTTCCAGTCGGTCGTGAAGCGCACCCGGTTCGGCAGCCCGCTCGGCGCGACCATGAGGGGGCCGCGGGATCTCACCCACTCCCCGCCTTCGAGGTACGCGAACTCGCCCCGCTGCACGAAGACGATGTCGATGGTCGGCAGTCCCGGCCGCAACGGACGGCGCTCGAATTCGCTGGGGGCGCCGCTCACGCCGATGGCGAGGATCGCGCCGAACGCCCGCACCTTGGCGTTCATGCCGAGGCTGCCGCCGACGCCTCGCACGCCCACGCGCGCCATGTCGGCTTCGCCGTAATGAGTGATCGAGCGTTCCTCGAGGCCCTCGACGCCGGGGGCGGTTTCTGCAGTCACGAGCCAATGCTATTCGTTCACTGCACGTTATCGGCGCGTTTTGCACCATATCGCCGCAGCGGAATCGGGCAGAGGGAGCGGTTGAAGGGCAGCCGAGCGAGCACCGCTCGCCAGACCCTAGACTCTCTACGTGACCCAGCCCGCTGACCCCGAACACCGCTCGAACGCCCGCTGGGTGCGCGCCTGCCTGGTACTGTTCCTGGCGATGGGCCTGAGCTTCGGCAGCTGGCTCAGCCGTCTCCCTTCGCTGCGCGACGAGCTCGAGGCGAGCACTCTGCAGATGAGCGTGTACGGCCTCTGTCTGGCCGCCGGCAGCCTGGCCGGCATGCTCGTCGCCGGCCGCTTCATCGAGCGGCTCGGACCGCGGCGCCTCATGTTCTTCACCGTGGCCGCGCAGATCCTCGCCCTGCCCGGCGCGGTCGCGATCATGCTCTCGGGCCTCGTCCCGCTCGGTCTCGTCGTGCTGTTCGTCTACGGTCTCAGCTTCAGCTCCACCGATATCGCCATGAACGTCAGCGGGGCGGGCGCCGAGCGCGCCTACGCCCGGCCGCGCCTGCCGCTCATGCACGCCTGCTACAGCATCGGCACGATGCTCGCGATGGGTATCGGTGCGCTCGCAGAGAGCGCCCGCGTGCCCCTGCAGCTGCACCTGCTCGCCGTCGTGATGGTGCTCGGTGCCGGCTGCTTCGCCGTGCTGCGCTGGGTACCCGTCGACGAGGCGGGGCTGGTCGACGGCTCCACGAACGGCCCCGGATCCGCCACCGGCCCCCTCGTGACCACGGGCGCGGTTCCCGTCGTGGAGTCGAGCACCGGCCCCCAGACCCTCACCACGACCACCGGCTCGATCCCCGTGATCGAAGGGGCGCACGGCGGCGCGGGATCCTCGGCGGGCGCCCCGGCGCAGCCGACCCGATACAACCCGTGGCGCGACCCGCGCGTGCTGCTGATCGGGCTCATCACGCTCTCGGCGGGTCTCGTCGAGGGCGCACCCGCCGACTGGCTGCCGCTCGCCCTCGTGGACGGGCGCGGGGTGTCGAACGAGTTCGGCGCGATCATGCTCGGCGTCTTCTTCGGCTCCGTGGTGGCCGCGCGTCTCGCGGGTTCGGCGCTGCTCACCCGGTTCAGCCGTGTCGCCGTGCTGCGCTCGAGCCTCGTCTGCGCCACGATCGGCGTGCTCGTCGTCGTGCTCGTGCCGAACGGCGCGGGCATGGTTCTCGGCACCGTGCTGTGGGGCCTCGGCACGGGCGTCTGCTGGCCCATCACGATCTCGGCGGCGGCAGACGACCCCCGCACCGCTGCGCGCGACGTCGCCGCGGTCTCCGCGATCGGCTACACCTCGATGCTGCTCGGCCCGATGGCCTTCGGGCTGCTCGGCGAGCACATCGGCCTGCTCCCCGCGTTCTGGGTGCTGCCGCTGTTCACGCTGCTCGCCCTCGCGCTCTCCGGTGCGACGCGGCCCCGCCGATGAGCCCATGGCTCTTACGTCGGAGTTCTGCGTTCGCTCGGAGGAATCTCGCGACGTTCTCCGAGCGAACGCAGAACTCCGACTGAAAGAAACGGCGCTACTAGGAGCAGCACGCGCCGATCGGCGTCGCCCCAGCCGCGGGCCGGGTAGGCTATCCGGGTGCGAATCGTGGTTGCAGACTGTTCCGTGGACTATGCGGGCCGCCTCAGCGCGCACCTGCCGCGCGCGACGCGCGTGCTCATGCTCAAGAACGACGGCTCGATCCTCGTGCACAGCGACGGCGGCTCGTACAAGCCGCTCAACTGGATGAGCCCTCCCTGCTCGCTGGCCCCGATCGAGCCCGACGAGGAGCAGCTCGAAGCCGGCATCAGGGAGGTGTGGCAGGTCACGCACGCGAAGACCGCCGACCGTCTCATCGTCTCGCTCTTCGAGATCGTGCACGACACCTCGCACGATCTCGGTGTCGACCCCGGGTTGATCAAGGATGGGGTCGAAGCGCATCTGCAGGAGCTCCTGGCCGATCAGATCGAGCTGCTCGGCGACGGGCACACCCTCGTGCGCCGCGAATACATGACCGCGATCGGGCCGGTCGACATCCTCGCGCGCGACGCCTCCGGCGCCTCGGTGGCGGTCGAGATCAAGCGCCGCGGCGAGATCGACGGCGTCGAGCAGCTGACCCGCTATCTCGAGCTCATGAACCGGGATCCGCGCCTCTCCCCCGTGCAGGGCGTCTTCGCGGCGCAGGAGATCAAGCCGCAGGCGCGCACGCTGGCCGAGGATCGCGGCATCCGCTGCGTCGTGCTCGACTACGACGCGATGCGTGGCATGCAGAACCTGAACACGCTGTTCTGAGCCGGTCGCGGCGGCGCGGCGCGGTCTTTCTGAAGTCGGGGTCGGCACCGGGGCAGCGGGGCCTGCTATCGCCCCAGCCCGCGCAAGATGATCGCGATGCCGTTGTCGAACGCCCGCTCGAGCTCGGCCTCGAGCTCGTCG